>NZ_JBMDKA010000015.1:0-158904 GCF_057809475.1 Flavobacterium sp. FG19 | reverse complement strand
CCAAATTATTCTTTAGGAAGTGCTCAGGCCGAGAAGTATAAGTATAACGGTAAGGGGCTTCAAGACGAGCTGGGGCTTAATAAATATGCTTATGGATGGATAGATTATGATGCATCACTTGGCAGGTGGCAAAATATTGATGCTTTATCTGAAAAATATTACTCAACTTCCCCTTATACTTTCGTAAAAAATAACGCTATTTTAAATATAGAGATTGATGGTCGTTGGTTTGACGAAAAAAACGAAAAGAGAGCACAGAAATATGAAAAAAAGTTAGATGCAAAAATTAATCAATTAAATAAACAAATTCAGAAATTTCAAAGAAGTGAAAAAAGTATTGGAGATTTAGCCGATAGAGTTACTGAATTGACTAAATCTAAAAGTGATATAATGGATATGAGAAATGCTACTCAAGCTTCAGGAGGTAACGAGTATCGATTTGAAAAAGCAACTTCTAGGAATGGACATGGAGATGGTACAAATAGTACTGTTAGTAAAGATGGAGTTGTTACTATGTATGTTAACAAAGATACAGCTCTAGGGAGTCACGAAATTAGACATGGTGGACAAGATGCAAGAAAAGAATATTCGATGACCACTGGTCAAAATTATGGAGTGTCTGATGAACAGAGTGCATATAAAGCTCAATATTCGTATTCGGGCATATTAAAGTTACAATTCACATAATTTTGATCAAAATCTCTCTAATACAGTAAATAGAACACTTTTAAATAATAATATTGTTTCTCAATCGGCTAGGGTAAATGTAACCAATATTACAGGCATTACTCCTGCAATGGTAAATGATATTGGTACTTTATAGAAAAGTGGTAGTGGTAATGTGGTTGTTCCTTTATATCCTCCGGATAATATTACACCAACAGATTTTAATAATAATTAATTTATGAAAAAAACAGTATGTATAATGATTTTCTATGCTCTTTTTTCCTGTAACTCTACAATAAAGTTAGAAAATAAGACCTACGAATTATCGGATAATCAGCAGTTAATCAGAATTAGTTTTATTACTAATCAAATGTGTGAAATTAAACAAAATTTCTTTTGTATTTATGTGCCTGATACCTTAAAAAGTACTGTCATAAAGGCCAAATATAAAGTTGTGAAAAGCTTATTGCCATATAAAGAAAATAATAAAAATAAAACTCTAAAGGTTAATTTTTTAAAAATAATGAATATAGATACCTTGTCTAAAAAATTACCCAAATATACATATATACCAAATTACCCGAAATTATGTGAAAGTTTTTCAACAGAAAATTCAAAGGAAATGAAAAAAAGAAATAAATTAATTTCAGGAGTAATTTTAAATTTAGTTAATGACTCGTTACTTTTGAAAAGGGATACTATTTTTTTCGGATATAAAAAAGTCCCTTTCAAAAAATAATAATTATTTGGGTAATGTAACCCTTTTAGATGGACCCTCTACGAAAAGTTCTTTATGAAAAACTCCGCGAATGTCTCAATCTTTTCGAAATTTTGCGTTATGATAATCTGAGGAGACCTAGTAACATATAAGGAACGAAAGAAGTTTCTGGTTTCAAAACAAAAAATATAAGAAATGAGAATAAATATTTTTATGATACTGTTTTTGTTATTTTATTCATGTAAGAAGCAGCCAAAAGAGGTACATTTCAAAAATGAAATTTCCTTATCAGGTTATGAAAAGTACTATAATAATAAAATAAAAGCTAAAAAATTAGCAGATAGTGCTCTGATGTATGGGAATAAAGCTTTATACACAGAAGCTTTTAAACAATATGTTTCAATAAATTGTTATGAAGATTTTCTATATTATTCAGTGAAAATGGCTGAAAAGCACGACCTTGGAGAGGCTTATTTTGATACATTTTATTTATTGACTCTTCATGAAGAAGATAGTGTAACTCAATTAGATAATTTGGCGAAATACTATTTGTTGAAGGCATATGAAAAAGGAAATGTTAATGCAAAATATGAAATTAGTAAATTGTATCCCAGTTTAAAATCAATACCTAAGTCATCTGATTTGTTTAAAAACACGGGGACAAAAAAATAAGCATAAGATTCATTTCATTAAAGAAGTGCTTTATGATTTTGGGGAATAAAAATAAGCCAGATGCGTTTTTTATGCTTCTGGCTTTCTTTTTCTCACGCACTTTTTCTCAGCTTTTCATGCGTATTGGTAATGGCTTTTTCATTCTTGTAGTCAATCCATTTCTGGCCCTTAAACTTTCGCATCAGGATATCAAAATAGCGCATTACAAAAACGTTGTATGCGGCTTTTGATAAATTACCAATGTTTTTAGGAAAGGAGCGGAGACTCATCGAAAATCCCGGTGTCAAATATTTCATATAATGCCAGTATCCTTCAGGCATGTATAACATTTCACCGTGTTTCAGATTGGTGATATAACCTTCTGCATTTTTAAGTGCCGGAAATTTATCATAATCCGGGTTATCAAAATCAATATCTTCCCTGGAAATTAAAGCATGCGGAACTTTATACATGTATTTGGACTGGTCAGGAGCAAACAGCATACATTGTTTTTCGCCATGAAAATGAAAATGCAGGATGTTGGAATAATCAATATCATAGTGCATAAAAACTCTGGCATTCTCGCCGCCAAAAAATAACATAGGTAATTGTTTTACTAATTTCAAACCAATGTCCGGCCATAAGAAGTCGTTTTTCAGCGTTGGAACTTCTTTCATTAAATTATAAAGAAAAATGCGGTAATTGGTAGGTTTCGATTCTAAAAGATTAATATAATCACTCATTTTCATTTTAGTATGAGCCTGATTAAAACCTTCTTCATGATTAACAGGCCTGTCGTCATATAAGGGTACCACTACATCTCCTGCGATTTTATTAATATAGGATAATTTCCATTTTTGATACGCTGGCCAGTCTTCGGTCAGTTCTTCGACAACAACGGGAATTTGTTTTTTTACATATTGGGCAACAAAATCAGTTTTAGAGATTTTTTGAACCCTCGCGATTTGTTTTAATTTCATTTTTATAAATAAAAAAATTGCTTATAACTCTGTTTATAAGCAATTTAAAAATATTTATTCAGATTTATGAACTCTTTCGATTAAATTTTTGCTTTGATCGAAGCTTCGAGATTTCTTTCTATAGTATGTCCCGGTCGTGACCATTTGGGTTTTTCTCCTAAGGATGTAAATTGTGAATCAGCTGCTTCGACAGTTTCGGGCTGTGAAATTTTAATAAAAGGTTTTTGCGGAATCAATCCTAACATTTCAAACATTTTCATGTCTTCGTTAACATCTGGATTTGGAGTCGTAAGCAGTTTGTCTCCGGCAAATATGGAATTTGCTCCTGCAAAAAAACACATGGCCTGTCCTTCTCTTGACATGGTAGTCCTTCCGGCAGACAAACGTACCTGAGTTTCCGGCATTACAATTCGGGTGGCGGCTACCATACGAATCATCTCCCAGATTTCAATCGGTTTTTCTTCTTCCATAGGCGTTCCTTCAACGGCAACCAGGGCATTAATGGGAACCGATTCCGGCTGCGGATTTAAAGTAGACAGTGCTACCAGCATTCCGGCCCGGTCTTCTATACTTTCTCCCATTCCGATAATTCCTCCGCTGCAGACCGTAACATTTGTTTTGCGAACATTTTCGATAGTCTGCAGACGGTCTTCAAAACCACGGGTTGAAATGACATCTTTGTAATATTCTTCAGAAGTGTCTAAATTGTGATTGTAAGCATATAAACCCGCTTCGGCCAGGCGCTGTGCCTGATTTTCGGTAAGCATTCCTAAAGTACAGCAGACTTCCATATCGAGTTTGTTAATGGTACGTACCATTTCCAGCACCTGATCAAATTCTTCGCCATCTTTTACATTTCTCCAGGCAGCTCCCATACATACACGGGATGATCCGTTTGATTTAGCTCTTAAAGCCTGTGCTTTTACCTGGCTGACACTCATTAAATCATTGCCTTCAACTCCTGTATTGTATCGGGCAGCTTGAGGGCAGTAACCGCAGTCTTCAGGACATCCGCCGGTTTTTATAGAAAGAAGTGTGGAAACCTGAACCACATTGGGGTCGTGTTTTTGTCTGTGAATAGTAGCTGCTTCATACAGCAGATCCATTAAAGGTTTGTTATAGATGGCTATTATTTCATCTTTGGTCCAGTCGTGTTTTGTAATGCTCATGGTTCAATTTGTTTTTTTGGAGCATTAAAAGTAAGTAAAATATTATAACCTGAAAGCGGCTGTAATAAAATTCCACATTTGCAGTGTTTTTTCAAAAAAGAAATATCCTAAAATCATTTAATTAAGAAAATTTATGATTTTAGGATATTGAAATGTTGATTTTATTCTGATAAGTTAATCGGCTGCATATTTATTGTTCCAATATAACATCATCATTAAAGTTACAATTACCGATGAAGCCAGTCCTTCAAAAAGAAGGCAGATACAATAAGTAGGTACTGAAGGGTTGCCTCCAAACATAAAAGCTTCAGAAAGGGTTCCTACATACGCATCACCGCCGCGGGCATAACTATAAACCAATAAGCCAAAAACACTTAATGATACACCCACAACAGAAGTTGTCATGGCAGAAACGGCATTGGATACAAAACCGGTTTCACCTTCATGAAGATTCATCTGCATAGTCCTGTTTACCCCATAAAAAATAAAAAATACATTAAGGGTGCGCAGGTAAAACAAATCTGCTAAACCTAATACATTCATCAATAAAAAATAAATGCCTATTCCGAGGAATATTAAAAAACCGTTTGTAATTTCTTTAGGTAATTTCATAGTGGTTATTTTTAAAGAAGTTAATAGTATGTGTTTGATAAACAGTGTTCTATCAAAATTACTAAAAAAACAACTACGATGATTTAAAAACGGCTAAAAGTATGTATAGAGGTTTATAGCAGCGTATTTACAAACGTCATTGCGTTTTGTTTGTCCTGATTTAGCTGGGCTTTCAGAAGATCAACTGAACCAAATTTTTGTTCTTCACGAAGGTACTGCAATAACGAAACGACGATTTTTTTACCATAAATATCGGTATTAAAATCAAAAAGGTTTACTTCTATGGTTTGCTTTTGTCCGTTTACAGTCGGGTTGAATCCGATATTCATCATTCCAAAAACCTCCAGACCGTCAATTAGCGCTTTAACAGCATAAACACCATTCTTCGGAATTAGTTTGTAGTCTTCTTCAATTTGAATGTTGGCCGTTGGAAACCCTATTGTTCTTCCCAGCTGTCTGCCTTTCACAACTTCACCGCTTAAAAAATAACGGTAGCCCAGATATTCATTGGCAAGACTCATATTTCCCTCATTGAGTGCTTTTCTGATTTTAGTGGAACTTACAGAAACATCCTGAATTTCTTCGGCAGAAATCTGTTCCACTTCAAAACCGTATTCAATTCCAAATGCAATTAAATGATCAATATTGGCCGTTCTGTTTCTTCCAAAACGATGATCATGACCAATAATTATTTTATGAATATGAAACTGATCGACTAAAATGGTACGGACAAATTCTTCGGCAGTAAGTCTTGAAAAGCTTTCATTAAAAGGGTGAATAACCAAATTTTCAATTCCGGTCGCTTCTAAAAGTTTTGTCTTTTCAGCGATAGTATTTAACAGTTTTATCTCTGATTTTTCCTGAAGGACCATTCTGGGATGCGGAAAAAATGTAAGTACTAAACTTTCATATTGTCCGTTTTCAGTGTTTTGAGTAATTCTTTCCAGAATTTTTTTATGACCAATATGCACGCCATCAAAAGTACCAAGAGTCAGAATTGTTTTCTTGGTGGAATGGAAATCGTTTATAGAATGAAAGAGCTTCAAAACAAATTATTTAAGATGCTGCAAATTTATACTATCTATTTGAAATTTTACGCTAAGCGTAATTGATTTTTTTTAAGGGATAAAGTTTCTTTTGTCGAATAAAAGATTGACTGGTCGACTAAAAAACGTTAAATGTCGTTTAAATGTAAGAATTCAATTTAATTCCCTTAAATTTGGTTCATTCTAAACAATCCCCCAGTATGAAGAAATCATTACTTTTTTTTATAATCCTGTTTTCCTATATACAAATTTACGCCCAGAAGGATGCCATGTGGCAAAAGGTCAATTCAGTTTCGGCCACGGCAAAAAGTGCTGGTGTATCAGATTCTGATAAATTGTATTACAAACTCAATACAGAATCTTTAACAGCTAAGCTTTCCGGTGCAGCAGCAAAATCTGCAGTAAGCGGAACCATAGAAATAACAATTCCAAATACAGCAGGAGTGCTGGAAAGATATCAGGTTTGGGAATCTTCGAATTTTGACCCGGAGTTACAAGCCAAATATCCCGAAATCAGAGCTTATGAAGGGAGCGGTTTAGATGATAAAACGGCAAAAATTCACTTTAGCCTTTCTCCAAGAGGAATTCAGACAATGGTTTTCAGAGCTGATAAAGCAACAGAATTTATTGAGGAAAATCCCGAAAATAAAGAAGAATATATTTTGTTTTCCTCCAAAGATGCTGCTTCAAAGTTAAAACTGGAGTGTAAAACACTGGATAAAATTGTAGACAGTCAATTGTCAAAAACAGCCAAAGCAGCTTCAAACAATAAAGTTTTCAAAACCCTGCGCCTGGCATTGTCGTGTACGGGAGAATATACAGCCTATTTTGGCGGAACAAAGGCATTGGCACTGGCAGGAATGAATGCCACCATGACAAGAGTCAATGGTGTTTTAAATAAAGACCTGGCCGTAAAGCTGGTTTTGATTGCCAATAACGATGCTGTCATTTATACCAATGCTTCCACCGATCCTTATTCTAATGCTTCAACAGGTGCTGATGGTGCCTGGAATCAGGAAGTACAGACTACACTGACAAGTGTGATAGGAAATAGTAATTATGACATCGGACATTTATTTGGTGCTTCGGGAGGAGGCGGAAACGCGGGTTGTATAGGCTGTGTCTGTACAAATCCAACCACTAATGATCCTCTGGCAAAAGGAAGTGCATATACCTCTCCGTCCAATGGAAAACCCGAAGGAGATACTTTTGATATTGATTTTGTGATTCATGAATTTGGACATCAGTTAGGAGCTAATCATACTTTTTCTTTTGATGCGGGGGAACGAACAAATGTAAATGTTGAACCGGGAAGCGGAAGTACGATAATGGGATATGCTGGTGTGACAGGCGATTACGATATTCAGGATAATTCAGATGATTATTTTGCCTATGCCAGTATTTTACAAATTCAGAATAATCTTGGCACCAAATCCTGTCCCGTTAGTACCAGTCTGGTCAATAACCCGCCAGTAATTAATGCTGGGATTGATTATACAATTCCTGTTAGTACTCCTTTCGTATTAAAAGGAAGCGGCTCCGATGCCGATGGAGATACGATAACATATAGCTGGGAAGAATATGATAATGCTGTAACCACTTCGGCAGGAAACAGTGTGGCATATCCAACAAAACCAGACGGACCTTTATTCAGGTCTGTGGCTCCCGGCAGCTCGGCAGTTCGTTATATGCCGGCATTGAGTTCTGTCCTTCAAAATCAGCTCACGACTACGTGGGAATCGGTTTCCTCAAGAACCAGAACCTTAAATTTTACCTTAACAGGAAGAGATAATGCGGCTCTGGGAACAGCACAAACCAATACCGATGCGATGATTGTTAATGTAACAGAAGCAGCAGGTCCTTTTGCCGTGACGTCGCACAATACGTCTGATTTAAGCTGGAGGCAGGGACAAAGTCAAACTGTTACCTGGAGTGTAAATAATACAAGTACTCTGCAGGGATCCTCTGCCGTAAATATTAAATTATCTACAGACGGAGGTCTGACCTTTCCTATAACCTTAGCAGGCAGTACTCCTAATGATGGTTCAGAAACCGTTACACTTCCGGCGAGTGTACCTTCATCAACCAACTGCAGAATTCTGATCGAACCAACAGCCAATATTTATTATGCAGTAAACAGTAAGGCTTTTGCTATTGGATATACTTCAGCTACAAATTGTAATTCGTATAGTTTCGGAAGCTCTTTCAGTATTCCATATTCCGCCAGTTACACAGCCAGAACGGTTAGTGTTCCCGCTTCAACCGGAACGATTTCAGATATAAATGTTTCGGTAAATGTAACTCATGCCCGAATGTCAGATCTTGAAATTCAGATTGCAAATCCGCAGGGAACCATAGTGCGTTTGTTTACTAAATCCTGTTCGGGAACTAATTCAACTCTGGCTATGCAGTTTGATGATTCAGGAAGCAGTCTGGATTGTACCCAAACTACAGAACAGATTGTAATTCCGGCTGAAGCTTTAAATGTTTTCAATGGTCAGGATCCACAGGGAACCTGGACTTTTAGAATTCGTGATGCCGTTTCGGGAATGTTCGGAACCTTAAATTCAGCTTCGGTTACGGTATGCAGCCAGACGTTTACTTTGGGTACCGGGGATTTTGATACACTTGACTTTGCGCTGTATCCAAATCCAAACAAAGGCAGTTTTACCATTCAGTTTAAAAGCGAATCCACAACAGGAGTGAAAGTATTTGTACACGATGTTTTAGGAAAAAATGTATATACTGAGACGTTTGCTGCCAGCGGCGATTTTAATCAAAATATTCAGCTTCCAAAGGTGGCTGCCGGAATATATCTGGTTACGGTAATTGACGGAAACAGAAGAACCGTTAAAAAAATAATAGTGAATTAAATTCCAGGATAAAAAAACTCGAATTCCAAATCTCAAATTCCAAATCCCAAAATCGATTCATTGGAATTTGGAATTTGGGATTTTTTTTAATTGAGAGATTACTTTGATTTATGAGTTTGCCATTGCCAGGCAGATGATGCTGATTCTGACTCCCGGAATTTTTAACAGGGCCCGGCAACAGGCTTCTAGTGTTGCGCCGGTTGTGATAACATCGTCAACAATTACAAAATGTTTGTTTTGGTTCTCTGTCGTTGAGGTAACATCAAAAATGTTTTCAATGTTTTCAGATCTTCCTAAAAGATTTTTTTTAGATTGTGTTTTGGAATATTTTTTTCGGTACAAAACAGAATCATTATAAGGTATTTTTAAACCTTCTGAGAGTGCTTTTCCAAAAGTGGCGACCTGATTATATCCGCGTTCCTTAAATTTTCGGGGATGCAGCGGAACAGGAATTATCATGTCAAACGGGATTTCCGGTTTTAATTCTTTTAAATCTTCGGCATACCAGTTTCCTAAAACAGTTCCAATTTCTTCATGGCCTTTGTATTTCAGGTTATGAATAAGTTCCTGTACAATTCCCTTTTTATTAAAATACAAAAAAGCAGAAACATGTTCGACCTGAACTTTGCCATAGAACTTTTTTACGGCCTGATTATCGGAATCCAGATGATACTGAGTAAGAGGCATTTCATGACGGCAGTGTGTACAGATCACTATTTCATTGGTCATTAAAACCGAATGACATCCGGAGCATACTTTTGGGAAAAACAGGTCAATAAGAAAATTAAACACAAATAGAAAGAATTTAGTTACAAAAATAGCAAAAAACAGCCTTCAATCTTTTTTATTTTTCTTTTTTTTATAAGTACTTTTTATATTTTTGCATTACTATGGCAAAACAAGAAGATATATTTAAGAATGTGGTTTCGCACGCAAAAGAGTACGGATTTATTTTTCCGTCAAGCGAAGTTTACGATGGTTTAAGTGCAGTATATGATTATGCACAGAACGGTGTCGAATTGAAAAAGAATATCCGTGAATATTGGTGGAAATCAATGGTCCAGATGAATGAAAATATTGTCGGCCTTGATGCAGCAATATTGATGCATCCAACGACCTGGAAAGCTTCCGGCCACGTTGATGCCTTCAACGATCCGTTAATTGATAATAAAGATTCTAAAAAAAGATACAGAGCTGACGTTTTAGTTGAAGATTACGCTGAAAAAATTCACCAAAAAGCGCAAAAAGAAATTGAAAAAGCAAAAGCCCGTTTTGGAGATGCTTTTAACGAACAGGAATTTATAACTACTAATACAAGAGTAGTTGAATATCTGGCAAAAGAAAAAGAAATCAGAGAACGTTTAGGACGTTCTTTAGGCAATGGTGATTTAGACGATGTAAAAGCTTTGATTGAAGAGCTTGAAATCGCTGATCCTGAAACCGGTTCTAAAAACTGGACCGATGTTAAACAGTTCAACCTGATGTTCGGAACAAAATTAGGAGCTTCTGCAGAAAATGCAATGGACCTGTATTTACGTCCGGAAACGGCTCAGGGGATTTTTGTGAACTTTTTAAATGTTCAGAAATCAGGTCGTATGAAAGTTCCTTTTGGAATTGCTCAAACGGGTAAGGCATTCAGAAATGAAATTGTGGCAAGACAGTTTATTTTCCGTATGCGTGAATTTGAACAAATGGAAATGCAGTTTTTTGTACGTCCGGGAGAAGAAATGAAATGGTACGAGCACTGGAAAGAAACTCGTTTGAAATGGCATTTGTCTTTAGGATTAGGAAAAGAAAATTACCGTTTTCACGATCACGAGAAATTAGCGCACTATGCAAACGCAGCAGCTGATATCGAATTTAATTTCCCATTTGGATTTAAAGAACTGGAAGGAATTCATTCCCGTACCGATTTTGACTTAAAAGCACATGAAGAATATTCAGGAAGAAAACTGCAGTATTTTGATCCTGAACTAAACGAAAACTATGTGCCATACGTAGTAGAAACATCTGTTGGTTTAGATCGTATGTTCCTGGCTGTTTTTGCTACTTCTCTGCAGGAAGAAACTCTGGAGGATGGTTCTGAAAGAACAGTATTAAAACTTCCGGCTGTATTAGCACCAACCAAAGCAGCGGTTCTGCCATTAATTAAGAGAGATGGATTACCGGAAGTTTCAAGAAAAATCATTGAAGACCTGAAATGGGATTTCAATGTTTCTTATGATGAAAAAGATGCGGTAGGACGTCGCTACAGAAGACAGGATGCATTAGGAACACCGTTTTGTATAACAGTAGATCATCAGACACTTGAAGACGAAACTGTAACTATTCGTCACAGAGACAGTATGAAACAGGATCGTGTTAAAATAACCGAATTAAGAGGTATTATTGAAAACGAGGTTTCGATGAAAAACTGGCTGATGAAAATGTAAGCATCTGCAATAAAAATAACAGAAATCCCAAATTCCAATCAGGAGTTTGGGATTTTTGGCTTTATAAAAGAGTCTCTTATTTTTATGTGTGAATATTTTGTGTAATGTATTGATAACGAAACGACTGAGAAACAATATTTTGTAATTTTAATTATGAATAGAGTATTGCTGTCAGATTTTTCAAAAATATTGATGAAATTGTTGTATACTTCGTAAGAATTAATACCTGATTTATATAAAGCAACATTAGACCCGTTTTGAAAAAGTATTCGTATATTATTATTGATGACGACACCGAAAGTATTTCTAAGACCAAAAGGATAGCGGAAGGTTTTACGGAATTGTCTTTTCTTGCTTCGGCAACGAATTATCAGGATGGTTTAGACCTTGTTTTAGAAAACCGGCCCTCGGTTATTTTTCTGGAAATTGCGCCAAAAGACCATTCAAGTAATTTGTCACTGGCATTTGTTGACGAACTGCACCGGTACCTCATTACAGTTCCTCGTATAATTATTACTACTTCAAAAAAAGACTGGGCATTTGATGCCATTAAACACGGCGTATTTGATTATGTACTGAAACCTCTGGTAACGGTTGAATTATTAAAAACGGTATTAAAACTGAATAAATTTTCGGAAGAAGTTCATCCGGTCAGTCTTAAAAAAGAAACAGCTGCTATTGGTGTTCAGGAAACAAAAGTATATCAGGTTCCCGAAAGCCCTCTTGTTATTTGTATAAAATCGTATGGAGATTACCGTTACCTGAACGCGGCGGATATTTGTTATTTTCAGGCCGATAACAATTCAACCGATATCTATTTAAACTCGGGTGAAATGATCACCGCTTTTAAAACCTTAAAACATTTTGAGCTGGTTTTAAACTTGCCGTTTGTGAGAATTCACAATAGTTATATTATCAACCGGAATTACATTGCAAGGATTCATAACGGAAACTCAGTTTGTTACATTAAGAACTCTCTTAAAAAGATTCCTTTTTCCAAAACCTATAAATCAAACATTGATTCAATTATTACTGATTTTTCTGAAGGAAATTACTTAGAGGTCTAGTAATTAGGTGGTTACATTTGATTTGGTACTCATTGACTATCAATTGGGTATGATCTACCATAAACTGATTTTTTCATATAGATTTTTTTTGATTACAGCTGTAGTTTTACACCCTGATTCGCAGATAACTGCAGTCAAAAGCCCCAAATAAAAATCAAATTAAAACATTCAAGTTATGAAAAAAACAGCTTTAACATTCGGATTATTTTCTTTAGTAGTAGTAGCAACTTCATTTGCTAATCCAGTAACCCCATCATCTAATTCAGGAAATACTATTGATATTATGGGTATAGGTGCAGATGGTAATCAAACAGGAGGTCCAACAAAAAAGAGAGATTCTTTTCACTCATCAGCTGTCAACAATCAGTCCAATTCTGCCAGAGTTAATCAATCTTTAGGAGGTAACAAGAAGTTAGACTAAAATTAAGATATAAAAGAAATATGGAAGCTGTCATTTTTTGGCAGCTTTTTTTGTATGTAAAGTTTTAGTATTTTTGGTGAAACTGAGGCAGCAATTGAAAACAAAATATCCAATACTACTACTTTTATTCTTTGTTTTAAATGCTTGTACAAAGAAAAATACTTTACAGGAAAGTATCACTTCACCCGAAGACAGTCTGCCAAGTTATCTCTCTCTGGCAAATGATGATAACCTGCCGTTAAGTTTCAAACAAAAATACAATCAGAAAGCTTTAGATATTATTTTAAATCAAAAAGACGATTCTCTTAATAAGGTCAATCTTTTTAAAGTCGCCAATCGGTATTATAATATGAGCGACTGGAAAGCTTATCGAAAAACAGCAGAATTAATTCTGGATCGTTCCAGGAAATCAAATGATTCTGTTAATACAGCCAAAGCATACTCTTATATGGGGGATTATTACATTGTAAAATCAATTTCCGACAGTGCTTTCATGAATTATTATAAAGCCGAAAAACTATACCTGAGGTTGAAAGATCAGTATAATATTGCCAGAACACTTTTAAATAAAGCCAGCCTGCAGTACAATGAGGGGGATTTGTTCGAAACAGAGATTTCTGTTTTTAAAGCTTTAAGCAGTTTAAAGAAACAAAAAAATGTGAATGATCTTTTTTATGAAAGTTATAACCTCCTGGGGATATTGTATAATGAAAGAGAAGAGTATCCTAAAGCACTTGAATTTCATGATAAGGCCCTAAAAGTTTTAGATGATAAATCGATACCTGCTGAATTTCAGTATAAAGCCACTTCACTAAATAATATTGGATATGTATATTCCAATATGCATGATTACAAACAAGCCAAGACTTTTTTTACAAGGGCCCTTTCACAAAAAAATCTGTTTTCAGATAAGGCCATTTTATATGCCATATTACTCGATAACCTGGGGTATAGTAAATTCAAATTAAATGAATCAGACCAGCTGCCGGAACTGTTTTATGAATCTTTAAAAATCAGGGACAGTCTGGGACTCAAAGCGGCTGCAGTTTCAAATAAAATTCACCTGTCTGAATATTATGCGTCAAAAAAAGACAGTTTAAGAGCCATTCAGTATGCCAAACAGGCTTTAAATTCATCCCGAAGCACTACTAAACTGGTAAGTACGCTGGAAGCTCTTCAGCAGCTGGCGGTTGTTGATCCGGTAAACGCGTCGGATTATTCAAAAGAATATATTAAACTGAATGACAAAATGCTCAAGGCTGAGCGAAAGATGGGAGAAAAATTCTCCCGTATTGAATATGAAACAAACGAGATAAAAAGTCAAAATTCCAATCTGCAGGAAAAAAACAAAACGCTGGTGTATGTTTTTAGTATCTGTACCCTGATAGGACTGTTTTTTTATGTTTATAAAACTCAGCAGGCCAGGAACAGGGAGCTGCTTTTTAAACAACAGCAGCAGATTGCCAATGAAGACATTTACAATTTAATGATCTCACAACAAAACGAAATTGAACTGACCCGTATCAAAGAAAAGAAAAAAGTAGCTCAGGAACTGCATGACGGAGTTCTGGGCCGAATGTTTGGCGTAAGGATCAGTCTGGACAGTCTTGATAAAATGGATGACGAACAGGCAGCTGTTAAACGCAAAAAATATTTGACCGAGCTAAAGAATATTGAAGAAGACATCCGCGAAATTTCTCACGACTTAAACAGAGAAAAATCGGAACTAATTAATAATTTTGTTGTAATTTTAAACAAATTGTTTGAAAACCAACGAAACACCTATTCGGCTGAATTAATAACATCCTTTGATTCTCACATAAAATGGGAACTGGTCAATAATACGGTTAAAATTAATTTATACCGGATTGTTCAGGAAGCTCTTCAGAATTGTAACAAATATGCGAACGCAGAGACAATCAGGGTTGATTTTAAAAGCGAAATAGATCACTTGATTTTATCGGTTCTGGATGATGGAAAAGGATTTAATACCCAAAAAACAAAAAACGGAATAGGACTGCATAATATTCAGTACAGAGCGGCAGAATGTAAAGGCGGCGTTATTATAAAATCAGCCAAAGGAGAAGGAACACTTCTGGTGGTAAAAGTTCCCATAGATCAAAAAATTAACCTGCAAAAAAATGACACTTAATTTCAAAGCCCCAATTTCGGAATTAATAAGACCCAACATCTTAATTGTCGATGATCATCCTTTTATTATCGAAGGATACAAAAATGCCATAACACGATATAATCCCAAAGAGTATGAATTTGTAATTGCACAGGCTCATGACTGTAAATCGGCTTATGATTTACTGCAGGATGAAAATACCCCGCCCTTTGAAATTGCTTTTTTAGACATCAGTATGCCGGCTTATGAAGAAAAAGAACTTTTTTCTGGTGAAGACGTGGCGAAATTAATACTGAAAAAAATGCCGTGCTGCAAGATTATCCTGCTCACGATGTATACAGAGCTCTTAAAAATTAAGACGATTATCCGGACTATTAATCCTAATGGTCTTATCATTAAAAATGACCTTACTTTTGACGAACTGCTTTTTGCGTTTGGGAAAGTAATGAAAAACGAAA
The DNA here is from genome assembly GCF_057809475.1 of Flavobacterium sp. FG19. Lineage (NCBI taxonomy): Bacteria > Pseudomonadati > Bacteroidota > Flavobacteriia > Flavobacteriales > Flavobacteriaceae > Flavobacterium > Flavobacterium sp. FG19. The sequence goes on along the minus strand of NZ_JBMDKA010000015.1, from coordinate 143,680 downwards.
AGTATTACAGTCAGTCTGTGGTGAAAATGCTGAACCAGTCGCCGCATAATTCAATAGAAATTGATGAGTTTGACAAGCAGATTTTATTTCACCTTTCAAAAGGGACACAAATAAACGAAATGCCGCAATATATACCTATTTCCATAAACGAGATCGAAAAGCGCAGAATAAGTCTTAAAGAGCTTTTAAAAGTGCGTTCAGGACTGGATGACGATCTGGTCAAAGAAGCCAAAAGCAAAGGGCTGTTTTAAAGATAAAATTCCAATAAAAAAAAATCCAAATTCCAAAGACAGTGTTCTTGTTGGAATTTGGATTTTTTTTTATTGGAATTTTCAAAAGTTATTCACTAAGGGCATCCCAGCCTCTTGCTTTCAAAGCTATTTTGGTATTGGCACGGGTCACCAGGTGGATACCTTCATTTTCTTCGGTCATATGGCCGATGATCGAAAAGTTTGGATTTCCTTTTATTTTATCAAAATCATTAATATCAATCGTAAACAGCAGTTCATAATCTTCGCCGCCGTTAATAGCCACCGTGGTACTGTCAATATTAAATTCTTCACAGGTCGAAATAAACTGCGGATCGAGTGGAAGCTTGTCTTCATATAAATTACAGCCCACTTTCGACTGTTTGCATAAATGAATAATCTCTGAAGAAAGACCATCCGAAATATCAATCATCGAAGTAGGTTTAATTTCGAGAGCATGCAAAAGAGTACGAACATCGGTTCTGGCTTCCGGTTTTAGTTGTCTTTCTACTAAATACGTGTACGGATCCAGATCCGGCTGGCTGTTTGGATTGACCTGAAATACCTGTTTTTCGCGTTCCAGAACCTGCAGGCCCATATAAGCGGCACCAATATCGCCGGTTACCACTAATAAATCAGTTTGTTTCGCGCCATTGCGATACGTAATTTCATTTTCATCTGCCTCGCCAATTGCCGTGATGCTGATAATCAACCCTTTTTGAGAGGAAGTAGTATCCCCGCCAATAACATCTACTTTATATTCTTTGGCAGCCAGAGCAATTCCTTCAAATAATTCTTCCAGAGCTTCTAAAGGAAAACGATTAGAAACAGCAACCGATACGGTTATCTGTGTTGGTTTGGCATTCATGGCGCAAATATCAGATACATTTACCACAACTGCTTTATAACCTAAATGTTTCAATGGCATATAGGCCAGATCAAAATGAACGCCTTCAATTAATAAATCAGTAGAAACAACGGCTTTTTTATCTTTAAAATCAAGAACAGCCGCATCATCGCCAATGCTTTTTAAAGTAGATTCCTGTTTAACGTCAAAGTTTCGGGTTAAATGGTCAATCAGGCCAAATTCGCCTAATTGTGCTATACTGGTACGCTGCGGATTTTTATCTTCGATCATTTTTTTTTGAGTTCCAAAGTTTATAAGGGGCAAAGGTACAAAGGTTTTTTTTAAAGATGCTAAGATTCTATCCCGAAGCCTCGGGACTAAGGTTCTAAGTTTTTTTTCTATCGTATTTATGTTTTTTGAGATGTATTGCAATGCTTTTTTATTGTAGGGAAAAAAATAATTCAGTTTATTTTTTTCCTGCTGACAAACTGTTGTCACCGGGCCATTTTACTTTTGAAGTGTTAAAAATATTAAACTTTAAAAATTATGAAAACACTAGCTGCACAAGTAATTACTTCAGAAGATTTATTAAAACACTGGCAGGGGCATCGTGCTCTGACACGCCGTTTAATCGAGATTTTTCCGGAAAAAGATTTCTTTGAATTTTCGATCGGCGGGATGCGCCCATTTGCTAAATTGGTAGACGAGCTTCTGGCTATCGCTGCACCGGCATTAAAGGGAATCGTAAACCGAAAAAGTGAACCTTATAATGAAGAAGGCGCAGAAAAACTAATATTTAAAGCGCAGTATCTTGAAAAATGGGATGAAGCAACAGCAGAAATCAATGCCTACTGGGAACAATTGTCAATTGAGGATTTTAGCGAAACTTTTAATCTTTTCGGACAGTATGAATTTCCTATCATTCAGAATGTTTTATATTTTATTGATAATGAAGTGCATCATCGCGGACAGGCTTATGTGTATTTAAGAGCATTAAATATCGAGCCGCCGTTTTTCTGGGAAAGATAATTCAGAAATTTCCTGTAATTTTAACTTTGTAAATCTAAAATCTACAGCTATGAGTTTAAAAAAGATAATGACTAATTATGCAGATTATAATTTATGGGTAAATCAGCAATTCGTAAACTGGCTTTCGCCAAAATCCGATGAGCTGCTTTATGCAGAAGTGCCTTCAAGTTTTTCGACGATATTAAAAACGCTGGATCATATCTGGTCTACAGAAGAATATTGGTTTTCTGTAATTTCTGAAACGCCATTATCAGAAAAGAAACCTGAAAACGAATTGTCGAAAGAAGAAATCTTTGCAGGCTTATTAAATTCATCTGCAAAATTGAAACACTTTATCAATTCATTGCCTGAAGAAGATTTGGTTAAAGAAATTAAAATTGTAAATCCGTGGTTTGAGTGTGAACTGGCCGTTTCGGATTATTTGCTTCAGGTTATCAATCACGGTACTTATCACAGAGGACAGATTGTAACCATGGGAAGAAATATCGGAATCACAGATGCTTCTAATACCGATTACAATTTTTACAATGTTATTAAACAGAAATAAAACGAAAAAACTCCTGAAGATAATCTCTCAGGAGTTTTTTTATAAAAGACGTTGTTTGTTGACTTCTAATAATTCTAAAGCTCTTGTTTTGAGTCTTTCGGGTTCCAGAATGGTGGCATAATCGCCAAACATTAAAAACCAGCGTGGAAAAGCACTTTCGATGTCACGGGACATAAAAGTCATTTCAATTTTTCCGTCGACTTCTTTTTCCGAAATAAAACCATGATATTTTCTCTCAGTAGCTAAATACCGGGCAATTTTCCTGTCGATTAAAATACGGACTTTAGTAGTAGGGCAGGTTTCCGTTTTCGTTAAATAGGTCTCCAGGGCATCATGTTCAATTGTAAAATCAAAATCAGTCTTTTTAATTCCCTGAATCCGGTCGGTTCTAAACTGACGGTAGTCTTTCCGAAGATGACAGTATCCCAGAAAATACCAGTTATTGTTATCATGAAAAACGCCTACAGGTTCAAGGTTACGCTGAGTAGTTTCGTCTTTGTCAAAAGTTTTATAAGTTAAAAGAATCTGCTTTTTTTCGGCAATTCCTTCAAAAAGTACAGCCAGTGTATTGGGCGAATTGTCATTGAACATCGGTTCAGCAGTCTGCATCACGACTCTGGATTCGATATTTGAAAGGTAATCTTTATCCGTGCTTCGTAACACCGATTTTAACTTGTACATGGCCGATGCATAGTGGGTGCCCAAAGAAGGATCGGTAAATTTCTGCATTAGTTTTTCGGCAGCAATAAAACTGCTGACTTCTTCGCGGGTAAACATAACCGGCGGAAGTCTGTACCCTTCCATCAAAGCATAACCAACTCCGGCTTCACTATAAATAGGAACTCCAGAAGCTTCCAGTGTCCTAATATCTCTGTAAATAGTTCTTAAGCTGCAGTCAAAACGATCGGCCAGTTCCTGTGCTTTTACAATTTTTTTAGATTGTAACTGAATCAGGATGGCGACAATACGGTCAAATCGTTTTGGGGTTTCGTCAAGCATATTTTTCTTTTGTGGTTCAAAGATTCAAAGATACAAAGGTTTGTTTTGGATTGTAAGAAATATTTTTCCCGTTTTTAAAATGCTTTATGCAGATGCTCTGTCGTATAAGCTGGAAAAAAACAAAACCCCGAAAACGCAAGTTATCGGGGTTTATCTATTCTCTATATTCTTTTTTCTATTCTCTAAAATAAAAATAAAAAAATTAATCGTTAAGCTTCAATACCGCCATAAACGCTTCTTGCGGAATTTCAACGTTTCCTACCTGACGCATACGTTTTTTACCTTTTTTCTGTTTTTCAAGAAGTTTACGTTTACGCGAGATATCCCCTCCGTAACATTTTGCGGTAACGTCTTTACGAAGTGCTTTAATCGTTTCACGGGCAATAATTTTTGCTCCGATTGCAGCCTGGATCGGAATGTCGAATTGCTGTCTTGGGATTAATTCACGCAGTTTTTCGGTCATTTTTTTACCAATGTTGTAAGCGTTGTCTTCGTGAATCAATGCAGAAAGTGCATCAACTGTCTGTGCATTTAAAAGTACATCCAGTTTTACTAATTTAGAAGTACGCATTCCAATTGGTGAATAATCGAAAGAAGCATACCCTTTAGAAACGGTTTTCAGGCGATCGTAAAAATCGAATACAATTTCTGCCAATGGCATATCAAAATTCAATTCAACTCTTTCTGTTGTTAAGTAGGTCTGGTTGGTAATTAAACCACGTTTTTCGATACATAAACTCATTACGTTTCCAACGAAATCGGCTTTTGTAATAATCGTAGCTTTAATAAAAGGCTCTTCAACTCTGTCTAGTTTTGAAGGCTCCGGTAAATCTGAAGGGTTATTTACCACAATGGCTTTTTCCGGCTCTTTTTTAGTGTAAGCCAGATACGAAACGTTAGGAACGGTTGTAATTACGGTCATATCGAACTCGCGCTCTAAACGTTCCTGAATAATTTCCATGTGAAGCATTCCTAAGAATCCGCAGCGGAAACCAAATCCTAATGCTGCAGAACTTTCAGGAGTAAACACTAATGAAGCATCATTCAATTGTAATTTCTCCATAGAAGAACGTAAATCTTCGTAGTCTTCCGTGTCCACAGGATAAATACCGGCAAATACCATTGGTTTTACATCCTCAAAACCCGCAACCATATTGGTTGTAGGAACTTTTGCATCTGTAATCGTATCACCCACTTTTACTTCGCGGGCTTCTTTGATTCCCGAAATCAAATAACCAACATCTCCTGCCGAAACTACATTTTTAGGAACCTGATTTAGTTTTAAAGTTCCAATTTCATCGGCAAAATATTCATTATCAGTTGCCATGAATTTAATTTTCTGGCCTTTTTTGATTTCACCATTTACGACTCTGAAGATTACTTCAATACCGCGGAATGGGTTGTAAACCGAGTCAAAAATCAAAGCCTGTAAGGGTTCTTCAGGATTTCCTTTCGGAGCCGGAATTTTTTCGATAATGGCGGACAAAATGTTCTCTACACCAAAACCAGTTTTTCCGGAAGCGTGAATAATATCTTCTAATTTACATCCTAATAAATCGATAATATCGTCGCTTACTTCTTCCGGGTTGGCACTTGGTAAATCGACTTTATTTAAAACCGGAATAATTTCCAGATCATTTTCTAAAGCTAAATATAAGTTAGAAATGGTCTGCGCCTGAATACTTTGTGCGGCATCTACAATCAAAAGCGCACCTTCACAGGCGGCAATAGATCTTGAAACTTCGTATGAAAAGTCAACGTGTCCCGGAGTATCAATCAGGTTTAAGATATATTCTTCGCCTTTGTATTTGTATTCCATTTGAATGGCGTGACTTTTTATGGTAATACCACGCTCGCGCTCCAGGTCCATGTTATCCAGCAATTGCGCTTTTTCTTCACGTGCTGTAACGGTTTGGGTGGCGCTCAGTAATCGGTCTGCCAGTGTACTTTTACCGTGGTCAATGTGTGCAATAATGCAAAAGTTACGAATCTTCTTCATTTTAGTATATCAGTTCTCTATCCAGTTTTAAGTATTTTTTTGATGTAAAATACGCTGTAGCAATTGCTTCAACGCATCTTATTAGGGGGCAAAGATAGCGCAAAGTTTTGGATTCTGGAATTTAGTTGCACGATTTTGAGTTTTAAGGTCAAAATGCTGTTTTTCAGTGTGTAACGTATTTGTTCTTTTTTGATTACTGTTTCGTATTCAATCCAAAATCTGAATAATGTTTGTGTTTACAGATTTATTTCAATTGTTCTTTACAAAAAAAATAATGAAAATGCGTTTTTATCGGGTTATTGGTAAATTTTGTGCGAATAATTGTCGGTTTGGCTAAATATGATTATACTTGTAGTCAATTTAACCATAAGATTGATCAATTTTGGTTTTTATTATTTTCTCAGGATTCATCTGTGCACAAGGTAAATCTTAGGAATAATAAAGTGAGTTTTTACTATTTACTAAATTAAATCCAGACAAATTATGGAAAAACAAACCCTTAAACTTGCTGATAAATTTGGCAGGCTTACCAAAACAGAAATGAAAAATATTACGGGAGGGGCATTAGGAACGGTCTGCGGACCCAGAAATGGTGTACCAACTTCAATTTGTCCCAGTGGAAAAGGAGTTGCCGCTAATTCAGGAACCGAGGACCCTGCTAAATTTCCGGGAATTGTAGGAGGTTATTGTAATGTCATAATCGTGTGCATTCCTTAAAGAATACTAAAAATGCCTAAAGATTTTCTTTAGGCATTTTTTAAAATTCAAAATTGAATCCTTTTTTAGTCAGTTTTTTATAGATATCAGGATCAAATTTATAAAGTTTTGCGGCCCTGTGTGATACATCCTGTTGTTTTTCGTCGAGAGCCACTAATAATTTCATGTGCAGAATTTTTCTGCGGAAGTTGGATTTATCCAGTTCAATTCCCAAAATTTCTTCATACAAATGCATCAATTGCAGCAGTGTGAATTTTTCCGGCAGCAGATTAAATCCAATAGGTGCCTGTCGCACCCGGTTTCGGAGCTGCATTAAACTGAAATTTAAAATTTCATTGTGGTCAAATATTAAATTTGGAATTTCATTAATCCTGCACCATTTTGCTTCGCGTACATCTAAACTGGCTTTTACATCATAATCTTCCTGATTCACAAGGGTGTAATAACCAATAGTTACAATACGCCGGTCCAGAACACGACCCGGATTTGTAAATGCTTTTAACTGTTCGAGATAAATATTATCAAGACTGGTAAGTTCATATAGAATTCGGTGTGCGGCCTCATCGGCACTTTCTTCCCTTTTCATCCAGCCTCCCAGCAATCCCCAGCTGCCTTCACTTTCTCCTCCGGCATGCTGTACCAGCAGTACTTCAAGACTTTCTTTTTTAAAACCAAAAATAACACAGTCAACCGAAATGCCATCAATTTCCGGAGTTATAGTATTGACGGTAATGCAGTCGTTTGCTTGTGATTTTTTCTTAGATGATAATGCCATTTTATGCCTTTATAAGCGATTTTTTAAAATTCAAAATTGAAGCCTTTTTCAGTCAGTTTTTTGTAAATATCGGGATCAAATTTATATAGTTTTGCTGCCCTGTGTGAAACATCCTGCTGTTTTTCATCTAAGGCAGCTAATAATTTCATATGCAGAATCTTTCGGCGGAAATTGGATTTGTCCATTTCGATTCCGAGGATTTCCTCATAGAGATGCATTAATTGTAATAATGTAAATTTTTCAGGCAGCAGGTTAAAGCCAATAGGTGCCTGGCGAACGCGGCTGCGGAGATGTCTGAGACTGTAAGCCAGAATTTCATTATGATCATAAATCAGATCAGGAATACTGTTGATTTTATACCATTTGGCATCCGAAGCCGTAAAACCGGCCTTAATGTTATAATCTTCTCTTTTTACAAGGGCGTAATATCCTATCGTAATTACACGTCGTAACGGGAAACGATCCGGATCTCCAAAAGCTTTTAACTGCTCCAGATAAATATTATCAAGTCCCGTAAGTTCATTTAATAAACGATGTGCGGCGTCATCAGTACTTTCTCTTTTATAAATCCATCCGCCGGGAAGTCCCCATTTTCCTTTACTGATACCTTCTGCATGCTGTACTAAAAGTACTTCCAGACTTCCTTCATCAAAACCAAATACCACACAGTCGATTGTGATGGCATTCATGGCATTTTGTTCGCTTTTTACAACAGAATCGTCATCCCCTTTTTTATCCATATGCGAAATTAATTTTGACAAATTAAACAAATAAAATGCATAACTGCCTTTTTTTGATTATTTAATATTTTTTTAACAAAGCAAAAAATTGAAAATCAGTTGTTTGAAAATTTTCAAAAAAATGATTTTGAAATTTAGAATCTTTAAACAATTGATTGTCAGTTTTATAATACGTTATTTTTCTCTAAAAAAAATACTTCTGTTTTGTCTGATAACTTATGGTATTGCTAAAAAGACCTCCTTATAAATCAGAATCAAAAAAAAATAACCTTAATATTTTGCTAAAATAGAAAAAAAGTTTTACACTTGTAGTCAAATTTACCATAAGATAAGTTCAATATGACTATAAGTTTTGAAAATACTTTTTTTAAAAGTGCTTATCCGGGCAGAAAAGCAGGCAGGAACTCTTTGTTTTTTGAACCTGCTATTTAAAAGAAAACTTACACTTTAATCAATAAAAACCGTAACTAACTTAATTTAAACCAACTCTTTTACTATGAAAAGCAAAGATTGTATTCAAACAACCGTGTTTTCGTTTTGTACGACACTGTTGTTTAGCTTATTTATGATGCAGTCGGGTTTTGCTCAGGCACAATCCAAAACTGTAAATGGAACTGTAACATCGGCTGTTGACGGAATGGGAATTCCGGGAGCTACTGTTGCCGTTGAAGGGACTAAAATTGGTGCTGCCACTGATTTTGACGGGAACTATAAAATAGAAGCCAAAACAGGAGATGTTCTTGTTTTTACTTTTATCGGATTTAAAACTCAAAAAGTAACAGTAGGAACTCAAAAAACGATCAACATTACCCTGCAGGAAGAAACAGCAGAACTGAAAGAGGTAGTGGTAATTGGATATGGTTCACAAAAGAAAACTCTGGTAACCAATGCAGTTACTCAGGTTAGTGGTGAAAGCCTTGCCAAAACCAATACTACAAATGCACTTCAGGCACTTCAGGGACAGGCGGCCGGACTTCAGATTACGTCTACTTCAGGACAGCCGGGAGAAGGTTTGAATGTAGTAATCAGAGGAGTAGGTTCTACAGCAGGAAGTAACCCGCTGTATGTAGTCGACGGAATCCTGACAGGTGATATTTCGTATCTGAACAACTCAGATATTGAATCTATTTCGGTTTTAAAAGATGCCGCTTCGGCTGCGATTTACGGTTCGCAGGCCTCAAACGGGGTAGTGCTGGTAACCACTAAAAAAGGAAAACGAGGTGCAACAGGACAGATAACATTCGATCAATATTATGGTGTACAGTCAGTGGCCAGAAAAGTGGATATGCTGGATGCCAGAGAATATGCGACTATATTAAATGAAGCGAGAGTGAACTCTGGTAATACTCCTTATTTTACCAATGACCAGATTGCTGCTATGGGATCCGGAACGAACTGGATGGACAAAATGCTGACTGAAAATGCGGCAACAAAAAATTTCTCTTTTGGAGCATCCGGAGGTTCTGAGACTTCCGTTTATTCTACTTCTTTGTCTTATTTAGGACAGGAAGGTGTAGTTGGGGGAAAAGATTTATCAAATTATGAGCGTTATAATTTCAGATTCAACTCAGAGCATAAACTATATAAAGATGTAGTGACTTTAGGAGAAAATTTAAGTTTTGCCTATGTTGATAAAAACGGAATTGGTGTTGGTAATCAGTACAACAACTCTTTAAGAAGTGCCTTTCAGGTCACTCCTTTACTGCCAATGTACGATGCAGACGGAAACTATTTTGATACTTCAGCCAGTACCGAGCCATGGTTAACAGGTATGGCAAATCCGTATGCTTTAATGGTTTACAATAACCAGAATGAAAGCAACAGTCAAAAGTTATTAGGAAATGTTTACCTGCAGATTCAGCCGGTAAAAAACCTGACTTTCAGAACCAGCTTAGGTCTTGATTATAATGTAAGTGAAGGGCATTCGTACTCTCCTGTTTACAGATTATCGATTTATGCCAACAGCGCTTTTGACAGAGTAAATCAAAACATGAATAAAAACAGAAGTATCAACTGGGATAATTTATTGACGTATAAATTTAATGTAGCTGATAACCATCATTTTGAAGCTATGGCCGGAACTTCTTACATTAATTACAACAGCACTGCGATAGAGGCTGCCAATGCAGACTCCGTTTTTAATGATTTAGAACATGCCTGGCTGGACAATACCACGAATAAAGACGGTGCGAGAATGTCGATGAAAGGAAATAAATTCGAAAATATCTTAATGTCGTATTTTGGAAGATTAAACTATAATTATAAAGAAACCTACTTATTAAACGCGACTTTAAGAGCAGATGGTTCTTCTAAATTTGCTCCGGGCAACCAATGGGGGTATTTTCCTTCTGTTTCCGGAGGATGGGTAGTGTCCAATGAAGAATTCCTGAAAGATTCAAAAGTGATAGATTTCTTCAAATTAAGAGCGAGCTGGGGTCAGGTAGGTAACCAGAGTATCCGTTCTTTTCAATATTTAGCATTGGTAAAATCAAATAATACCAACTATACTTTTGGAGATAAAGAAGGGGTTCTTACTCCGGGAAGCTACCTTCAGAATATAGCCAACCCAAGTTTAAAATGGGAAACTTCAGAGCAGATTGACCTTGGTTTTGATGCCCGATTCCTGAACAATGCCTTAAGTGTCAATTTTGATGTGTATAAAAAAACAAACAAAGACTGGCTGATTCTGGCGCCTATTTTGGCTACAGCAGGTGCTGATGCTCCTTTTATTAATGGTGGTGATGTAGTGAACAAAGGGGTAGAGTTAAGTTTAAATTACCAGAACAAAATTGGAGATTTTAATTATAGTGTAAGTGCAAATGGGGCCTATAATAAAAATACAGTAGGGAAAATACCAACATCAGACGGAATTATTCATGGTTTAAATGCAGAACTTTATGATAATTCAGGTGAGTTTTACAGAGCCGAAAACGGTCATCCGTTAGGTTATTTCTGGGGTTATAAAACCGGAGGGGTTTTCCAGAACCAGGCTCAGATCGACAACTACAAATCGGCAAACGGAGTAGTACTGCAGCCTAATGCAGCTCCCGGAGATCTTATTTATGTAAATACAAACGGAGATGATAAAATTGATGCTTCTGACAAAACAAGTATAGGAAATCCAAATCCTGATTTTACTTACGGTTTTTCTGTATCAGCCAGTTATAAAGCTTTTGACTTTTCACTTAATGCAAATGGTGTTGCCGGAAATCAAATTGTACAATCTTACAGAAATCAGTCCAATGCTTACGGAAATTACACTTCGGCCATCCTAGACCGCTGGCATGGTGAAGGTTCTTCAAACACAATGCCGAGGGTAACAATGGATAACCGAAACTTTACACAGTTTTCAGACCTGTATGTTCAGGATGGCGATTTCTTAAGAATCAATACCGTGACTTTAGGATTTGATTTAGCCAAAATGAAACAATCAAAACCATTTTTTGCAAGTCAGTTCAGAGTATATTTCTCCGTATTAAATCTTTACACTTTTACGAAATATGACGGAATGGATCCTGAAATAGGATTTGGTTCTTCAAATGATGATCAGAAATTTTCATCAGGTGTTGATGTGGGGTACTATCCAAGACCGAGAACATTCATGTTAGGTCTAAATGTTAAACTTTAATACATAAAAAAATGAAAAATACCTATTTATATATTTTCTGTTTGAGTTTATTGACTCTGGGATCCTGCAGTTTAGAAACGGAACCTTTGACACAGCAGACAGATACAAACTTTTATAAAACTACAGACGATGCTTATGCTGCCTTAGTAGGATGTTATGACGGACTGCAGGTAGCAACCGGAGCTTCAGGAATGGGAGTTCCTGTGATTAGTGAAGTAATGTCTGATGATTGTTTTGGAGGAACAGGAAATTCAGACGGTTACAATTATGCAGCTGTAGACGAATTTGATATTACCCGTTCTCCGGCTGATGTGGACATGCTTAACAACAACTGGATTGCGTATTACAAAGCATTGTACCGTTGTAATGTTTTGTTGTCTAAAATGGATCAGATTGACTGGAAAGACGATACCACTTTAAGAAAAACATACGAGTCTGAAACAAAATTTATCAGAGCCTATCTGTATTTTGAAATGGTACGTTTATGGGGAAATATTCCTTTACTGACGGCGCCTTCGACTGAAAATATACCTCAGGCGGCTCCGGAAGAAGTATATAAAGTGATTGCTCAGGATTTGGTTTTTGCAGCAGATAATTTACCTTCTACAGCTTATAATACTACCATTAGCGGACGTGTAACAAAATGGGCTGCCAAATCTTTGCTGGGACGTGTTTATTTGTATTACACAGGATACTATGGAAAAACAGATTTAGCCGGAGTAGTGACTAAAGCACAGGCTTTAGGGCATCTGGAAGATGTTATTGCATCCAGTGGACACGGATTACTAGATGATTTTTCGACACTTTGGCCGGCAGCTTCTGTAGATAACTACGCAGGAGAAAGCAACAAAGAAATCGTGTATTCTATTAAATATACTTATACCAGTGACTATAACGGAAATACAGATGGCAACCATTGGTTAGTAATGTTTGGAATGAGAGAATTCTCATCATACCCTTACGGACGCGGCTGGGGAGTAACTGTAAATGCAAAGTTATGGAATGCTTATGCTGCTAACGATACAAGACGTGTGGCGACTGTAATAGGAATTGCAGAAGAAGATATTCCATTTGATAAGTTAAGTAACCAAAGAGAATATACTGGTTACTACAACAAAAAATATTCTCCAATGGTAGACAAAGACGGAAAAGACCTTCCGCTTACTATGGGAAGCCAGTTTTGGGATATCAGTCAGTTTCAGGATTATGTGGTTTTACGATATGCTGATGTATTGTTGATGGCTGCTGAATTAGGAAGTGGCAATGCGCAGGCCTATTTTGACCAGGTAAGACAAAGAGCTTACAAAACAGGCTATACGGCTCTTCCGGTAACGCAGGAAAATATTATGACCGAAAGACATTTAGAGTTTGCTCTGGAAGGAATCAGATATTGGGATTTATTACGTCAGGGAATTGGTAAAGCTTCTTCGACTATTGCGGAGACCACTACTTTGTTAAACGGGGGTGCTGCGGCTACTAAAACAATTTCTGCAGGTAACATTGAAAAAACTAAAGGATTACAGCAAATTCCAAACACCCAGATTACCTTATCAAGCGGAGTGCTGAAACAAAATGCCGGCTGGTAATTTTAACTAAAAAACAAAAGAAATGAAAAATATAAAAATAATAATCACGTCATTTTTGATGCTGGCCATGCTGGTATCCTCTTGTTCGCCTGACAGTTATTCTCTGGACAGCGCCCTGGATAAATCGGATATACATTTTGAAATTACTCAGGACTTAGCAACTGATCCGGGAGGAAATACCGTTATCATGAAAAATACAACCCCGGGAGTAGTACTAAACTGGGATTATGGCACCGGAAAATCAGATAAAGCTGTTGAAACTGTGCGATATGCCTTTAAAGGAAGTTATACCATTAAAATCTCAGCTGTTACCGGAGGAGGAATTGTAGAACTGGACCCGGTTACTATTACGGTGAGCGAAGACAACCTCAATTATGTTAATGATCCGCTTTGGACCGCTTTGTCAGGAGGAGTTGGAAAACAAAAAGTATGGATAGCCGATAACGGTAAATACGGTATGGCTCCGGGAGCAATGTCATATGCAGATCCAAGTACAACAGTAGAATGGAATAATTTTACACCAAACTGGGAACCGGAAGGAAATGCTAATTCAAGTACAGATGCAGACATGCACTGGGGCAGAACAATGACATTTAATCTTGAAGGCGGGCCGTTCATGAAAATTAACGAAGCCGATGGTACCCTGGTAGAAAGCGGAACTTATTTCTTAGATATTAATACACATACTTTAACCACAACGGGAGCCACAATTTTAAGACCGGACAATTATATTGCAAATGCGACGAACTGGAATAGTAATATTAAGGTATTAAAACTTACTGAAAACCAGCTGAGAATTGCCATTATGAGAACGAACAGCGAAGGGCCATGGTGGTATATCTGGAATTTCGTTTCAAAAGAATATGCAGACAGCTATGTACCGCCTGTAACGGGACCAACGTATGATGAAGGTTTCAATCCGAAATTTACTTCAGGAGAATTATTAAAAATGCTTACCGGAGGCGCTGGTACAGGAAGAGTCTGGGCTTTAGACGGTGATGGAAATCCGGTGGACTGGATTGGAAAAGGAAAAGGATGGACAACCGGGGCTTCAAGTTCTTACAACTGGGGCTGGAATGATGACTGGGCAGCAGCAGCAGGTAATTCATGGATTCGTTTTGATCAGTTTGGAGGAAAACTTAATTATACCAGAAGTCAGAATGGTGTAGTTACCGCCGGATTGTTTACAATTGATGAAGAAAAGAATGAGATCAATTTAGGAACGAATACATTAATACAAAATTCAGGCAGCTGGATGAACCCGACAACCAGTGTTATTAAAGTGGTAAAAGCATTTAATAATGATTATCTTGTAAAAGGTATTTGGTTTGGAACTTCCTACGATGCCGGTAAGGACGAATGGTTTGTATTCCATTACATAATTCCTTAAAATTGAATAGATTTTTAATTACTAATAACTTGGAAGCAGTATCCAGACTGCTTCCGGGTTATTAAAATTTACAGACTATGTTTCACCTTATTTCATTCAAAAAAACAGGATTACTTTTGGCAGGTCTGCTGTTTTTAGCAGCATGTAAAACACCGACTGATCAAAAATTCAGCAGCCGTAAAGTTTCTTTTAATGCAGACTGGAGCTTTCATTTAAATGACAGTATTGCAGACAAAGATACCATTGGAACTTCTACTAAATGGAGAACACTCGATATACCGCACGACTGGAGCATTGAAGGCAAGTTTGATGAAAAAAGCCCCGCAGGATATGGGGGTGGAGCGCTTAACGGAGGCCTGGGATGGTATAAGAAAACATTTTCAATAGACTCTTCAGATATAAATAAAAGAATAGCAATTACCTTTGACGGCGTTTACAGGAACAGCGAAACCTGGGTAAACGGCCACTATTTAGGAAAACGTCCAAACGGATATATAGGTTTTCAATATGAGATTTCACCTTACTTAAATTATGGTGAAAAAACCAACGAAATTATTGTTAAGGTCGACAATTCAAAACAACCTAATTCACGCTGGTATTCAGGTTCAGGAATTTTTAGAAATGTCTGGATCGAAACTACAGATAAACTTCATGTAGAGCAATGGGGAACTTATATTACGACCCCAAAAGTTACTGCTGAAAAAGCTTCAGTACACTTAGAAACGACAATTAAAAATCAATATGCTGAAGAAAAAAAGGCAGTCGTTACAACCACTATTTTTAAAGAAGAAACTAAAGTAACCTCGGTTACCCAAAATATAACAATTGGCGCTCATACCAGTCAGATCTTAAAACAATCGGCCGAGGTTGAAAGTCCTGCTTTATGGTCAGTTGAAAACCCGGAATTATACACAGCAGTTACAGAAATTTTGGTAGATGATACAATTATTGATCAGTATAAAACCAATTTTGGAATCAGAGATTTTAAATTTGATTTGAACAAAGGATTTATTTTAAATGGAAAACAGGTTAAAATAAAAGGCGTTTGTCTGCATCATGATTTAGGTCCGCTTGGTTCAGCCATAAACACCCGTGCCATCGAACGCCAGTTAGAGATTATGAAAGAAATGGGCGTAAACGGAATTAGAACTTCCCATAATCCGCCGGCTCCGGAACTTTTGGACCTTTGCGATAAAATGGGTTTCATTGTCATGGATGAAGCTTTCGATATGTGGAAACAAACCAAAACCAAATACGATTACGGAAATGACTGGGATAAATGGCACAAACAGGATTTAATAGATCAATTGCTTCGTGACCGAAATCATCCCAGTATTTTTGTTTGGAGTATCGGAAACGAAATTCTGGAACAATGGAATGAGAAAGGAGCTGCAATCGCCAAAGAATTAGCTGCTATCACACGCCAGTACGATAAAACCCGTCCGTTAACTGCAGCGATGAATCCGCCGGTAAACATGAATATTGATGCTGTAACTTTACAGTTTGAGAAAAAAAACATTCAGTTTAATGCCATTGCCGCTTCGGGTGTTTTAGACCTAATCGGATACAATTATGCACATCAAACGTACGAACATCATCAAAAAAACTTTCCCAATACTCCTTTCATTGCAACCGAAACTACTTCAGGTCTGCAGACAAGGGGCTATTATGATGCCGTTTCAGATACCATTAAAAAATGGCCGGTAAGATGGGATGTTAAATTTACAGAAGGAAATCCGGACAATACCGTTTCCGCTTACGATCAGGTACAGACACCGTGGGGATCCACACACGAAGCCACCTGGAAAATCATTAAAAAACATGATTTTCTTTCCGGTATGTATATCTGGACAGGTTTTGATTATATCGGAGAACCAACACCTTACGAATGGCCGTCAATCAGTTCGTATTTCGGAATTGTAGATTTAGCCGGTTTCCCGAAAGACGTATATTATATGTACCAAAGCGAATGGACAGACAAAACCGTTCTTCATATTTTCCCGCATTGGAACTGGAAAGCCGGACAAATCATTGATGTTTGGGCGTATTACAATAAAGCCGATGAGGTGGAACTTTTCGTAAACGGAAAATCAGTAGGAAAAAGAAGCAAAAAAGGAGACGATTTGCATGTTATGTGGAGAATTCCTTTTGAAGCTGGAACCCTAAAAGCCGTCTCCCGTAAAGCCGGAAAAGTGGTTTTAGAAAAAGAAATCAAAACGGCTGGGAATCCTTCACAATTAAAAATGACTGCAGATAGAAGTACTATCAAAGCTGATAAAAATGATTTGTCTTTTGTAACAGTTGATATTTTGGATGCCAATGGAACTTTAGCACCAAATGCCAATAACGAAATTAATTTCTCTCTAAAAGGAAACGGAAAAATAGTAGGCGTTTGCAGTGGAGATCCTGTGAGTCACGAATCGTACAAAGGAAATAAACATACGGCTATGGCTGGAAAATGTCTGGTTGTGATACAATCCGGAGATACATCAGGAAGATTAGAATTAACAGCAAAAGCAAATGGATTAAAACAATCCACAATAGTGATTACAACAGAATAATTTTTGAAATTTTAAATATAGCTTACAGATTAAAGGATTAAAAAGATTTAAACCTGCTCAATCTGCGAGAGAAAAGAAAAATAAAAAAATCCTTTCGAATTCTTTTAATCTGTGGCAAAAAAATAAAAACTAACCCATGAAAAACTCACAATTAACCGCATTAGTTTCTGCTTTTGTTTTGGGATTTCTAGCTGTGCCAAAAGTGACAGCACAAATTCAGAATGCAGATGTGCTGAACGCCCCAATCGATATCAGTAAAGATTTTCAGAACTATCTGAATACGTTTTATTTTGCAGACGAATTGGCTTCTTTTGATCCGGCAACAGCAAAAGGAACTATCAAATACTTGAGATATAATTACAAAACGCGTCAGGCTTTCAACAACATGATGATGAAACCGGATGTAGAAAAAGCGAACGAATTCCCAACAACAGAATACGCAGAATCTCCTGTTCTGCCATTCGAAATTCAGTTTGTTTCAGACAGAACCGTTCGTATCAAAACGACTTCTGGTCCACAATTTCATCCGCAAAAAGAATCATTGATGCTGGTTGACGGTGTGGCTCCAAATCATCCTGAATTATGGAAATACGCTAAAATCGAAGGCGGCCACAGTTACACCAGTAAACATGGAAAAGTGGAAATTTTGACCAAACCCTGGCACGTAAAAATCTATGATGAAAAAGGAAAACTGCTGACCAGTACACTTCACGATACAGATTTTAAAAATACATACACGCCAACACTTCCGTTTTCTTATGTTCGCAGAAACAGTGATTATTCAAGAAGTATGGGCGCGGCGTTCAGCTTAGAGCCAGATGAAAAAATATTTGGTTGTGGTGAGTCATTTACACAATTCAACAAACGTGGTTCAAAAGTAGTTTTATGGACGGATGATGCGAACGGAATCCAAAATGAAACCATGTATAAACCAATTCCGTTTTACATGAGCAGTCGTGGTTACGGAGTTTTCATGCATCACTCAACTCCAATTACAGTGGACTTTGGAAAATATTTCTCAAGTGCCAACGAAATGTACATTGGAGATGACGAAGCTGATTTGTTTTTCTTTATCGGAGAACCAAAAGACATTTTAGATCAATATACGAATCTGACTGGAAAAGCGGCAATGCCACCACTTTGGTCTTTCGGATTCTGGATGAGCCGTATTACGTATTTCTCTGAAAAAGAAGGAAGAGACGTGGCAAGAGATTTACGTAAATACAAAATCCCAACCGATGTGATTCACTTTGACACAGGCTGGTTTGATGTAGATTGGAGAAACAACTACGAGTTTGCAAAATCTCGTTTCCCGGACGCTACAAAAATGATGGCTGATTTGAAGAAAGACGGATTCCAGGTTTGTCTTTGGCAATTGCCTTATTTTACACCAAAGAATACTTTGTTTCCTGAAATTATGGATAAAAACTTAGCCGTAAGAGACAGAAAAGGAAATCTTCCGTACGAAGATGCTGTTCTGGATTTCTCAAATCCTGAAACCATTTCCTGGTATCAGGGAAAACTGAAAAAACTATTTGATGAAGGAGTAGCGGTTTTCAAAGTAGATTTTGGAGAAGCAGCACCACCGGATGGAATTTACCATTCTGGAAGAACTGGTTTCTACGAGCATAATTTATATCCGTTACGCTACAATAAAGCAGTTGCAGAAATTACTCAGAAAGAAAAAGGATATACTTTAATCTGGGCCAGAAGTACCTGGGCAGGATCACAGCGTTATCCATTACATTGGGGAGGAGATTCTGAAACTACAAACGGCGCGATGTCGGCAGAATTACGCGGCGGACTTTCATTAGGTCTTAGCGGATTCAGTTTCTGGAGTCATGACGTTGGAGGTTTTGCAACCAAATCTCCTGAGAACATTTACAGAAGATGGACACCGTTCGGGATGTTTACTTCACACGTAAGAAGCCACGGTGAACCGCCTCGCGAACCTTGGTTGTACAGCAAAGAATTTTTGGAAGGATTTAGAAAAGCTGATAATATGCGTTACGAATTGATGCCGTATATCTACGCTCAGGCAAAAGAAAGTTCTCAAAAAGGACTGCCAATGATGCGAGCACTTTTTGTAGAATATCCAAACGATCCGGGAGCCTGGTTAGTGGATAACGAATATTTATTTGGATCCAGTATGCTGGTGGCACCACTTTTTGAAGAAGTTGAGGAAAGAGATGTTTACCTTCCGGAAGGAACCTGGATTGATTATCAAACTAAAAAAGTGTACCAATCTGGCTGGCATAAAATCAAAGCTGGCGAAGTACCAATCGTAGTTTTAGTAAAAGACGGAACTGCAATTCCACACATCGGTTTAGCGCAGTCAACAAAAGATATGGATTGGAGCAAGCTAACCTTAAAAGTATTTGCAAGCGATAAAACCACTTCGGCAGCAGCCAAAGTATTTTTACCAGAAGGTGATGTAGTTCAGGAAATAAAAGTGAACAAAAATGGAAACAATTTCGATATAACAGCAAATCCATTAAACGGAAAAACCACTTTTAAAACAGAGTGGGCTAAATAAAAAAGTTAGCCGCTAATTGCACGAATTTCCGCGAATTGAATGGATGTTAATTTGTACAATTGTTTCGCCTGTTCGCTATCGCTCGGGTTGCGGCAAAATATATAGCCACAGATTACACAGATTAAAAGGATTAAAAATCTGCTTAAATCTGTTGAATCTGCGTGAAAAAAAAATATTTAAACACATAGAAACATAGGATTTTGTTTGCGAATAAAGAAAGCAAAAAGAAACTAGTTTCTAACACATAGAAAGCTATGAGAATTTATGCAAGTGAAACGCCTTTTTTAGATTCCAATCAGCTATGATTCTATGTGTTTAAAAAATATAGCCACAGATTAAAGGATTAAAAAGATTAAAATAAATCTGCAAAATCTGCGAGAAAAAAACAGCCAAAGAATTGAAAAAAAATCATTTTAATCCTTTTAATCTGTGGCAAAAAAAAAATCCCAACTTAGGATAAAAATAAGTTTTTGTTGAGTTTTTAAATCGGGTGAAAGCTTTGCGACACCCGATTTATTAAAAAATGAATTTAAGAAAATGACCATGAAAAAACACCTGATTCTTCCCGCTTTATTACTTTCTGTTTCGATAGGGTACAGCCAGAAAAATAAAAATGCTTACGAACTGGCATCGCCAAATGGCCAGAATAAAATCAAATTTGAGCTGATCAAAAATGCTCCTAAATATGCCGTTTCCCACGGAAAGACAGAAGTCATTTCTCCGTCTGATATGGGATTTTTGCTAAAAGGTAACGAAGACTTAAGTTCCAATTTTGAAATAAAAGGAGCTAAAACTTCGACTTTTGACGAAGCCTGGGAACAAGTTTGGGGAGAAAAGAAAAACATCAGAAATCACTACAATCAATTGGTAGTCGATTTACAGCAGAAAACTGGAAACAAAAGAAAATTACAGATTCAGTTTCGTGCTTTCGACGATGGAGTAGCTTTTAGATATGTGTATCCAAAACAAAATGTAAAAGACAGTATTTTCATCATGGATGAAAAAACGACTTTCAACTTAAAAGAAGATGGAAAAGCCTGGTGGATTCCGGCAAACCGACCAGATCGTGACGAATATTTATTTAAAGAAGCGCCGGTAAGTACATTAGATACGGTTTTAACGCCACTAACAATCGAAAGCAAAAGCGGATTAGCGTTAAGTTTCCACGAAGCAAACCTGATTGATTTTGCGAGTATGACTTTGGTAAACACAAAAGGAACAGAATTAAAATCGGATTTGGTGCCTTGGGCTGACGGAATTAAAGTTCGTGTTAAAGATTCGTTTACTTCTTCCTGGAGAACGATTCAAATTGGAGAAAATGCAGGTGAATTGATTACTTCTTATTTGGTTTTAAACCTAAATGAACCAAACAAATTAAAAAACACCAACAATTATTTCAAACCGTATAAATATTTAGGAATTTGGTGGGGAATGCATATTGGAAAATATACTTTCTGGGAAAGCGACAAACAAGGAGCAACAACCAAACACGCTGAAGAATATATTGATTTTACTGCAAAAGAAGGTTTTCATCATTTATTAATCGAAGGTTGGAATAAAGGTTGGACGCCAGCTTGGTATGAAAACCGTATGCACATGTTCAGCTTTACGAAAAGTGCAGATAATTTCGACTTAGAAAAAGTGGTGGAATACGGAAAGAAAAAGAATATTGAATTAATCGGATATCACGAAACAGGCTCGAACTT
This sequence comes from Flavobacterium sp. FG19, assembly GCF_057809475.1. NCBI lineage: Bacteria > Pseudomonadati > Bacteroidota > Flavobacteriia > Flavobacteriales > Flavobacteriaceae > Flavobacterium > Flavobacterium sp. FG19. The sequence goes on along the minus strand of NZ_JBMDKA010000015.1, from coordinate 122,372 downwards.
AATCAATTATTTAAAGGAAGTTGACGAAGGTTTTGCTTTATACAAAAAATTGGGAATCCATACTGTAAAAATCGGTCACGTTGGTTCTAAACTGAATATGAAACAAATGCACTTCGGGCAGTTTGGAGTAAATTATTTCAGATACATTTTAGAAAAAGCAGCGCAATACGATTTAGCGGTTTTATACCATGAATCAATTAAAGATACAGGAGAAAGAAGAACTTTCCCAAACATGGTTTCGAGAGAAGCAGCGCGCGGACAGGAATATAACGCTTGGAGCGAAGGAAATCCGCCAAACCATTTGACTATTATTCCGTTTACAAGATTGCTTTCCGGTCCGATGGATTTTACGCCTGGAATTTTTGATGTTGAGGTAAAACAAGGTTATCCGGGAAAAAGAATTCAGGGAACAGTAGGTCAGCAGCTGGCATTGTATGTAACGATTTATTCTCCAATTCAAATGCTGGCCGATCTTCCGGAAAATTACGAAGGAAAACCAGCTTTGCAATTCTTAAAAGATGTTCCAACGGATTGGGAAGACACTAAAATCTTAGAAGGAAAAATTGGTGAATACATTACAACAGCAAGAAAAGACAGAAACAGCGCGGATTGGTATTTAGGAACTTTGACAAATGAAAAACCAAGAAATGTAGAAGTTTCATTATCATTCTTAGATCCAAACGCGACTTACGAAGCACAGATCTATGTTGATGCTGAAGGAACAGATCAAAAACACAATCCGGAAGCGGTAGCCATTTCTAAGAAAACGGTAAAAGCTTCAGATAAATTACAATTGAAATTAGGCGGAGCTGGAGGAGGTGCTGTGAGATTTAAAAAATTGTAATCCGTAAAGATTTCTGTAGAGACGCACTGCAGTGCGTCTAACATGTAGTTAGAAAATAAAATATTTAGCCACAGATTACGAGGATTAAAAGGATTATTACTCTCGCAGATTTGGCAGATCATGCAGATTTTTTTTAAATTTTTAAATTTTTAAATTTTTAAATCAGCAAAATCAGCAAAATCTGCGAGAGAAAAAAGAGAAAAATCCTTTAGAATCCTTTTAATCTGTGGCAAAAAAAAATAAAACCATTTTCAGATGAAAAGAATTTTAATAGCACTCGTTTTAATTCATTCAATCCAAATCATTGGACAAAACAATAATGCTGAAAATCGAATCATAAAAGTTGATTTCAAAAAAGAAGCAGGAAAATTAAACACCATGTTCAAAGAATGCATTGGTGCGGGAAGAGCAAACGAAGGTCTTCGGGCAGACTGGCAGCAGCAATTGGCATTGGTAAAAAAAGAATGCGATTTTAAATACATCCGTTTTCATGGTTTATTGACAGATGATATGGCCGTTTACCGTGAAGACGAAAAAGGAAATCCGGAATATAATTATCAATATGTAGACGTTTTGTTCGATTTTATTGTAAGTCTGAAAATGAAACCATTTGTAGAATTAGGCTTTATGCCGAATGCTTTAGCAAGCGGGAAAGAAACTATTTTTTGGTGGAAAGGAAACGTAACTCCGCCAAGAGATTATAAAAAATGGGAAGATTTAATTAGAAATCTAACACAGCATTTTAAAGAGCGTTATGGAGATGAAGAAGTAAAAACATGGTACTTTGAAGTTTGGAACGAACCGAATTTATCCCCGGGTTTTTGGACAGGAACACAAGCCGACTATTTTAAATTGTATGAATATACCGTTCGGGGCGTAAAAGCAGTGAATGCGGCATATAAAGTTGGCGGACCGGCAACAGCAGGAGCAGCCTGGGTTCCGGAAACTATTGCATTTTGTGAAGAAAACAAAGTGCCAATCGATTTTATTTCAACACATACGTATGGAGTAAAACATGGCTATCTGGATGAATTTGGAACTTCAGGAACAATTTTAAGTCAGGATGAATTCAGTGTAAGCGGAGATGTTTTGAATTCAAGAAAACAGATTGAAGCTTCGGCTAAGCCAAATCTTGAATTGCATTACACAGAATGGAGTACCTCTTATACACCGGCAGATCCTATTCACGACAGCTACCATTCCGCAGCGTATATTCTGCAGAAATTAAAGCAGGTTGGAAACGCTGCAAATTCCATGTCGTATTGGGTTTTTACGGATATCTTTGAAGAAGCCGGGCCAAGATTTACACCTTTCCATGGCGGTTTCGGATTACTGAATACACAGGGAATTAAAAAACCGGCTTATTTCTCCTATTATCTAATGAATAAATTAGGAGAAACCGAACTGCAGAACACAGATAAAAATTCGTGGATAACCAAAAATGAAAAAGGCGATGTACAGCTTTTGCTCTGGGATTTTACCAATACACATCCGGGAGATAAAGAACTGAATCAGACGTACTATATTAAGGACCTGCCATCAAAACCCAAAGGTGTTGTAAAAATTGAAATAGACCATCTGGACAAAGGAAATTACAATCTGGAGATTTATAAAGTAGGGTATAAAACACACGATGTTTATGCCGATTATCTGGCCATGAACAGACCAGCTCAGTTAAGTAAAGAACAGGCAAAACTTCTTAAAGAAAAAAACAGCGATTGTCTGACGGCATCCGAAAAAATAAAAATCGATTCAAAGGGCACCTTCAGCAGAGAAATTACCATCAGCGAAAATGATGTTTATATGTTTAGATTTGTGAAACAGTAAACTAACTATATATAAAAACTAAAAACCACAACCAATGAAAAACAAATTCATATACTTTTCGGCCGCACTGGCGCTTATGTTTTTCGTTTCATGCAAAAATGAAGCACAGAATCCGGCGGCAGAATCTGCTCAGAAAGAATATACAGGAAAAGAAATTAGTACAGATCATGACGCCGAAATCGACAAACTGATTTCGCAGATGACCCTGGAAGAAAAAGTAGGAATGCTGCACGGAAACAGTATGTTTGCCAACACAGGTGTAAAACGTTTAGGAATTCCGGAATTAAAAATGGCCGATGGTCCGTTAGGAGTTCGTGAAGAAATTTCAAGAGACAACTGGGCCCCGGCTGGCTGGACAAATGATTTTGCAACTTATTATCCGGCAGGAGGTGCTTTGGCTGCTACCTGGAATGCCGAAATGGCGCATACTTTCGGAACCAGTTTAGGAGAAGAATTACGAGCCAGAGACAAAGACATGTTACTTTCGCCGGCCATCAATATGGTAAGAACACCGCTGGGAGGAAGAACTTATGAATACATGTCTGAAGACCCGTTTTTGAACAAAAAAATCGCAGTGCCTCTGATTGTGGGTTTACAGGAAAAAGATGTAATGGCATGTGTGAAACATTACGCTGCCAACAATCAGGAAACCAATCGTGATTTTGTCGATGTACAAATTGATGAACGTACCCTTCGCGAAATTTATCTTCCGGCTTTTGAAGCTTCGGTAAAAGAAGCAAAAGCCTACAGTATCATGGGCGCTTACAATAAATTCAGAGGTGAATATTTATGTGAGAACGATTATATGCTGAATAAAATCCTTCGTGACGAATGGGGATTCAGAGGAGTTGTGGTTTCAGACTGGGCTGCGGTACATTCTACAGCAAAATCTTTAAAAAGCGGTTTAGATATTGAAATGGGAACACCAAAACCTTTCAATGAATTTTTCTTAGCCGATAAATTAATCGCAGCAGTAAAATCCGGTGAAGTTTCAGAAAAAGAAATTGATCTGCATGTAAAACGTATTTTAAGAGTTTTATTTCAGGTGAAAGCAATGGGAGGCGGAGAACGTGCCAAAGGAAGTATCGCAACCGAAGCACATTATCAGGATGCCTACAAAATTGCCGCTGAAGCCATTGTATTGTTGAAAAACGAAAATAATGCCTTGCCATTAAAACTGGACGGAGTAAAATCTATTGCCGTAATTGGTAATAACGCAACAAAGAAAAATGCTTTGGGCGGATTTGGTGCCGGAGTAAAAACCAAAAGAGAAGTTACACCTTTAGAAGGGCTTAAAAACAGACTTCCCTCATCAGTTAAAATCAATTATGCTGAGGGATATTTGGAACGTTATGACGAGAAAAATAAAGGAAACTTAGGAAATATTACTTCTACGGGACCCGTTACAATTGACAAATTAGATGATGCAAAAGTTAAAGAAGCAGTAGAAGCCGCTAAAAACTCAGATGTGGCTATCGTATTTGCAGGATCTAATCGTGATTATGAAACAGAAGCTTCAGACCGCAGGGATTTACACCTGCCTTTTGGGCAAGAAGAATTAATTAAAAAAGTCATCGAAGCGAATCCAAAAACGATTATAGTGATGGTGGCGGGTGCTCCGTTTGATATTAATGAAGTAAGTAAAAAATCGTCTGCTTTAATCTGGAGCTGGTTCAACGGTTCGGAAGGAGGAAATGCTTTAGCCGATGTGATTTTAGGAAAAGTAAATCCGTCAGGAAAATTACCATGGACCATGCCAGCTGCTTTAAAAGATTCTCCTGCCCATGCTACAAACAGTTTCCCCGGAGACAAAACCGTAAATTATGCTGAAGGACTTTTGATTGGATACCGTTGGTTTGATACTAAAAACATTGCACCGTTATATCCTTTTGGTTATGGACTTTCCTATACCACTTTTGCTTTTGGAAATGCCAAAACAGATAAAACTTCTTATACAGAAAACGAAACAATTGTAGTTTCTGTTGAAGTAAAAAACACAGGAAAAGCTGACGGAAAAGAAGTTGTACAATTATATTCTTCTAAATCAGATTCAAAAGTAAGCCGTGCAGCGCAGGAATTAAAAGGATTTGCCAAAGTACAGGTGAAAGCCGGAGGATCTGAAACCGTTACTATTAAAGTTCCGGTAAAAGAATTAGCTTATTATGATGTTACTGCCAAAAAATGGACAGTAGAACCAGGAAAATACACTTTGAACGTGGGGAATTCTTCAAGAGACTTAAAATTCAAACTTGACGTAACAATTAAATAAGATGAAAAATACAATTAAAACTTATTTTTTAAGTACCATTTTATGTTTCTCTTTTTTAAGCATCTGGGCCTGTAGTTCAGACAAAGAAGAAGAAAAAACAGCAGCAGCCAAAACACTGACCGTAGATACAAATAAAATAGATTTTACGGGAAAAGGAAATGAAGTAAATCTAAAAGTTACGACTAATGTTCAGGCCTGGACGATCAGCAGTGCCAATACAAGCTGGCTGCAGTTAAGCCAGACATCAGGTGTTTCCGGAACTGTTCTGGTAAAAATTACCGCTTTGGAAAATACTACTACTCAGGCAAGAACTGCCGTTGTAACCATAACTTCCGGTGAAGCTTCAACGGTGCAGATCGCCGTTACTCAGGCTGCCGGAACCCCCGTGCAGACAGGATTATATCCAAGTTATAACACCAATCCTATTGCGGCCGATGCCTCAGGAATGGGAAGCACAGCTGTACAGCTGGCAGCAAAAATAAAGCTGGGCTGGAATATTGGGAATACAATGGAAGCAACCGGAGGCGAAACGGCCTGGGGAAATCCTAAAGTAACCAAAGCTCTGATCGATGCCGTAAAAGCCAATGGATTTAACGCGATAAGAATTCCGTGTTCCTGGAACCAGAATATGTCAAACGCATCAACAGCGCAAATTAGCACTGTATGGCTGAACAGAGTAAAAGAAGTTGTTCAGTACTGCATTGACAATGATATGTATGTATTGGTAAATATTCATTGGGACGGCGGCTGGCTCGAAAACAATATTACCGAAGCCAAAAAAGCAGAGAACAATGCCAAACAAAAAGCCTTCTGGGAACAAATTGCAACCCATTTACGTGGTTTTGATGAACACCTGCTTTTTGCCAGCGCTAATGAACCTGCAGTAGATGAAGCCGCTCAGATGTCGGTCTTAAATTCCTATCACCAGACTTTTATTGATGCCGTACGTTCAACGGGAGGAAAAAATGCCTATCGTACTTTAGTCGTTCAGGGACCTACTACTGATATTGAAAAAACAAACAAATGGATGACTACTTTACCAACAGATACTGCCGCAAATCGTATGATGGTTGAGGTGCACTATTATTCACCATGGAATTTCGCAGGAATGACCAAAGATGAAACCTGGGGTAAAATGTTCTATTACTGGGGAGCCGGTTTCCATTCGACAACCGATACAGAAAGAAATCCAACCTGGGGTGAAGAAGCCGATTTAGAGAAATATTTCAAATTAATGAAAACCCAGTTTGTCGACAAAGGAATTCCGGTTTTATTGGGAGAGTTTGGAGCTATCCGAAGAACAACCTTAACCGGAGACGCTTTGACCTTACATTTAAATTCGAGAGCCTATTATTTAAAAACGGTGGTAAAAACAGCAAAAGCAAACGGATTATTACCTTTTTACTGGGATGAAGGAAGCACAGGAAATAATGGTTTTGGAATCTTCAACAGAAACGATAATTCTGTTTTTGATACGCAGGCTTTAACAGCTTTAAAAGAAGGATTACAGTAAAAAAACTTTCGAAACCATATAAGTGATATAAGATAATTTAAGATTAGATTTCATTCTGAATTTAGATTTGGTTATATCACTTGTGTGGTTTTAACTATTTTAAATCACGCATTATGAAAAAAAGTTTGATAGTTATCTTGTTGGTATTTAGCATGTTTTCTAATGCTAATGTCAAAATGCCTCTATTGTTTTCTGACGGAATGGTGCTGCAGCGGGACAAAAAAATCCCAATTTGGGGTTTTGCCGATGCCAATGAGAAAATAGAAGTCCATTTTAACAAACAAATTCAAAAAACAACAGCAGATAAAAACGGAAAATGGACTCTCAATTTAAATTCAGAAAAAGCCGGCGGACCATTTGAATTGATCATTATTGGAAAAAATAAAATTACGATCAAAAATGTTCTGGTAGGAGAAGTCTGGATTTGCAGCGGACAATCGAATATGGAATTTCAGGTTTTCAAAACGATGAATTCCGAAAAAGAAATTGCGGATGCTAATTATCCAATGATTCATCATTTTGGAATAGCACAGGATTTAAGCGGCACTCCAAAAGATGATTTAAAACAAGGAAAATGGGAAGAAGCCAATAAAGAAACTGTTGGTAATTTTACGGCAGTGGGATATTATTTTGCCAGAAAACTGTATGCAGAATTAAAAATTCCAATCGGGCTCATTAATACTTCCTGGGGCGGAACCAATGTGGAAACCTGGACAAGCCGTGAAGCTTTCGAAAATAGTCCGGATTTTAAGGCTATGATCGCCGATGTTCCTACCGTAGATATCAATGCCATTTTTGAAAGCTATAAAAAATCAGTTTTAGACAATCTGAAAAAAGTACAGGGTTTTAATGTTTCGATGGAAAATGAAGATCAATTTAAAAAAACTGATTTTCAGGATAAAAACTGGCCGGAAATCAAAGTCCCTTCACTTTGGGAAAACCAGCAGATTGGTAATATCGACGGAATTGTCTGGATGCGAAAAACGATTGTTTTAACCGCAGAACAAGCAAAAAAAGAAGCCGTTTTACATTTAGCAAAAGTTGATGACGAAGATCAGACCTTTGTAAACGGTGTCCCAATTGGAACAAACAATCTTTGGGATGCCAAAAGAGTTTATAAAATCCCGGCAAATGTCTTAAAAGAAGGAACAAACGTAATCGCCGTAAGAATTACAGACTACAGCGGCGGCGGCGGTATCTATGGCGATCCGGCCGATTTAAAAATAGATTTTAAAGATTCCAATCTTCCATTAGAAGGACTCTGGAAATTCAACGTTGTAAAGGTTAGAATCGAAGTTTCGCCAAACAGTTATCCGTCCTTATTGTACAATGCGATGGTAAATCCTTTAGTACCTTACGCCTTTCAGGGAGTTTTATGGTACCAGGGCGAAGCCAATGTCTGGAGAGCCAAAGAATACAAAAAATCATTTCCGCTAATGATTACCGATTGGAGAACAAAATTCAAACAAGGAAATTTTCCTTTTTACTTCGTTCAATTGTCCACTTTTGATGAATTTGGCGGCAATAGCCAAAAAGGAAGCCGCTGGGCAGAACTTCGGGAAGCACAGTCTGAAACCTTAAAACTGCCAAACACAGGAATGGCCGTTACAACTGATATCGGAAATGCCAAAGACATTCACCCAACCAACAAACAAGATATTGGATTACGCCTGGCAGCGATTGCAATGAACAATCTTTATGGTAAGAAACAAGTGCACAGCGGACCAGTGTACAAATCACAGGAGATAAAAGGGAATCAGATTATTTTAACGTTCGACCATATTGGCAGCGGACTGTCAACACTAAATAATGATGACTTAAAAGGATTTGAAATAGCAGGAGCTGATAAAGTTTTTCATCCGGCAAAAGCAGTTATAAAAGACAATAAGATAATTGTTTCAGGTGATAAAGTTCAAAATCCCGTGGCAGTTCATTACGGCTGGGCAGATGACAATACCGAAATCAATCTTTTTAACAAAGAAAAATTCCCGGCTTCACCATTCAGAACAGATAATTGGGAAATGATTACGGCTGGTGAAAAATATAAAGTGAGTAAGTAATAATTTCAGAGAACAACGATGAAAAAGATACTCTTTCTTCTATTCTGCCTGCCATTTGCCATCAATGCTCAGCAGCAGAGAGCCAAAACGATTGAAGGATTTTATCAAAACCCGGTATTCGCAGGAGATTATGCTGATCCTTCTATTATTAGGGATGGTGAAGATTATTACATTGTACATTCGTCATTTAATTATTATCCCGGTTTACTAATCTGGACTTCCAAAGATTTGGTGAACTGGAAACCCGTTACCCACGCCCTTAAAAAAAGTGTGGGTTCTGTCTGGGCACCCGATTTAGTGAAGTATAACAATAAGTTTTACATCTATTTTCCGGCAAACGAAACCAATTATGTCGTTTGGGCAGATTCCATAAACGGACCCTGGAGTGATCCCGTCGATTTAAAAATAGGGAATATCGATCCCGGACATTTTACAGATGAAAAAGGAAATCGATTCCTGTATTTCAGTAACGGAGATTATGTACCGTTGTCTAAAGACGGTCTGTCTGTTACCGGTGAAGGGAAACATGTTTATGACGGATGGAAAATCCCGTCTGAATGGTCAATCGAATGTTTTTGTATGGAAGGCCCAAAAGTGCTGAAACGGGGAAGCTATTATTACCTTACCGTTGCAGAAGGCGGAACGGCCGGCCCGGCAACCAGTCATATGGTAATTTCTGCAAGATCTAAGTCACCTTTAGGTCCATGGGAAAATTCGCCTTATAATCCCATTATAAGAACGGCATCTTCATCTGAAAAATGGTGGTCAAAAGGCCATGCAACTTTAATTGATGATAAAAACGGAAAATGGTGGATGGTTTTTCACGGTTACGAAAACGGCTATCATAACATGGGAAGGCAGACTCTTTTGGAACCTGTAGAATGGACAAAGGACGGCTGGTTTAAAAGCCCGGAGAATATCAAAACCGAAAAGCCGATAAAAAAACCGTCAGGAAAAGAAATACAAAGCGGTTTTACACTTTCAGATGATTTTTCAACAATACAGCTCAGACCGCAATGGCAGTTTTTTAATGAGTTTGATCCACAAAGAGTTCAATTGTCAGATAAAGGTTTACTACTTAAAGCAAAAGGAAAAAATATAGGAGAAAGTTCCCCTCTTTTATGCACGCCTCCCGATCATTCCTATACTGCCCAAGTTGAAGTTGAGATAGAAGGAAATACAACAGCAGGACTTATTTTGTTTTACGACAGTAAGCTTTATACCGGAATTGCAGCCGATAAAGAAAATATTTTGGCAATACTGAGATCCTGGCAGTTTCCGACTCAAAAAGGAATTAACAAAACACATTTGTTTCTTCGCTTGCAAAAGAAAGAACAGCTTGTCAATATGTTTTATAGTATTGATGGCAGGGAGTGGACAAAAATTGAAAACTCAGCCGAGGTTTCGGCATTCCATCACAATGTACTGAGTGGTTTTATGAGCCTGCGTCTGGGACTTTCCGCTGTTGGAGAAGGACAGGCCGTATTTAAGAATTTTGTTTATAAAGCTGATTGATAAGTTAGCGGGCAGTAAATTTAATTAAGTTGTTTTAAAACCTTTAGGCAGATTTGAAAAAGGATTAGGAATGAAATTTAAATATACTTTTTAAACAAAGCAGAGAATCAGACTGAAAATACCTAACAGGTTTTTTAAAACCTGTTAGGATAATATAGATAGAAATTCCAAAGGAATGATTAATATTGTAAAAACAACACTTATAAAAAATTAAAATGCAATATATGAATCCAATTTTTATCAAAAAACTATTTCCGGTTTTCGTATTTTCCTTTTTCTTTTTAAATGCATCAGCACAATCCAAACATGTTTTATGGTATGACAAACCCGCTGAATTTTTTGAAGAGACTTTGGTTTTAGGAAACGGTAAAATGGGCGCCACTGTTTTTGGAGGTGCCAATTCAGATAAAATTTATCTGAATGATATTACGCTTTGGTCGGGCGAACCCGTAAATGCCAATATGAGCCCGGAAGCCTTTAAGAACATTCCGGCAATTCGTGAAGCTTTGCAAAACGAAAACTACAAACTGGCCGAAGAACTCAATAAAAAAGTTCAGGGTAAAAACTCTGAAAAGTATGCACCACTGGGGACTTTGGAAATCAATAATTCCGAAAAAGGAAAAGCGGTGAATTACCATCGTGAACTGGATATTTCGAATGCCGTTTCAAAAGTGAGTTATGAAGTAGCTGGTATAAAATATACCCGTGAATATTTCGTATCGGCTCCGGATAAAATAATGATCATTAAATTGACAGCCGATCAGAAAGGTGCTCTAAATTTTGATATTAATCTCAAAAGCCTTTTAAAATCGAATGTAGAAGTACGAAACAATATTTTGGTCTTAACGGGATCAGCACCCATTAATGAAAACGCAGGATATAATGTGGTACCAAAATACCTCAATTTAAAAGAAAGAGGAACAAGATTTACGAGCTTAGTCCAAATTAAAAAAACTGATGGTAAGATTACGAGTTCAAGAGAAACCCTAAGTTTAAAAGATGCTACAGAAGCTGTAATTTTTGTTTCGGTGGCGACCAGTTTTAATGGTTTTGATAAAAATCCTGCAAGCGAAGGTTTAGATGACGTATCTATTGCCCTTCAAAACCTGAACAAGGCTTTTGAAAAACCATTTGCTAAACTCAAAGAATCCCATATTGCCGATTATCAGAAGTTTTTCAATCGTGTCAGTCTGGATTTAGGAAAAACAACTGCGCCGGATTTACCAACAGACGAACGTTTATTACGTTATGCTGACGGTAAGGAGGATAAAAATCTCGAAATTCTGTATTTCAATTACGGACGTTATCTGTTAATTAGTTCTTCCAGAACGTTGGGTGTTCCGGCCAATTTACAGGGACTTTGGAATCCATATGTAAACCCGCCCTGGAGTAGTAATTATACGATGAACATCAATGTAGAGGAAAATTACTGGCTGGCAGAAAACACCAATTTGTCAGAGATGCACTCGTCACTTTTGAGTTTTATAAAAAACCTTTCCGTAACCGGAAAAGTAACTGCTAAAACTTTTTACGGCGTAAACAAAGGCTGGGCGGCAGGTCATAACTCAGATATCTGGGCCATGACCAATCCGGTTGGACAGTTTGGAAAAGAAGAACCTATGTGGGCCTGCTGGCCAATGGCTGGTGCCTGGTTAAGTACCCATATCTGGGAGCATTACATCTTCACACAAGATCCTGCTTATTTAAAAAAAGAAGGTTACCCTTTAATGAAAGGCGCAGCTGAATTTTGTCTGGGCTGGTTAGTTCCTGATAAAAACGGAAACTTAATTACTTCACCGTCAACATCACCAGAAAACCAATATAAACTGGCAGACGGCTTTGTTGGGGCTACCTTATACGGAGGAACTGCTGATTTGGCTATGATCCGCGAATGTTTTGACAAAACGATAAAAGCTTCAAAAGTACTGAATACAGATGCCGATTTCAGAAAAAAACTGGAAACAGCACTTTCAAAACTGCATCCGTATCAGATTGGTAAAAAAGGAAACCTGCAGGAATGGTATTTTGACTGGGATGATAACGACCCGAAACACCGTCATCAATCCCACTTATTCGGACTTTTCCCGGGCGATCATATTACGCCTTTAAAAACACCGGATTTAGCAGAAGCATCAAGGAAAACCTTAGAAATAAAAGGTGATGAAACCACTGGCTGGTCAAAAGGCTGGAGAATCAATCTTTGGGCAAGACTCTGGGACGGGAACCGTGCTTATAAAATGTTTAGAGAACTACTTCGTTATGTAGACCCGGATGGAAAGAAAACAGAAAAACCAAGAAGAGGAGGAGGAACGTACCCGAATTTATTCGATGCGCATCCGCCCTTTCAAATTGATGGTAATTTTGGAGGCGCAGCAGCAGTTGCTGAAATGTTAGTACAGTCAGACGAAAACGAAATCCGATTATTGCCTGCTTTGCCGGATGCCTGGGAAGAAGGCTCTGTAAACGGTATCTGTGCCAGAGGCGGATTTGAAATCGAAATGAGCTGGAAGGATAAAAAAACGGAAAAAGTGATTGTTTCTTCTAAAAATGGAGGAAAAGCGACTTTGATTTTTGGTGATAAAAAACAAGAGATTGTTTTGAAAAAAGGAGAAAATAAAGAAATCAATTTTTAAAACGATATTCAATTTTATAATTAAACCGGACAGGTTTTATCCCGAGGCTTCGGGACTGTCCGGTTTGTTTTTTTAATATGCTTCGGAGAAGCAGCATATTTATAGAATTGAATTGACATCTACAATACAAAGCTCCAGCGGAGCGAAATATAATATTCGTAATCAATATGTCGCTCCGCTGGAGCTTTTTCTCTTTGTGTAATTGGATTTCTATAAATATTTAGCCTCTCTGAGGCTCTCTAACTGTCGGGTTTGTTTTTAGGAATAGTTTTAAACACATAGAAACATAGTTTGGCTTTGCGTAGAAAGGCGTTTCACTTGCATCAATTCACATAGCTATGTGTAAAAGCTAGCTTTTTATATTATCCTTCCATTAATTTGAAAAAAAAATCTATGTTTCTATGTGTTTAAAAAAAAATCAATCCAATTTATAATTATACCCCAATTGTACATAAAAGGGAATCAACGGCGTAGTTTTAAAATCCTGCGTCATCACTTTTCCAGCTCTTAAAGTAATATCACTTCGGCTGAAAGAATAACCGCCCTGAACTCCAAAATTAAAATTTCTACCTGTTGAAGGTTCGTACCAGCCATTTTTTACTTCTGGATAAACTGCTTTGTAAATATCAGAATGTTTAAAATGTGTTACAATTGCTTTATCAAAACCAAATTCGCCAGAAGCAAACCATTTTGGTTTATAATAACCGATAACAATTCCGGCATCGGCACCAAAATTCTGTAATGTTACCAGTGGATTTCCATAACGTCTGTAAATTCCGTGAAACGAGGCATTGAAATGGAAATGGTTTATTTGATAAACATTGATTTGTGCGCCAATTTTAGTTTTAAAATCATCAAAAATAACCTCGCCAGAAGCTAAAGTAAAAGAACTTTCAAGAATAATCGGCAGTTCGGTTTTTAAATGATAACCGTAACTCAATCCGTAAACAAAGCTATAATCCCAGCCGGCATTGACGTTTAAAATATGTTTTTGATCTTCCTGAAGACTTTTCCAGTTAATGGCTTGCGCTTGTGAAATGTGAGAAGTTAGAAGTGAAAGGAGAGATATGATGAGTATTACTATTGCTTTCATAGTCGAATTATTTTAGATTATTTAAATAATTCAACACCAAAGGTTCTACGTTTTCCCACTTAAAATAAATCATTTCATGTCCAGTTCCTTTTACTTCTGCGATTTCAGAAACCGGAAAATAAGCAGCTTCTTTTTGGGCAAAACTCAGTCCGTATGATTTGTTCAGTTCACCGTATAAAAACAAAACTTTCGGTTGATACTGATCCAGATTGGTAGTAAAATCAAATCCTTCATTTTCTGAAATATCCACAAAACTTTCCAGAACGGTGGTGCCAATTCTCCAAAACGGAGACGGGCCGGGAATTCCTTCATCATTTCCTTTGGCATAAGTAAAACTCGAAGAGATTCCGTATTTATAATCTAAAATAGCATGCTGATTTTCTTTTCCCGTCAAAAACTGATCGACATACAAAAGGTTACTGGTGACTTCAGAAAAAATATTGATTTTACGGCTCATTTCGCCATATTCATCAAGGAGTTGTTTATTGAGTCCGCCCGGTTCTGCAAGAATTACGCCGTTGATAGCATTGGGATACTGATTGACATAAGCGGAAGCCAGCATGGCACCCCAGGAATGCCCGAAAAGAAAAACTTTTTGATTAGCAGAAGTTCTGTAGAATTTGATGACTTCGGTTAAATCATCCAGAACCAGCTGAATGGAATAACTCTTTTTGTCATGTCTTTTCGATAATCCCGAACCACGCTGATCATAAAAAACGACATAAAAACCGTCATCTGCGAGTTGTTGTACATTTAATCCGTTTCGGTAATCAGAGCCAGGACCGCCGTGTAAAAAGAGCAACATTGGATCATTGGGGTTTCCAAAGGTTTCAGAATGAAGTTGTGTTCCATTCACAAAAATGGAAGGAAGCGACGGATCTTCATCGACCGTTTTCGGAACCAGATTTCCGGATTCGTCAATATTATTTTCATTTTCACATCCAATAAAAAAGAAAATAGAAACAGTCATTACGGCTGAGTAAAGTAAGTTGGTTTTCATGGCAGGAATTGATTAAAATTTCTGCAAAGATGCGTTCCGTCAGCATGCTGGTCGCCCCAACTTGTAAGGTGGTTCCAGTTTTATATGCTTTGAGGTTAAAATTTTAAACACATAGAAACATAGTTTTTTGTTTGAGTAGAAAAGAAAACTAAAAGAAACTAGTTTCTCACACATAGCTATGTTTTTTATTGCAAATGAAATGCCTTTCAACACAAAGAATAACTATGTTTCTATGTGTTTAAAAAAATCATTTCAAAAATTCTGAAGGAGAAAGTCCGGTTGCTTTTTTGAAGTTTCTATTAAACGCGGTTTTTGAATTGAAACCGCATTCAAAGGCAACAGAAAGTAAAGTGAATTTTTCGTTTTCGGGTAAAAGAATCCGTTTTTTAAATTCCTCTACACGCTGTAAATTGATGTAATCATAGAAGTTTTTCCCTTCGGCCGAGTTAATAACCTGAGATAAAATGTTAGGATGAACATCTAGTTTTTGAGATAATTCCGCTAAAGTCAAATCAGGACTTTTATAGAGTTTTTCAGTCTGCATGATCTCACTTAGTTTTTGATGAATAGACTGAAGTTCTTCTGAACTCAGACTGGATTTTTCGTATTTGATTTTTTCCGGACTGTTTTCAATTTCAACATTTTCATAGAAAGGAATATTTAAGATAACATTTTCGGCAGCAATCTGATTCGTGAAAATTCCAACCTGTTTGATTCCGAAATAGCCAATAAACATTAAATAAAAAACGACAACAGAAAAGATGTGTTTGTCTTCATAAAAAATAACAACGAGCCAGATGATACCTGATCCCAGAATTAAATACTGCAGCCAGCGCAGGTTAATCTTTTCAGTAAAGGAGAATTGATCTGAAATGTTTTTTCGGTGTTTCGAAAGTTTTTGAAGTGAAAGTAACGAATACGCAATTCCGGAAATTAAAATAGTGCTGTATAAAATGAGAATCAGGTTTTCGTATCCTTTTCCGTCATTCTGAAAAACGGTTAATTTTTCCTCAAAAGAAAGCGAATAAAAAGGCATCAGAATTAAAACCGCAATCAGAAAAGGCAGAAAGTGTACTACATTATATTTCTTTTTCTGATTTTGACTGGTCAGTGCAGTAGTGTACAAATACAAAAAAGGTCCTTGCAGTAAAGGCATTGGAAGCTCTAAACCCAAAAGAAAAGGAAAAGAGGAAAAATCATTTTGGTAATGCAGGTAATAGAGAAACAAATGAAAACCTGTAAAAAACAGCCAGAGCGCCAGAATTTTATCGGCATCGCTTTTGTTCTTTTTGCTTGCCAGAATAACAACCAGAAAAAAGGTGATTATAATGCCCGTTAGATACAACATGGTTTGGATTTTTGATTAAAATCGGTTGTTGGAAATTTCGGGCAAGATAAAATATTTCCTGCAAATATTTGAATTTGTGGTGTTTTGTATAGGTTATTAAAAAACAAGCTTCATAGAAGCGAAATATTTATAGAATAAAATAGACATTTACAGCATAAAGCTCCAGCGGAGCGGCATATAAATTATTTACAATTCAAATATGTCGCTCCGCTGGAGCTCTTTACATTCGTACGGTTTAATTTCTATAGATATGTAGCCTCGCTGAGGCTTTTTAATTACGATATAAATATTATTTTTCTGTCTGCTCTTTTTCTTCTTCCGGTTTTTGCGAATGTTCTTTTTTAAACGTTTCGTACCATTTTTCAATAGATGGATAAACAAAAGAAGCCACTTTTTTTACCGGATTATAAAAAATGTAATTGTCGAGCGTTTCCTTTTTTGCGAAAGTATTATTGAAATTGATTTTCTCAAACAAAGCAATAAAAATACTCAGGATTAAGATGGTTTTTAAAACCCTGAAAAATCCACCGCCTAATTTGTTCATCCATCCCAACATGGCAAAATCGGCAATTCCGGTTAAAATTTTGGCTAAGAAATAAACGCCGATGACGACCAGAATAAAAGTTAAGATAAAAGCGGTAATCTGAATGTTAGTTGGATTCCAGGAAACATGTTTTGAAATCATTCCAGTCATTAAAGACGAAAATTTAATCGCCAGATAAATTCCTAATAACAACGAAATAAAAGAAGCGACTTCTACAAAAAGTCCGTTTTTAATGCCTTTATACAAACTATAGCCTAAAAGAGCGGCCACAATAATATCAAAAAAACTCATGTTTTGCGGGTGTTTAATAAAGGCGCAAAGATAGGTTTTTTTTGAGGTTCAGAGGTTCAGAGTGGCAAAGGTTCAGAGGTTTTATAAAATGAGATAAATTTCAATACATAGAAACATAGTTTCAAAACTGTATAAAGGCGTTTCACTTGTTTTAATAAACATAGCTATGTGTTAGAAACTAGTTTCTTTTGGTTTACTTTTTTTGCAGAAATAAAAAACTATGTTTCTATGTGTTTAAAATTTTTAGGTGCAATGTATTGAACTATGTATCTTTGCAAATCAAAATTAGAAATTGGACTGCGATTCTGCCCCCTTCAGAATCAGTTTTTCAGCAATCTAACATCTAAAATCAACAATCTAAAATCACATAATGTCCAGAGATATACAATTAAAAGAGCGTTGGGAAAAGCTCGTCGATATACTTTCCAATCAGTTTTCGCAAGGCGAAGATTTAGATTTGGATGCCATAATTTACCTGATTGGTGTTCAGGAATTCGGAAAAGTGCACCGTCAGTTTAAAAAAGACGAAAAATTAAATCTAATGCATATTGCCATCTGCCGATTATTAGAGCCTTATGGCTATTACGAATTTGAATATTTTGATGCCGAAGGATGGCCCCATTATAAAATAAAAGAACAATTACCATCGTTAAAAGCAGGAGAGCAATCGGTTTTAATGAAAGAAGCGATTGTGAATTATTTTTTAGAACGACAGCTTATTGATTAGATTTTTTTTAGTGTTCAGTATTCAGCTACTTAGTGTACAGTATTTTAAACTGTGATTAAGTACGTCACTGACCACTAAAAACCCTGAACCGTGACTACTAAAAGAATGTGTAGATACGCCATGACTTCCCATAAACCTCATTACGCCTGTTTTAATTGTCGGAAGACTTTTAAAAGAAGGCTTTTTAAGGATATAAAAACAGGTGAGTCCGGTTTTGAAGCCAAATGTCCGCAATGCAGCGAATTAATGGCGAATATGGGACTGGACTTTGAATCGCCTAAAAAAGACGATCTTAAAAAATGGGAACATATTAAAAGTTTATATTCCGTTGGGATTACATTTCATTCCTGTGGCTGTAGTGGTCCCGGCTATATTCCCAATTCAAAAGAAAAACTAATCGAATATTTTGAAGGACTAAAAGAAACCTATCTTAAAAATATGGATTTTTGGCGCACAAGAATCGAACCGCAGACGAAAAGTGAAAGAGACAGGGATGCCAATAAAAACTGGTATGAACTAGGTCGGATTTCCTCTAACTACAAGAAAGAAATGGTTAAAAATCAGGAAGGCATTGATTACTGGCTGAAAAAAGTCAGGGAAATTGAAAATAAAATGGAACTGATCAGGTAATTGAAAAATTTCTCCTGAATTTTTTAATCCAGTTGTAAAATTCTTAAAACTGCGACTGTGACCACACATTTTAAACTAAAAACACTAAATTTGTATTTCAATTATTGAAGGAAAATGATAGATAAGATTAAAGAATATATTGGCGAAGCAGAAGCTTTTTCAACTGAAAATGCAGAAGAACTAGAAGTATTTCGTATAAAATTCTTAGGAAAAAAAGGAATTTTAAATGATTTTTTCGCCGAATTTAGAAATGTTCCAAACGATCAGAAAAAAGAATTTGGTCAGGTAGTAAACGCTTTAAAAGATACAGCCGAAGGTAAAGTTAAAACTATTGCCGAAGCTTTAGAAAGCAAAGAAGAATCAAAAGGAGTTTTTGGCGATTTAACTCGTGCTGCTGAACCGGTAATTATTGGTTCTCGTCATCCGATTTCTATCGTAAAAAATCAGATTATCGATATTTTTGCTAACATCGGGTTCAACGTTTCTGAAGGTCCGGAAATCGAAGATGACTGGCATAACTTTACCGCATTGAACTTACCGGAATATCATCCGGCAAGAGATATGCAGGATACTTTTTTCATTCAGACCAATCCTGATGTGCTGCTGCGTACGCACACATCATCAGTTCAGGTACGTTATATGGAAAATCATAAACCGCCAATCCGTACGATTTCTCCGGGGCGTGTTTTCCGTAACGAAGCGATTTCATCTCGTTCACACTGTATTTTCCATCAAGTGGAAGGATTGTACATTGATAAAGATGTGTCTTTCGCCGATTTGAAACAGACATTATTATATTTTACAAAAGAAATGTTCGGAAAATCTAAGATTCGTCTTCGTCCGTCTTATTTCCCATTTACAGAACCAAGTGCTGAAATTGATATTTATTGGGGACTAAAAACAGAAACCGATTACCGTATTACAAAAGGAACAGGCTGGCTGGAAATTGGAGGCTGCGGAATGGTAGATCCAAACGTTTTGAAAAACTGTGATATCAATCCAGACGAATACAACGGATTTGCTTTCGGAATGGGAGTAGAACGTATCGCAATGCTTTTATACCAAATTGGCGATATCCGAATGTTCTACGAAAATGATGTTCGTTTCTTAGAGCAGTTTAAAGCTAATATTTAGGAGCTGTTTCCTGCTGTCCGCTGTATCTTTTGTCTCGTTGAAAAAACGAGACAAAAGGATGCCGCTTCCATCAGGGCTAAGGCTTTACGTTATAAATTACCTTTACAATAAACAAACCTTTGTTGAAGTTTCAGACTTTGACAAAGGTTTTTAAAATTTAATACATGAAAAAAGATATAATAATTCCGGAAGTCGAAAACGTATTTCTTGCCGCAGTGCAGGAATGGAGCGACGATTTTATGGAGAAAGTTTGGTACGCTTATTTGGTTAATGACAGTGACTTCAATTTAGACAGCGTAATGGTAGTTTCAAAAGCATTTGGAACTATTGACGGCGAAATGAAAAAAACTTCGATTCTGCGTCATGCTTTTGTTGAGGTGCCATCGGTTTCTGTTGTAAAGATAGAGTTGGTAGAGAAAAGTCTTTTAGCCTTAAATAACGAATTCATGGTCACTTTCTTCATCGGAAATACTTTGTACGATAAGAAATTTATATTCAAAGCCAATTCGCTTGACGAAAACAAAACAGAAGAAGTGCCGATTTTGTTTGTGGAAGGGATTATGGTGAAATAGAGAATATAGAAAATAGAGTATAGAAAATAGATTGCTCTGCTTTGAGAATAAAAGAGAATCAAGAAAGTATTATAAAAACTGCTTTTTGATTCTCTTTTTTTGTCTATCCTCAATTCTCTATGCTCAATTCTCTATATTCTATTTTCTTTAAAAAAAAACTACTGCGGTAAAACAGGCTGTTTCATTCTATATCCTGTGCTTGATAAACTCATAATAAAATCTTCCAAAGCATCTAATTCTGATTTGTTTAGGTCTAATTTTTTTATCAGTTTAGAAGTCGTTGGAAACAAAGTGTCATTAAGCTGATTTTCTTTTCGTTTGGGCTGCGGCATTCCGGCGTTGTAAATATTTAAAACACCTCTTAAATTCGGAAATAAACCGTTGTGCATGTAAGGCGCATTTTGAGCCGCCCCGCGTAAAGACTGCGTTTTAAATTCACCTACATTTTCAGCTTTGCCAGTCACATTGTATCTTCCCAAATCTTCGTATTGTCTGCCGTAATAGGTTAGACCGACATTATGAAATTTATTATCGGCAAAATTGGCTGTGTTGTGGCAGTTGATGCATCTTGCTTTGGTTCGGAATAAATGTAAACCTAGAACTTGTTTGTTGGTTAATTGAGTAGAATCTCCTTCAATGAATCTGTCAAATTTACTTTTTGGACTGATTAAGGTTCTTTCAAAAGTGGCAATAGCTTTTAGAATTTCTTCCTGAGTTAGTTTTTCTTTTCCGAAAGCTTTTTTAAAATACGGTTTGTAGCCTTTTATTTTGTTTAATCGTTTGGTAGCTAAATCAATATGAAAATTCATTTCTTTAGCATCTTGTATTGGGAAACTCGCCTGATCTTCCAGAGATTTGGCTCTTCCATCCCAAAAGAAAACTTTAGAATAGGCAATGTTGAGTAAACTTGGTGCATTTCGGGTTCCCTGCTGTCTGTCTTCTCCGTAAGAAACTCTTCTGGCATCGCCCCAGTTTAGTTCAGGATCGTGGCAGTTGGCGCATGAAATCTGACCGGATTTGGATAATCTGGGATCAAAGAAGAGTACTTTGCCTAATTCGGCTTTTTCTTCGGTATACGGATTGTTTTCCGGGAATTCAGGTTTGCCCAAAATGCCGATGTCTTCAAATCCTTGAGTGTAAACTATAGAGTCTACTTCAGGCTTTGGCCATTTTTGAAAATCGCCGCTGCTGTATAGTCTTTTTAATTCGGCAATAGATAAGTTGTTTGGTTCAATCTTAGCATAAGAAAGCATGATGAGTGAAACGATCATTGCTCCTATACTAATTAATTTTGTTTTCATTCTTTAATAATTTAATTGTACACCCATTTGAACCCAATAGGTGGTATTCGTATTAAAACTGACCGGATAATCAGTTTGTTTTTTAAGTGCGATTTTCTCTTTGAAGTTGGTAAAGAAAACCACTGTTTTGTTGTTTTTTGTCGGGTAACTGTATTCTAAACGTAACGCCGGCGCAAAATAATTTGTCGTATTGACGGCATAATCATAAATAATGACTTCATTAAGAAAAGCGGCATTTGTACCGCCTGAAGTATCATAATATTCTAATTTTGAAGACAGAGGGAAATACATATTAAAGCTTACAGTTGAATTCAGTTTGCTTTTTCCCAAAGAAAAATCCTTACTTGCAAAAATTCCGGTATTCAGCGAATTTATTTCAAGATCATTGCTGGCCATGATATCGCTGTATTGATTTTGCTGATAAAGAATATCTACTCCAAGGAGGTAATCAATATGCGAACCTGTTTTTTGAGATAGAGAAGTCAGCCAGTTAGCAGCATTTAAACTGTTTTTGTAATTATACCCGTTGTTTTTTACATCATAATTCCGGCCTTCACTTTTGTCAAATTTTAAGGTTGATTTGATTTCTTTTTTATTCCATTTATGAAAAGCAAACATTTCAGCATGATGGGTAGTAGTTTCAAATGTCAGCCGCTCACGGTCTTCAGTTGGAAAAATACTCGTGTAAAAAACATTCTCTGATTTCAGATGGTAATATAAAATAGTTAAGCCGGTATTTTTGCTGTTAAAGTTGTAACCCAGTCCTGTTTTATTTTGTACGTCTTTATAGAGAAATCGTGAACCTCCGTAATAATCAGATTTGAAATAATTTAAGATTCTGCCATAACCTGAATTGAATCTTAGATACGTATCCGGATTTGCTTCGACATTAGCATGGTCATTTTTGTACAGGTATGAAAAATCTTTATCTGCCCGGGAATACTCCGTCAGGGCAAAAACTTTGTGATTTTCTTTTAACTGATATCCAAGCTGTAGTTCCCCGCCAATGTTTCTTGAAATAATTTCAGGTCTTGGATCCAGATTTCGGCTGTATTTCGCTGCATTGTAATGGAGCTTTGCAGCTACGGCCATATTTCTAGTAATATCTTTTGAAATTCCACCGCTTATTTTATATTCCTGATTGGTCCAGTTGGCTTTTCTTGGAACAAAAAAATAATGAGGCGCAATAACTTCCTGTTCTTCAGAACGATCATCAGAAAGTACCCATCCTAAATTTTTTTCATCTATTTTTTTTAATGATAAATCACCAAACAATTTCCATTTCGATTTTGTGGTATAATAACCCTGAGCCAAAAATTGATAAGTGTTTATTTCAGCTGCTGTCTGTTTTCTGGAAAACCCGTTTTTTTGATATCCATAAGATACTTCTGTAAACGTAAAATCCCTGATAAAGCGATTGGTATAATTAACAGGATATTTAAACAGCTGGTTTTTAATCTGCGAATCAATGCTGTGATTTGATACCGAAATACTGTCTTGTGCTATCGAAGAAAAAGAAAAGAAAAGAAACAAAAGTAGCAATGCCCGGTATCTCCAGGCATTACTTCTTGTGTGTAAAAATGTATTTGTTTTGATTTTCATTACTGAAAATTTAGTTGAATCCTCTTGGATTTGCTGTTATTTCTACAAAGTCATTAGTAGAATTATTGGTGTCCTGAAGAACGATTCTTCCGCCAATTGTGGTTTTGGTTTTTCTGATAACCGATTTTGAAGAATAAGATCCGCTTGTTAAATAAGTATTTCCCCCGTCGATTTCTGCCGGCAGTTTTTTAGGTACAAAACCTGAACCTAAATCTTTTGTAAGTTCTACACCATCTGTAAGTACTGAATGTGGAATTTGTAAATATAAGTTCTTGTCACCTTTAGGATTTTTATAGCTTTTCAGACTGGCAAGGTCAGCAGCATTCATGTTGAAAATTGCAATGGCCTGTCTTCCGTTTGGATCCAGGATCATATCATTGTTTCCGTTCCCCCAGTAAGCAATTTCTAAATCAGGCACTGCCGGATTTTGCATGTCAAATTGATAAAGATCGCCAAGATATGTTCCTAAAAAAGATTCAAAATCAGCCCCGCTTAAATCTACTGTTAAATCAGGTTCCACTATACTTACTGTTTTTCCTGAATTATCGGTATAGTTTGTTTTGTGGTTAATAGCATTTTGAGCGATTACAATACTTTTTCCTGGCTGTACCGGATATTCAGTACCATTTCCGGGAATTCTAAAAACATTAGAAGCATAGACATAATTGGTATTGGCATCGTCGCCTAAAGTCATATCTGCAGATTTACTCCAGTCGAATTGTCCTGTAGAAAGCGTGTAAGCATAAACAGTTGAAACATTGGAACCATATAACTGTGCAATTAGTAATCCATCGGCATACTGAACTTCATTTGAATTGTTATAAATCTCAATAAACTGGTCTCTGAAAACAGCTCCTTTTTTTGTGTCAGAACCTCCGTAGTAAATCTGTTTTATTACAAAATCCCCCACTCTTGCTGTTTTCATTGTGATTTCTTTTGAACCGGTTTCTGCATTTACAAGCAAACTGGTTTCAGCACCATTAAAATTAATTTCGGCTTCAGCTGGTGTATAACCAAATGTTTCGGTGAACTCTGCAGATAACATCACTTTAGTGGCAGAAACCGAGTAAACTCCTGGTAAAATCTGACTGAAAAGCGCATTACCTGTGGCATCTGCTTCTACAGTATACTTATTTCCGGTTTCATTATTTACAAGAACAACAGTGGCGTTTTTTACGGCCAGATTATTGAATGTTTCATCGTATTTAAGTGAGATCGTTAAATTTACAGGCGTTAAGGCTTCATCATCGCTGCTGCTGCAGGATTGTATCAGTAATCCCAGAAGGAATGTTATAGAAATAAGGAATGTTTTTTTCATAGTAATATATATTTAGTTTAAAATTTGTAGTCAAGTCGTGTTCCAAATGAAAAAGTGGCAATGTTTGATAATATTTTATTGCCGGAATCATCAATATAAAATGGTTTTAGATTTAGGAAATTAGTAGCATACAGAGACACACTAAAACCATTTAAAAAATCTTTGGAAACCCTTAGATGAAAATTGTGCAGCATGTTTTTCAGCTTATTTTCAGTTTCAGCTGATTGTTTGATAAGATGTCCGTATTTTAAGGTATTCGTCTGGTCTTCAACCGGAATTTCATGATAAACAAGATCAGCATCTAAATAACCATTTGGATAATTACTTGTAGGGTTCCTTGAATTTCGAAGTAAAATATGCTCGCTTCTCATCGATACCAGTAAACCAACAGCCGGAATATGATAATTGAAATTGAAACTTGTTGTAAAATTGTCGGTCAGACTATTACGGGGATTGAATACACCATACCTTTCTGCTGATAATAGATTGGTTGAAGCGTAGTATTCTCTGACATCCGAAAAATCTTTGGTATAGGTATAAGAAGCATTCATACTAATGTCAAGATTCAGTGATTCTATTTTTTTAAAACTGATAATTGCTTCTACACCTTTATCTTCTGAACTGTTGCTGTTGGTAAGACTGTTATTAAAATAGTAATATTTTTCAGTTCCTACGATTTGATAATAGGGCAGATCTGTTCCTGTAACAATAATTTCAGCTTTCGGAATTTCTCTGTAAACTGGGATTTTTTGACCGGAAAAACCATTGTATAATTTGTTGTAGTACCCCGTGAAATTCACGGAGGCAAAAGGTAATTTTACATCCAGTCCAATTTCAGTCCGATATGATTTACTTGGTTTTAAATTCAAATTGTCCCCGGGAGCGATGATAGTCTGAATCCAGGCTTTTTGATAAAGGCCCGGATACGTATAAATACCGCTGCCTACTATTTTATCAAAATACCGTTCACCGGTATAAATCTGGTTTAAAGAAGGTGCTTTTGACGACATTCCTAATCCGCTTCTTACCCTGAATGTTTCATTAAATGTAAAGGATGAATTGATACGGGGCTGTAATGAAATATCTCCTAACTGATTGTCAAACCGCACTCCCAGGTCGATATTTAAAACCTGATTGCGGGCAAATTTTTTAAATATTTTATCCTCAATATAAGCTGATAACTGATATTCTGTTTTGGCATTATTAAAGTTGTAATCTCTGTAGCCTATAACGCTGTTTCCTTCATTGGTAAGGGTATAAAAATTTAATAAACCTTCAGTGGCATTTTTTCGGCCTTCACCTTTATTGGTACTGGTT
This sequence comes from Flavobacterium sp. FG19, assembly GCF_057809475.1. Classification (NCBI taxonomy): domain Bacteria; kingdom Pseudomonadati; phylum Bacteroidota; class Flavobacteriia; order Flavobacteriales; family Flavobacteriaceae; genus Flavobacterium; species Flavobacterium sp. FG19. Next base: position 96,834 of record NZ_JBMDKA010000015.1, on the reverse strand, counting down.
CGGTTTGAAACCCCAAAAACCAGACTATGAACCCAGCCCGATGTACCACTCAGTGTTTTGGTACCTTCCAGTGTCAGGAAGGTTGAAACAGGAATACCTTCTACCGTACTGACGCTTGTATATTGCGACGGAACAATAACAGCTTCATGGATTCCTTCTTCAAAACTGTCTGTTGCTGCAGAAGCAGAAGAATTTCTCCATTTTTCCCTGCGGGAGAATTGCCTGTCATAACTGAAACTGGCATTTACATTAATACCATCTACCCATAAATTTTTAGGTTTCCACATGAAATTGTCTGAAATAGAAAAACCCGTTTTTTCATTTTTTACTACCTGAACGCCAATGTCGTCAGGATCACTTTTTGAATCATCCAGATTCGTCCTGAATGAAGAAGTTACCGTGTTTTTTATAGTAGCATCATTGTTTTTATACTGCCAGGACAGGTTTCCGTTTATTCTTTCATAATTTAAAATATTATCTCTCGGATCAGCTTTGGAGTCCAGATAATTGACGGCGAAATTCATAGAATGGTTAGCGTTGAATTTAACACCTTTAGTAAGGTTCAGTTCAGACGTTGCATCTCTTATGGAAGCAGAAACACGATAAGGACTGCTGCCGACTTTGGTGGTTATTAAAACAAGCCCTGAGGTAAGATCGCCATATTTAGCAGAAGGAATTCCCTGAATAACCTTTATTTCTTCTATATTATTAGTTGAGATCTCTCTTAAATCTACTCCCGAATCGGTATTGGTAAAAATATTTTGTCCTATGCCGAACGAATCTCCAAGACCTGAATTTGGGTTAAAAGCCTGCATGTTTTCATTATTGGAAATAGGTATGTCATTCATTACGAAAGACGTACCAAATGCTTTTGCCGAATAGTTAATAGAAGTAACGCTGGCAGTCCGGAATACAATATTTTTAAACTGATTAAGATTAAAACTTGTTGTTGTCTGACCTGGAAGCTGTTTAAGAACATCATCTAATGAAAAAGCCTGAACGTTGTTAATAGCATTTTTTCCTAAAGTGAGTTCAGAATATTGTCTTTGTTTTTCTGCTGTAACAATAACTTCTTTCAAACGCAGGGTATTATCTTCCAGATAAACCGTAATTGAATTCTGGTCACTTTTTAAAGTTTCATTGATGTCTTTTTTTCCCAGTACAGAAAAATTAAGTTCAATGTTTTGATCGTAGGCAAAAGAAATTTTAAAGTTTCCGTCTTTGTCTGAAATAGTCCAGTTATCCGTTTTTGTGTCCCGAATTAGTACTCCCGATAAGGGAGAAGAAATTTCTTTGTCTATTACCTTACCCGTAATAACGCGCTGAGAAAAAACGGTACAGGAAATGAAGAGGAAAAGTAAAACAGAACGCATTGTGTTTAATTAGAATCAATAAAAATAATAATGCAAATTTATTGAGATTTCTTTGTGAAGCAATGAAAAATAAGGGATTCTATTATTTGGGATATTTTGTTTTGTGAGAAAAAAGCATTTAGTATCTATAAAAAATGAAGTTGTATCTAATTGGTAAACAGGTAAATGCTGCAGTAATTGTTTTGTAAGAGTAAACAGTCAGATTTTTTTAAGTGCGATGTAGGTATGATGTACTTATAAACAAAATATTTCTGGTTAATTGTTTTGATTTTTTTGTTTTTGATGTCAAAAAAACGAGATTTTACTAATGGTTTTTTAAGTTTTTGTTCTTAAAAAGCAGACTATAATTTGTACACATTTCAGTCTTTAAAAAAAATAGTTGTCAATTTTTCGGTTGTGTGTACAAGTATATCCGGGATATTTTTGCATGGATCAACACGATAAATTATGACAAATTTTGAAGAATTTAGGAGGCTGCATTATGGTAATGAGCCCTTATTGCTGGCGAATGTATGGAGTGTACAAAGTGCGCTTCAATATCAAAAACTCGGATTTAAAGCAATAGGTACATCAAGTGCCGCCGCCGCCGCTGAACTGGGATATGAAGACGGCGAAAAAATGCCGTTTGAGGATTATTTCTTTATGATAAAAAGAATTCTGTCAGCTATTCAAATCCCGTTAACGGTAGATTTGGAAGGAGGTTATGGAAAGAATCCCGAAGAAATCATTTCGAATATTATACAATTACATAAAATGGGTGCCGCAGGAATTAATATCGAAGATTCAATAGTACTAAAGTCCGGACGTGAAATAGTAAATGCCATTGATTTTACAGCAAAACTAAAAACAATTTCACAAGGTTTAAAATCAGCCCATATTTCTGTTTTTGTCAATATACGCTGTGATGCTTTTCTTTTAAATCTTCCGAATGCTTTGGAAGAATCAAAAGAAAGAGCGGCACTTTATCAAACGGCCGGTATAGACGGAATTTTTCTGCCCGGTATTACCCGCGAAAAAGATATAAATGAAATTACCAGATTTACAAAACTGCCCGTAAATGTAATGTGTATGCCGGATCTTCTTAATTTTGATAAATTAAAAGAATGCGGTGTTAAGCGTATCAGCATGGGGAATTTTGTACATGCTTATCTTGACCGCTGTCTGGAAAACATCACTAAAGAGATAGTCGAACAGCATAGTTTTGCTCCTGTTTTTAAATCCTGATTATGAAACTGACAGAGGATATAATGTATGAAGCGGCAGTAAAAAAAGATTCTTCTTTTGAAGGTGTTTTTTTTACGGCGGTGAAAACCACCGGAATTTTCTGCCGGCCGACCTGCACGGCCCGAAAGCCGAAACGGGAAAATGTAGAGTTTTTTACCCGATCAAAAGACGCGATATTGAAAGGGTACAGACCCTGCAAGGTTTGCTGTCCGCTTGAAAAACTCAATGAAACACCCGGTTTTATAAAAGAAATTTTAAAGGAATTATCTCAAGATCCGTCTTTAAAATTTAAAGATGATGATTTGGTAAAGCGCGGTATTGAACCCAGTAAAATGCGGCGTTGGTTTTTAAAAAATCACGGGATGACATTTCAGGCATACCAAAGAATGTTTCGTATTAACAATGCTTTTAAAAAAATTAAAGAAGGCGAAAGTATAACAGCTGCCGCTTTTGATTCGGGTTATGAATCCCTGAGCGGATTTAATGATTCTTTCAAATCCGTATTTGGAGTTTCGCCAAAAAACAGCAGGACCCATACTATAATCGATCTTAAAAGAATACAAACACCGTTGGGAACTATGTATGCCTGCGCTGTTAAAGAAGGAATCTGCCTTCTTGAATTTACGGACAGGAAAATGCTGGAAACGGAGTTTAAAACTTTGGCGAAAATACTCAATGCTTCTATCGTTCAGGGAGAAAATGAACATTTTTCAGTTTTAGAATCCCAGCTCAGTGAGTATTTCAGCGGAAAAAGAAAAGAATTCAGCATTCCCCTTTTTTCACCCGGAACCGATTTTCAAAAGCTCGTATGGAACGCTTTAACCAAAATACCGTACGGAGAAGCAAGATCCTATAAAGAACAGTCGGCTGTTATTAATAAAAACGAAGCTGTAAGAGCGGTGGCCAATGCCAATGGCATGAACAGGATTTCCATACTCATTCCGTGTCACAGAGTCATAGGATCAAATGGCGAACTCACCGGATATGGAGGCGGACTATGGCGGAAAAAGTGGCTGCTCGAACTGGAACAAACCCATAAGTAAAAACCTGTTTTTAAAAGTAATTCAGAAAACAGCTGTTACAGCACGCCTGTTTAGAATATTTTCTAAATAAAAAGGAGCCGAAAATTAATTTCTCCGGCTCTTTCCTCTATTTTCTAAAGTCTATTTTCTAAAGTCTATTTTCTAAAGTCTATTTTCTATCGTCTTTCTTCTATTTTCTATCTTCTATTCTCTAAAAAAAAACTAATCCAGTGATTCCGTAAGTTTTCTAAAAATAGATTTAGCGTCTTTTCCTTCATATAAAACGGCATAAACTGCATCGATAATTGGTGTTTTGGCTCCGTAACCCTGATTTAGTTTATAAGCACTTTTTGTGGCATAATACCCTTCGGCCACCATACTCATTTCCATCATGGCACTTTTTACGGTATATCCTTTTCCAATCATATTTCCGAACATTCTGTTTCGGGAGAAAATGGAGTAACCCGTAACTAATAAATCGCCCAGATAAGCTGAATCATTAATATTACGTTTCATTTTGTGTACTTTACGAATGAATTTTTTCATTTCGCGGATAGCATTACTCATCAAAACGGACTGGAAGTTATCGCCATATCCTAAACCATGGGCGATTCCGGCAGCAATAGAGTAAATGTTTTTCAGCATGGCTGCGTATTCTGTACCAATAATGTCATCTGAGATTTTGGCTTTGATGTAATTTCCGGAAAGTGATTTCGCTACGGTTTTAGCTTTATCCGGATCACCACAGGCAATGGTCAGATAAGAAAGTCTTTCCAGAGCGACTTCTTCAGCATGGCACGGACCGGTAATTACTCCTATGTTGTAGTAAGGAATATCATATTGTATATGAAAATGTTCGCCTACAATTAAACTCGTTTCGGGAACAATACCTTTAATAGCCGAGAAAATAATTTTATCCGATAAGGAAACCGTCATGTTCTTTAATTCGGAATCCAAAAAAGCAGACGGAATGGCAAAAATAATGTAATCAGCATATTCGATTGCTTCGTTAATATTGCTGGTTAGTTTAAGTTTATTGGTATCAAATTCAACAGAACTTAAATAATTAGGATTGTGTTTGTATTTCTGAAGATGTTCAATGGCAGATTCATTACGCATATACCATGCAATTTCTGAAAGGTTCACACACAACATTTTGGCAATTGCCGTTGCCCAGCTTCCTCCTCCAATTACTGCAAATTTTAACTTTTCGCTCATTATTTTATTAATTTGAAACAAAAGTACTTAATAAAGTAATAATAACATAAAATCTGATTTAAGAAATTTGCCAAAGCCCTTCACACCGGTTTCTTTTGAATAAAAAGCAGCTGAATTGTAATAAGATATTCAGTTTTAGAATCTGAATTTGCCCTAAAAACAGTATTTTTGAGAAATTTCGTTCCGTTATGACTTCTAAATTTTTAACTCTTGTTATTTTATTTACAACGGTATTTTCTTACTCCCAAAATATGGAACCACTTTATTTCGACGCCGATTGGAAAAATACCACTAAAGAAAACGCTTCTTTTTATAGAATGCAACCTTTAAAAAAAACAGGAAATCTGGTTTTAGTTGAAGACTTCTACATCAATAAAACGCCACAATTTCAGGGATATGCTTTTCAGGATAATGAAGACAACTATGTTGGAGATGTTGTTTGGTTTGATGAAAATGGTTTTGATGCTTCTTTTTATCAATTTTATAATTTTTCTGGAGTTTCCAGTCTAACGTATTATTATCCAAATGGTAAAAAGTTTAAAACCATTCAGTACAAAAACGGACGAAAAGATGGTGAAACCATTATTTACCATGAAGACGGTTCTGTATTAATGAAAGGAAAATATGAAGGAGGAAAACCTGTAAACGGTGATTTTGAAGACGTTTTAAATTGGGATGATTACCGATTGAACAAAGCCGATAACGAAGCACAAAGAGAAGAACCAATCCGAATGACGGAAGCAATGATCATTCGTGATGAAACAGGAAAAACCAAAAGCAGACAGATTATCAGAAAAAAGATATTCTGGGCAAATTCAAAACAGTTGGCTCAGGAAATATGGTATGATATTGCAAATGGTAATACAGAACCTTTTAAGCAGATTAATTATGAAAAATCCGGAAAAATTTTACAGACTATAAATGAAAGTGATTTTGAGAAATACGGCCGCAGCATTTCAAATGGAGATGTTTATGACTATTATTTTCAAAACAAATTGGCAGTAGAGGTAAAATCTAAGACGACTTATAAAAACGGACAAAAAAATGATATTGCCCTGGAATATTATCCGGACGGAAAAGTTTTTAAAGCAGCAAAGTATAAAGATGGAGAAATGGAAGGCAGTCAAACTGAATACAACGCCGACGGAACTTTAAAAGAAAACCATACCTATAAAAACGGAAAGCCTTACGATGGTAATTTTGACGAGAATTTTTCCGGGAGTCTGTACGTTAATCTTAATTATGTAAAGGGAATAAAAGAAGGAGAAGCCATTGCGAGAGCATCCAAAAATGATAGTATTGTTGCTAAAGGGATTTATAAAAACGATAAACCTTTTAATGGAAGTTTTATTATAGAAACAGGTGAAGACCGCCATGAATTAATTCAGGTTACAGATTTTAAGAAAAACGGACTGCAGAAAGTATTTAGTTACAGCCTTGAGAATATTCATAAAACCTATAACTGCCTGGATGATGTGCTTAATGGAGAAACTATTTTTTATAATGCCGGTGAAACAGCCGGAAAAATGGAATACAAAAATGGAGAACCCTATGAAGGAAAACTGGTTGAAGCCCGGAAAAATACAATCTATAAAAATGGTTTCATAACAGAAGAAATTTATTTTGGAAACGGATGTAATGCGAAAGAGGAGGATAATATTCTGAAAACGGTTTATTTTGAAAATGGTAAAAGAACCAAAATCGTCGACACATCTTTTTTAATTGCTTCAGAAAAGAAAGAAGCTTATATTGGAATTTATGAGGATGATAAACCTTTTTCAGGATATTTTGCCACAGATTTTAACGAACTTAATCATGTTGATTATTTTGAGAATGGAATTATCAAATATCAGTATTCCAATGATTTTCTTAAGAATGCAGATCATTACTGCCAGATTTCGGATTACAATATAAAATCGGTTTATAAAGACGGAAAAATAGTTGACGGGCCGGAATATACCAGATTTGACCGTCATTTTGTTTCCAGATACTGGAAGAACGGTGTTTTGCAGCGTATCGATCTGGATTTTTTTGCCGTGAATTATTTTAATCGTTTTCATTTTGAACTGAAGAATAAGGAGATTGAATTTTCGGATCTTCAGGGGAAAAATCGGGGAAAGATTGTTTTAGAGAAATCAGGTACTAAAAAAATGGCCAGACTGATTCTTAGAAGTAAAACCGTTTCTGTTAGTTCTTCGCTGGACATAGACATGACTATACCTGCCGAAACGGGCCGCATTTTGTATTTTGAAAACAAAAACGATATCGGAGCTAAAGTTTTTGACTGGGGAAAAGAGGATACAGATTATGGATCAGAATTCAGAATCTTTAAAGCCTTATTTGTTCTGTGTATTGATCCGGATAAAACGACAGAAGAAAATTTTAATTTACTTGCTGAGAAAATAGTTTCAGAAAAAGATCCGGAAGTTCTGTTTGGAAGCCGCGATAAAAGTACTATCATAGCCGGATTAACCTTCGACAAAAATAGAAAACCCGAAATAGGCACTCTAATTTTAAAAACAGATAAAAACAGTTACGATTTAAAATTGTATGCAGACGGAAAAATACTGGAAGAAAAGAAAAATATTGAACCCGGCAGTGTCAGAGAAGAAGCAGAATTATTAGACGCCGTCCTGACTAAAAAACTAAATGAAAGTTTTAAATAAAAGATGGTGAAGGAACTAAATAAATCAATAAAAAAAATAATTAAAAAATATTTTTAAGTCTGTACAATAAAATGCAGCAGGCCACGTTGTAAGTCTTTAGAAATTAGAATTTTAATGAATTTATCAAGATTTGAGTTAGTTAGTTTTGTTTTAGTATTTTAAAAAGGCGTTCCTATTTTTCATAAGAACGCCTTTTTTTATCAAATTCCAATTAAAAAATTCCAAATTCCAAAGAGCTTAAGATTGGAATTTGGAATTTTTTAATTTGGAATTTATCCATTAATAACTAAGTTCCACAATAGATTTCACTTTATCTAAAGTCACTAATTGATTTTCACCAAGACCTTTCCAGCCTCTTTCATCAAAACGATTTACGATAAAATCAGCTGTATTGCTGTAGTCTTCGGTGTATTGCGAAAGTTTAGTGTCCATTCCCATGGTATGGAAAAATTCAACTGTTTTATTGATGGCTTCTTTGGCCACTTCTTCATCAGAACCCGAAAGATTAAAAATACGTCTTCCGTATTGTGCCAGTTTTCCTTTTTTACTTTCGAACATTACCGTATACAAACTTGGGCCGATAATAGCCAGAGTTCTGGCGTGATCGATTTCATATAAAGCCGTTAATTCATGACCAATCATGTGGGTTGCCCAATCCTGAGGAACTCCTTTCTGAATTAATCCGTTTAAAGCCATTGTACAGCTCCACATAAAATTAGAAGCCAGTGTATAATCCGTTGGATTTTTAACTACTCCGGGACCTATTTCGATCAAAGTCTGTAAAACCCCTTCGGCAATTCGATCCTGAAGAAAAGCATCATGCGGATAGGTCAAATATTGCTCCATTACGTGCGTGTAAGCATCTACCACACCGTTTTCGATTTGTCTTTTTGGTAAAGAAGCAATTACAGTAGGATCGCAGATAGAGAATTTAGGAAACAAAGCGCTTCCGCCCGAAGATAATTTTTCCTGAGTGGCTTCAATGGTTACCACATAACCTGAATTCATTTCGCTTCCTGTTGCTGGAAGCGTTAAAACAGTTCCAAAAGGCATTGCATTTTCTTTAATCAGAATGCGTTTCTGCAGAATATCGATCGGGTTTCCTTCAAAATAAACGGCAGCCGAAATAAATTTCACACCATCAATAACAGATCCACCGCCAACAGCCAGAATAAAGTCAATTTTTTCAGCTTTAATAACAGCAACCGCTTTCATCAAAGTTTCAAATCTGGGGTTGGGTTCGATGCCGCCAAATTCCACAATTTCAAAACCTTTTAAGTTTGTGATTACCTGATCGTAAATTCCGTTTTTAAAAATACTTCCGCCGCCGTAAGCCAAAAGAATTTTAGCATTTTTTGGAACTAAAGTCGAAAGTTTTTCAATTTGTCCTTTCCCGAAAACTAAGTTTGTCGGATTGTATAATTCAAAGTTGAGCATGATTTTTTTAGGTTCTAAGATGCTAAGGGACTAAGATTCTAAGTTTTTTAGCATCGGGTTAATTTCATTATTTTAATTTTTTACAAAAGTCTAAGCTGCTAAGAAAAACCTTAGTCCCTTAGCAGCTCAGAACCTGAGTCCCTCTTAGTTCAATTTCTGTAATAATTTGCCGGCTACCAGTTTAGACGATGCCGGGTTTTGACCGGTAATTAAAAGTCCGTCTTCAACTGCGTAAGGAGCCCAGTTTGGTCCTTTAGAAAAAATACCTCCGTTTGAAGCTAATGCATCTTCCAGTAAAAACGGAACCACTTTAGTCAAACCAACCGCTTCTTCTTCGGCATTGGTAAATCCGGTTACTTTTTTACCTTTTACTAAATATTCCCCTTTTACTTTTACGTTTTTTAAAACGGCAGGAGCGTGGCAGACAAAAGCTACAGGTTTATTATGCGTATAAAAAGATTCAATTAAAGCGATGGAATTCCTGTCCTGTACCAAATCCCAAAGCGGACCGTGGCCTCCCGGGTAAAAAACAGCATCATAATCTTTTTGATTAACAGTTGATAGCTTCAGGGTGTGCTTTAATTTTTCCTGTAAAACTTTATCAGCATCAAAACGTTTGGTGTCTTCAGTTGCCGAAGCCGGATCAGCACTTTTTGGGTCAATTGGCGGCTGTCCTCCCAGCGGTGATGCAATTGAAATTTCGACACCCTGATCTAATAATTCGTAGTAAGGAGCAGCAAATTCTTCAGACCAGAATCCTGTTTTTTCTCCCGTATTGCCCAGCTTATCGTTGCTGGTAACAACAAATAATACTTTTTTCATTCCTTTTTTATTTGATTTTTGAGCTATGGCCGATGTGCCGACAGCGGTAAATGCAATTATTGCGAGTAATGCGATTTTCTTCATAAGATTAAATTTTTAACAAATTTACGTCGAATGTGATATCAGTAAAAATAAAATAAACTATGTTTGTTATAAACAAATTTATATCATGGTGAATCTAGAATGGTACCGAACCTTTAAGGCGGTGTACAAAAACGGCAATTTTTCAGTAGCCGCAAAAGAATTGTTTATGAGCCAGCCTGCAGTAAGTCAGCAGATTTCTATGCTCGAAGCCCATGTGGGAAATAAACTTTTTAACCGGAAATCGAAAGGAGTAGAACCCACCGAATATGCTAAGTTACTGAATAATTTGATTATAGATGCACTAGACAGACTGGAAAGTGTTGAAACCGGTTTCAGGGCCAAAGCCGAAGATGCTAACCGCTTAATTTCGGTTGGAATTTCGAAGCATCTTTTTGACTGCGTAGGAAATCTTCTAATCGCTAAATTTGATTTAATCGATTTTACCTTTGCCGAAAATGATGAACTTTTTGCACTTGTTGATGCTAAAAAGCTGGATTTCGCTATTACCACTAAGCGATTTGATACATTTGATACCACCTATGAAATTGTCGGGAAAATAAAACTCATTTTAGTCGCTCCGACCAGTCTGGATATAACAGAATTCCGTCAGAGATTAAAGGCAGATAATTTTACCGAAATAGAACAATGGCTCAATGCCCAGAAATGGTACAGCCATGATGCGAGAATTCCGCATATCAAATTATTCTGGCTGCATGCTTTCAATAAAAAAAGACCTTCGATGGTGCCTAATTATATTATTCCTTCAGAATCTGAAATGCTTCGCCTTTTAGCCAAAAACGAAGGAGTAGCCGCAACCTGGAATTGTAATGCCAGAAACTATATCAAAGAAAATAAGCTGCAGTTATTATGGAACAGTTTTCACGTACCGGAAGAATTTGTCTATTTATTGGCACCAAAAAACAATAATGTTAAATCGATTTTTGATGTAATTGAGAAGGAATTGAAACTGTTTTTTGGTAACAGACTGTAAATTTTTGGAATTATATAGGTGTTGAAAATCAGTTGTTTGTTTTCTTTTGTTTTCTAAAAAGTGTAATTTTAGTAAACTAATTCCTAAAACTTATACATTATGAAAAAGGCGATAACTGTTTTAAGTCTTATGACAGCATTTTTTTTGAGTAGTTCCTGTAGCAAGAGTGATGATGAAGCTGTATTGGATTGTTTTGGCGATTCAGTTTTGACAGAATTGAAGCATTCAGCAGACGGGACTAATTCTAAAATAATTAATTATTCTGTTCAATACAGCGGAAGCAATACAGTAACTTCTGTAAAGTGGACTTTTGGAGACGGAAAAACAGAGACCATCAATAGTGCAACTGGAGCTGTATCACATACTTATAGTGCTTCCGGTACTTTTGAGGTAAAGGCAGATGTAACCCTTTCCAAATCGGGAGGCACTTGTACAGTAAGTCCGAAGAAAAACGTGACAGTGAATTAAAACTAAAAGATTTTATAAAAAGAGAGCCAATTTTATAATGTATTGCCAAAGCATTAGATTATAAAATTGGCTCTCATTCGTTATATTTGTTTGATACGATTTTTGATTATGGAAAATTTACAAAATATTAGAATTGCAGTTGATGCGATTGTTTTTGGATATCAAAACAGTCAGCTGTATGTGCTTTTAATCCAGCAGAAGTTTGGTTCTGCCAATTCTTATTGGGCTTTACCCGGAGGATTAGTAAAAAATGAAGAATCTTTAAAAGACGCTGTAAAGAGAGAATTGAAAGAAGAAACCAATGTAGATGTCGATTATTTTGAACAGTTGTTTACGTTTGGAGATGACGTGACAAGGGATCCGAGAAATCGTGTTGTTTCTGTAGCTTATTTTGCTTTGGTAGATCCTTCAAAATTAGAGATTAAAGCTGATACTGATGCCGAGAGAGTGCAATGGTTTAAAATTGATGAAATACCGTCTTTGGCATTCGATCATAATATAATTCTTCAAAAAGCGATATCCAGACTTAAAGCCAAACTTACTTACGAACCAATTGGTTTTGATTTACTGCCGGAAGAATTCCTTTTTTCAGATTTGGAAAATCTGTATTGCACCATTTTGGAAAAAGAAATCGACCGCAGAAACTTCAGAAAAAAAATACTCAGTTACGGAATTTTAGAGGAGACCGAAAAATTTTCACCCGTAAAAACTGGTCGTCCGGCAAAACTTTTTAGGTTTAATAAATTGAAATACAATGAATTGATCGAAAAAGGTTTTCACTTCGAAATAAAGTTTGCGTAATTTTTACACAAAATAAATTGTTTATTTAAAAATTAATTCTACATTTGCGTATAATTAACGCAAACTGCAACACTATGATACTAAATCTCGACCCAAAATTCGCTCCGATTCAAAATCAGGAAGAAATCAAATTTCAAAGTTTTACATTTTCTGGCGGAGAACCGCACATTAAAATCAATCCCGATTTTGATGTTAATCAGAAAGTAACGATTACACACCGATTGAATTCATTCAACGATTTAGGCTTGTTGTGTATCACAGTAGATGCGTTACGCAGAATGGACGTTAAGATTATCGATCTTTTTATTCCGTACTTCCCGGCTGCGAGACAGGACCGTGTTATGATTCCGGGCGAACCGTTATCTGTAAAAGTGTATGCAGACATTATCAATGCCATGCAGTTGAATAAAGTGTTTGTTTTTGATGCACACTCAGAAGTAACTCCGGCTTTGTTGAATAATAGTACTGTAATTCCGAACTATACTTTTATCAAAGAGGTTTTAAATAAAATCGGTCAAAACGTAAAATTGATTTCTCCGGACGGAGGTGCTTTGAAGAAAATCTATAAAGTTTCTGAATATTTAGGTGGTGTTGAGGTAGTAGAATGCAGTAAAAGCCGCGATGTAAAAACAGGAAAACTGTCTGGATTTAAAGTGTACGAAGAGGATTTACAGGGAATGGATTGCTTAATTGTAGATGATATCTGCGACGGCGGCGGAACCTTTGTTGGTTTGGCCGAAGAATTGAAAAAGAAAAATGGAGGGAAACTGTACTTAGCCGTAAGCCACGGAATTTTCAATAAAGGTTTCGAAGTTTTAAATTGCTTTGACGGCATTTTTACAACGAACTCTTTTAAAGACTTTGACGGTGAAACGGTTGAGGTTGTAAAATTAAAATTATGAATAAAAATTATAGAGTAGTAATAGCCAATAAAACCTTAGAAATCATAAAAAATGGTTTCTATGAATACAAAGGAAAAAAGATTGACATAAAAAACGAACTCGAAGAGTCAATAAAAAATACGTTCACCATTGCACCAAACGATTGGGATGCAATTTTAAAGTTGCCAGTTGAAAATAAGTTTGAAACTGAAATTGTTACCAAAATCTGTTCGACAATTGAGGCCATTGTGGAAGAGAAAAACGGCAGAATCGGTGTTTTGAATTTTGCTTCTGCAAAGAATCCTGGTGGTGGATTTTTAGGCGGTGCTTCGGCTCAGGAAGAGAGTCTGGCGAGATCTTCCAGTCTTTATGAAACACAGATCAAAGACAAAACGATGTATGATTTTAACAGAAATCAGTCTTCGTTTTTATATTCAGATTACATGATTTACAGTCCGAATGTTCTGTTTTGGAATGATGATAATGGAGATTATTTTGAAAAACCATTCGCTGTAGATGTCATTACCGCACCAGCACCAAATAAAGGAGCGATGATACAGCACAATAGAAAAGAAGAAATGGCAGCGACAGAAGAGGTTTTCAAAAAAAGAATGAATAAAGTATTAGCCATCGCTGCAAAGCAAAAATGTGACACCCTAATTTTAGGAGCTTGGGGATGCGGTGTTTTCAGAAATGAAGCCAAAGACGTAGCGCATTTGTTCAAAGAAATTATGGATGAAAAATATTCAGGCGCTTTTAAAAAGATCGTTTTTGCCATTTACTCCGACAAAAATGCAAATTTCGAGCAGTTTGAAGCTGTTTTTAATTAGTTAGAAAGTTTCAGGTTTTAGGTTTCAAGTTGCTTTTTAGGAATGTGAAACTTTAAACATGGAACATGAAACAAAAAAATACTATTAACCGTTTCCGGTTTAAAACCCAAATTTTAAGTTCAGTGCACAACTTGAAACTTGAAACAAAAAAAAACTGAAACAAAAACTACCAAAGTTATTATGAGTGATGATTTAAAACCAAGATTCATTGAGTCTTTAAAAAGAAACAATGATCAGATTAGAGAAGACAGAGCCAAAGTAATTGGTGAGGATTCAGAATTAATATACAGACGAAGAGTCGAAGACATCGAATTAAAAATAAAAAGACTCGAAAGAGAACAAGAGGGATTAATCGATATTAGTCCGCTGGATAAAAACAGTTTAACCTTTGCCGATTTTCAGCCAGAAGCTTTTGTACAAAAAGATATGGAGCTTTCGCTGACCATCAGAAATTTGAATATCCAGTTTGAAGTAACAAAAAAGAGATTTGAGTATTTATTTGGTAAAACATTTTAGTCATGGGAGGTACAAGATATGATTTCGGAGCTCGTGAAGACAGAGCAAAAAAAGTAGGTTATGCAAGCAAATCTGCTAGTGAGATTTTTACACAGAATGTATTAAGAATGGCGCATGAATCTATGAATCCAAATGGAGTGATTTTTAGAGAAGCAAGAGATTCTGAGGTTCATCCAAACACAGTTCCAATTATTTTAGGACTGGACGTAACAGGAAGTATGGGACATATTCCGCACGAACTGATTAAAGAAGGACTTCCAAAATTAATGGGAGGAATTATTCAGGGAGGCGTTCCAGATCCGGCACTTTTATTCTTAGGAATCGGAGATCACGAATGCGATAGATATCCTTTGCAAGTAGGACAATTTGAATCTGGAGATGAGGAATTGGATATGTGGTTAACGAGAACTTATATTGAAGGTGGAGGCGGAGGAAATGCAGGAGAAAGCTATCTTTTAGCGTGGTATTTCGCAGCCTTTCATACCAAAACTGATGCTTTCGAAAAAAGAGGACAAAAAGGATTGTTGTTTACAGTTGGTGATGAACCAGGATTAAAAACGCTTCCGGCATCGGCAATCAAAGAAATTATGGGTCAGGGACAACAGACTTATACGCATCTTGAATTATTAGCAGAAGCGCAGAAAAGATATGATGTATATCACATTAGTGTACTGCATTCAGGACAAGCGATTAACGCCGATGTGGAATGGAAAGAATTGTTGGGACAAAATTGTTTGTCTATCGAAGATCACAGGGAAATTCCAAATGTTATCAAGAAAATCATCTGTGGTAAACATAAAAATTCAGGTTCAGATTTAGGAACAACACCAGTTTCTGGTTCAAGTGATAGCAGTTTAGATAATATAGAAATGCTTTAGAATTTTTAAAACACATAGAAACATAGATTTCTTTTTGAATTCGAAAGATTAAAGAAAGAAACTAGTTTCTAAAACATAGCTGCTATGTGAATTGATGCAAGTGAAACGCCTTTTTTAAGTTTCGAAAGCCTATGATTCTATGTGTTTAAAACAATAAAGACACTAATCTTTAGAAACTTTGTGATTTAGCGGCTTTGCGAGATTAGAATATTAAGATTTTTGATCTCAGCAAAGAGAAATTTGCTCGCAAAGGTGCAGAGTCGCAAAGATTTTTTACGCAGCTTTAAAACGATTTAAGCAGATAAACGTAGCTTTTTTATTTCTAAAATCTTAGAAGAAATCTTTTTGCATCTGCATAAAAAAAATCTTTTTAATCCTAGTAATCTGTGGCTTCAAAAAGAAAATCCTTTGCGACTTCGCGATTTTGCGAGATTAAAATAAAGAACAACAAAATGAAAACAGCACAAATAGTTATAGGTTTAGGATTTGGTGATGAAGGAAAGGGAATAACAACAGATTTTCTGGCAAAACAAAATCCTGAATCTATAGTTATTCGGTTTTCGGGAGGACAGCAGGCAGCGCACACCGTTATGATTGGCGATCAAAAACACGTTCATTCCAGCTTTGCGAGCGGCGCTTTACGCGGACTTCCGTCTTATTACAGTGAACACTGTACAATTCATCCGGTTTTTTTGTACAACGAAAGAGAAGAATTAAAAGAAAAAGGAGCTAATCTGGATTTATATATTCATCCTTTAGCAAAAGTTACTACTCCGTTTGATGTTTGGCACAACAGAGGAAACACGAGAAACATTGACCACGGAACCTGTGGAAAAGGGATTGGTGCAACCATGAAAAGAAACGAAGGGCCGTATAAATTGTTTGCCATCGATTTGATTGCGCCTCGTGAAATGCTTTTAGAGAAGCTAAATCAGATTGCTTATTATTATGGTTTTTTGAATGAAAGTGAAATCGATGAAGAAGTTCAGGCGTATCTCGATGCAATTGATAACCTAAAATGGAATATTGTCGATTATACTTTCCTTTCAAAATATGATAATCTGATTTTTGAAGGCAGTCAGGGGATTCTTTTGGATATGGATCACGGTGTTTTCCCGAATGTTACCTATGCCAATACGACTTCAAAAAATGCAGTTGAAATCTGTAATAAACTGAAGATTGAAGATATCGAAGTATATTACGCAACCAGAAGTTACACCACAAGACACGGTAACGGCTGGATGCCGAATGAAAGAGAAATACAATTAAAAAACAACGAAGAAGAAACCTGTGTTTTCAACGAATATCAAAAACAGCTCCGGTTTGGGGATCTGGATTACGATTTGTTGAATTACGCTTTAAAACTAGATGCTGCTTACAGTCCAATGGCAAAACGAAAT
Source organism: Flavobacterium sp. FG19 (assembly GCF_057809475.1). NCBI lineage: Bacteria > Pseudomonadati > Bacteroidota > Flavobacteriia > Flavobacteriales > Flavobacteriaceae > Flavobacterium > Flavobacterium sp. FG19. Next base: position 80,223 of record NZ_JBMDKA010000015.1, on the reverse strand, counting down.
TTGGTGGTGACGTGCATGGATCAGTTAGAAAAGGAATACGAATTTGAAAAGTTAACGACAGATTTTAATACTATTTACGGATCATTTTCACCTGATTCAAAGGATTTTAAAAACATAATACCGATTGTATATTCAATATAGACCAATTGCATTGTTCTATTTTCATATTACATCGGCATTATGCTAGAAGATTTTAATAAAAACAAATTAGGTTATCATAACTTCTTTATATCAATAAACAGAAAAAATGAAATACACTATAGAAAACACAGCTCCGGAAAGTAAGTTTTTATTTTTCTGGGGACACCAGCCAAGTAAAGACGGAACGATTACCAAAACCTGTTTCAGCCAATGGTGGTTAAGTTCGTTTAAAGTGAATGATGTTGTTTATAAAACAGCTGAACACTGGATGATGGCCAAAAAAGCTGAATTATTTAACGATCAGGAAATTTTAGAAAAAATCATAAAATGCAGTTCTCCGGCAGAAGCCAAGAAACTAGGTCGTAAAGTGAGAAATTACGATGACAAAACCTGGTTAGAAAACCGATTTGAAATTGTTAAAGAAGGAAACTACCATAAATTCAGTCAGAATCCTGATTTGAAAACCTTTTTGTTAAACACTAATGACAGGGTTATTGTAGAAGCAAGTCCTGTTGATCCCATCTGGGGAATTGGAATGGCCGGTGATCATAAAGATGCTCTAAATCCTGAAAAATGGAAAGGATTGAATTTGTTAGGTTTTGCTTTGATGGAAGTTAGGGATGAATTGAAATAAAGGATTATGGAAACAACAAGATTGTACCGTCCGGTTGGATTGAAAGAAATGGAGCTGATTGCTGAATCGGGTTATAAAATGTTTCCTCCAAGACTGGACTGGCAGCCAATTTTTTATCCTGTAACGAATCAGCAGTATGCAGAGCAGATTGCACTGGAATGGAATACAGTTGATGAATTCTCCGGTTTTATTGGAATTATTACCGCTTTTGAAGTGCAAAAATCTTTTTTAGAGAAGTATGAAATTCAAAACGTAGGCGATAAAACGCATAATGAACTCTGGATTCCGTCAGAAGAATTGATCAGTTTTAATTCTAATATTGTGGGAGAAATTGAACTGGTAAACGTTTATTTTACAAATCGTTCTATTGAAAGCGCCAATACAGAATTGATGATTCGGTTAAACAAATTCAGAAAATGATACTTGAACTTCTAAAAACAGATATAACAGAAATTAAGGCTGATGCGATTGTAAATGCGGCGAATACCTCTTTATTGGGGGGAGGCGGAGTTGATGGAGCTATTCACAGAAAAGGAGGAAAAGCAATTTTGGAGGAATGTGTCCAAATTCGGAATAAACAGGGTGGATGCAAAACGGGAGAAGCCGTTATAACAACAGCCGGAAATTTACCATCAAAATATGTTATTCATACCGTAGGCCCGGTCTGGAATGGTGATAAAGAAGAAAAGATGAAATTGTTAGCGGACTGCTACAAAAACAGTCTGAATCTTGCCGTTCAAAATGGAATTAAAACGATTGCTTTTCCAAATATCAGCACCGGAATCTATCATTTTCCAAAAGATAAAGCGGCAGAAATCGCCGTACAAACAGTAAAGGAATTTGATAAATCAGCCGAAATAGAAAAGGTAATCTTTGTCTGTTTTGATGATGAAAATTACCAAATTTATAATGACATCTTGTAATTGTTCCGTAGGAACATTTCGTTGGTAGTAGTAGTAGTAGAAAAAAATATCGATTGGTTGTTACGTTCCGTAGGGACGTTTGAATAAAAATGATTTTAAAAAAAATGAAAGACATTCAATATACAAAAGGAGATGCAACATCGCCTCAGGTATCAGGAAACAAAATAATCGTCCATGTTTGCAATGACATTGGTGGATGGGGAAAAGGATTTGTGATGGCCATTTCAAAAAGATGGAAAGAGCCTGAAAAACAATATCGCGAATGGTTTAAAACGAAAAATAATTTTGAATTAGGCCAAGTGCAGTTTGTTCAGGTTGAAGAAGATTTATGGGTAGTGAATTTAATCGGTCAGCATAAGATCAATAAAGACGAAAACGGCGGAGCTCCAATTCGATATAACGCTATTGAAGAGGGATTAAAAACGGTTTCTGATTTTGCAAAAACAAATAATTCATCTATTCATATGCCCAAAATTGGATGCGGATTAGCAGGCGGAAAATGGGAAATGATCGAACCTGTTATTCTTAAAACGCTGTCTGAGAAAGATATTGAGGTGGTGGTTTATGATTTTTAAACCATCATGAATTAATTAAAAAACAAACACAATCAGGGTATTGTGTATTTATAAAATGAAAATAGAATTAAAAAAATATAACGAGCAATTACAAGAATGGCCTAAATCAGGACATCATATAATGGCTCAGTACGATGATGAAAAAATAATAGTATATCAGTCGTACCGAAAAGAAATAGGGGAGTTTGCCGCAAAGAATCAGTTTTTTGGCGGAGCGTTCAGCCTTGACAGAATGACCTGGATTAAACCTAATTTCCTCTGGATGATGTACAGAAACGGCTGGGGAACCAAAGAAGATCAGGAAGTAGTGCTGGCCATTCATTTAAAAAGAAAAGCATTTGAGAAGTATCTGCAAAATGCCGTGTATTCTTCTTATAACGAAGATTTGAAAATAAGTTACGAAGAATGGCAGCTGCAGGTTAAATCCTCTTCCGTACGACTGCAATGGGACCCGGATCATGATCCTTATGGAAATAAACTGGAACGAAGAGCCATACAAATTGGTTTGCGAAATGAATTTACAAGATCTTTTGCCAAAGATGACATTTTGTTAATCGAAGATATTTCGGGCTTTGTAAAAGAACAATATGAATTTGTTCAGAAAAGAGAATTAGAAAATTTATTGATTCCGGCTGAGAGACCTTTTGTTTTTCAGGATGAAGAACTGAATAAAAAACTTAAAATTTCTGGAAATCATGAATGAAAAAACAGCAAAAAGCGTCAGCAAATTTTTGAGCCTGGTGCTTAGACATTCGCCTGATATTATCGGATTGCAATTAGACGAAAACGGCTGGGCAGATGTTGAAGAATTAATTATAAAATGCAATAAAAAAGGAAGCTACAATAAGATGACAGCTGAACTTTTAGATTATGTGGTAGAAAATAACGATAAAAAACGTTTTGCTTATAACGAAGATAAAACCAAAATCAGGGCAAGTCAGGGACATTCCATTTCAGTTGAATTAGATTTAGCCGAAACAGAGCCTTCAGAATATTTGTACCACGGAACGGTTGGAAAGTTTATGGAAAGCATCAGAAATGAAGGTTTGAAAAAAATGAGCCGTCAGCATGTACATCTTTCCAAAGACAAAGAAACCGCGACAAAAGTAGGAAGCAGAAGAGGAGTTCCGCAAATCCTCACAGTCAGAAGCGGTGAAATGCACAGAGATGGATTTAAATTTTATTTATCCGAAAACAATGTCTGGCTGACAGATGAAGTTCCGGCAAAATATATAGAATTTAAATGAGTACAAGAAATTTTGTGAGAGATGTTCTGCTGGGTGTTGCTGTTGGCGATGCGGTGGGAGTACCTTATGAATTTCTTTCAAGAGCCCAGCTAAAAAACGCTCCGGCTGCAGATATGACCGGATACGGCACACACAGTCAGCCGGCCGGTACCTGGTCTGATGACAGTTCCTTAACTTTTTGTCTTGCAGAAACTTTAGCTGAAGGATATGATCTGCAAAAACTGGCCGATCGTTTTGTAAATTGGAAAGAACAAAGTTACTGGACACCTCACGGTGAAGTTTTTGATATTGGAATTGCAACCTCGATCGCCATTCATGAACTGCATTGCGGAAAAGATCCTTTATTAGCAGGAGGCCACACGGAAGAAAGCAACGGAAATGGTTCGTTAATGCGCATTCTGCCCTTGCTTTTTTATACTAAGGATCTGCCAATAAAGCAGCGATTTCAATATGTAAAAGAAGTTTCATCACTTACGCATCGTCATATTCGTTCGGTAATGGCCTGCTTTATCTATCTGGAGTATGCATTGGAGTTGTACAATGGAAAAAGTAAAGAAGAAGCTTTAAAAGAAATGCAGGACAGGGTGAAACCGTTTTTTGAAAATGAGGATATCCCGCAGGAAGAGATCGATCGTTTTCACCGGATACTTTCTATTAAAGTTGGAGATTATGATATTCAGCCTCTACAGTCTCTTTCAGAGTCCGAAATATTTTCGTCGGGTTATGTATTAAATACACTGGAAGCCGCAATTTGGTGTATTCTTCGGACGAACAATTATAAAGAGGCTGTATTGAAAGCAGTTAACCTCGGAAGTGATACCGATACTACTGCGGCAGTGGCAGGCGGACTTGCCGGACTCATATACGGGGCGGAAACAATTCCGAAAGAATGGCTTGTTAAACTCGCAAAACGACACGAGATTGAAGACTTAGCCGAACGGCTTTTTAGTAAGTTATAAATTCTAAAAAAAAGAATAATGATTTTAGAAGCAGCAATAGGAGACGCATACGGTGCCGGTTTTGAATTCAGGGATCTGGATTTTATTTCGCAGCACAATGACCTCACTCAATATCATAAACACGGAATGTACACCGAGATTTATAAAAGATATACTGATGATACACAGATGGCAATTGCAATTTCAGAATTGCTTTTGGAAGAGGATAACTGGAATGAAGTTAAAGCAGCCGACAAGTTTGTTGAGGTATTTCACAGAGATAAAAGAAGAGGTTATTCAGACAGGGTTTACAATGCCTTGGATGCCAGTAAAAATGGTTCCGATTTTCTCAGAATAATTGATAACGGAAGCAGCGGAAATGGTTCTGCTATGCGGGCTTATTCAATCGGGTATTTAAGAGATATTAGACAAATTTTAGAGTTTTGCGAGATTCAGGCCAGGACTTCTCATGATACAGCAGAAGGAATAAGTTGTGCCAAACGTATTGCATTAGCGGTTCATTATTTTAAATATAATCTGGGAGACGGATCGACTCTGATTTCTTTTTTGAATGAAACTTTAAAAGAGAATGAAAACTACAGGATTACATCTCCAATCGATATGCACGGATATCCGACTACACAAGCTGTAATTAAAATGGTTTCGGAAGCCGTTTCTATGAAAGATTGTTTAAAAACCGGAATAGGCTATGGCGGCGATACCGATACCGTTGCTGCATTGTGCATGGCTATTTTAAGTCAGAAACAAAATTGTGAGAAGACATTACCGTCGTTTCTGTATGAAGAGCTGGAGAACGATACATTCGGAAAAGATTTTCTAATTCAGCTTGATACGGCACTCAACAACAAGTTTCGTTAATCATACAAAGAATTTTTTAGTAATCATAAATGTAGTTGTTATGCTGAATATTATTAATGAAGGATTGGAAATTTATACGATTGATAATTTTCTCACCGTAGAGGAATGTAATCAACTTATAAAACAAAGTGAACAAACAGGCTTTGAAGAAGCAGAAGTAAATGTTGACGGCGCACAAAAAATGATGAAAATGGTACGGAATAACGAACGTATCATGTATGAGGATCCTGAATATGCTTCTTTACTGTGGCAGAAATTAGAACCTTTTATCAAACCTGAAATAGAAAACAGTATCGCTTCAGGATTAAACGAAATGTTTCGGTTTTACAAGTACAATCCTGGCCAGCGCTTTAAAATGCATAAGGACGGAAGTTTTAAACGCAATGAATCAGAAGCTAGTTATTATACCTTTCTCATTTATCTGAATGAAGGATATGAAGGAGGTGAAACCAAATTTGCTTCGGGCGAAATTATAAATCCCAAAACAGGAACCGCCCTTATTTTTGAACATAGCCAGCGTCATGAAGGAGCCGCTTTGATTTCGGGAATCAAGTATGTTTTAAGAAGTGATGTGATGTATAAGTTTAAAGAAAGTATATAATTGATGAAACGAACCTTAGTTTTTGGAGATATTCACGGCGGATTAAAAGCGCTGATTCAGTTACTGGAAAGAATCGATTATACAGAAAAGGATCGGTTTGTTTTCCTGGGAGATTATGTAGACGGCTGGAGTGAATCCAAACAAGTAATTGATTTTCTTATTGAATTATCTCAAAAACAGGAATGTATTTTTATAAAAGGAAATCATGATGCCTGGTGTGAGGAATGGCTGGAAGAAAATATAGTAAATGATATTTGGTTTTTGCATGGAGGAAAGTCAACCATAGAAAGTTATATCGATATTGATTCTTCTAAAAAACAAACACATCGTGATTTTTTCAATTCGATGAAAGATTACTTTGTAGATGAAAATAATAATCTGTTCATTCACGCTGGTTTTTCATCGATGCACGGACCGGAAAAAGAACATTACAAAACCAACTATTCCTGGGACAGAACGTTGTGGGAAATGGCCCTGACAATGGATAAAAGAATTCAGAAGGATTCACTTTCATACCCAAAACGATTACTGCTTTTTAATGAAATTTATATCGGTCATACGCCAACATTACATTATGATGTCGGAATCCCGATGCAGGGCTGTAATGTCTGGAACATTGATACCGGAGCCGGTTTTTATGGAAAATTAAGCTGTTTAGATGTTGAAACGAAGCAATTTTGGCAAAGTGATGCTGTGCAAATGTTTTATCCAAATGAAAAAGGAAGAAATAAGTAAATTATACGTTGAGTTACTCAACGAAATTTTTGCCACAGATTACACGAATTAACACCGATTAAAACTAATAGAAGCAGATTAAAAAAATCCTTATAATCTTTTTAATCTGTGGCTCTAAAAAAATAGTCCACTAAACGGGCAGTCAGATGAAGTATTATGAAAAGAATTTTTAGATCACCCGAAGAAATACCTTTGCAGACTGATGCTAAAACCATTTTTTTAGCCGGTTCTATAGAAATGGATAAAGCGGTTAACTGGCAGTTATATTGTGAAGAACTGCTGCAGAACCAGTACATTCTTTTCAATCCCAGAAGAAAGGAATGGGATAGCAGCTGGTCGCAAACCATAGAAAATCCTAATTTTAAAGAGCAGGTCAGCTGGGAACTCAATGCATTAGAAAAATCAGATATCATTATTATGTACTTTGCTGCTAATACAATGTCGCCCATTTCTTTGCTTGAGTTCGGCCTTTATGCGCAATCTAAAAAGATGAAAGTGGTTGTTGAAGAAGATTTTTGGCGTAAAGGAAATATTGATATTGTCTGTGAAAGATATGGCGTTGAACAGTTTAAAACTTTAGAGGATTTAATAGAAGATCTGCTAGGCTAAAAGAAAAAGAAGAAACAATGAAAAATACGATAAGAGCTGGTTTACTGGGTTTAGCGGTTGGGGATGCGTTAGGCGTTCCGGTTGAATTTGAATCGAGAGCTTATTTAAAACGGAATCCGGTTGTTGATATGCTTGGTTTCGGAACCCATCATCAGCCGGCCGGAACCTGGAGTGATGATAGTTCACTTGCTTTTTGTCTCGCCGAGAGTTTATGTACCGACTACGACTTAGAGGATATAGCCAGAAATTTTGTGAAATGGTACAGTGGTAATTTATGGACACCATACGGAAAAGTTTTCGACATTGGAATTGCCACCCGGCATGCCATTTTCAATATAGCAAAAGGGTATCAGCCTGATTTGTGCGGCGGTTTTGATGAAGGAGATAATGGAAATGGTTCGTTAATGCGTATTCTGCCTTTGGTTTTTTATCTTCGTAATGAGAAAGACACTAAAACAGTTTATCAAAAAGTTAAAGAAGTTTCCTCAATTACACACGCACATTTTCGTTCAGTATTCGCCTGTTTTATTTATGTTGTGTTTTGTTTGGAGATTCTAAAAGATAAAGATAAATTCGAAGCTTATAAAAACATGCAGCAAACCGTTTCTGAGTTTGTAAAACATAAAAGTTTTAGTCCTTTCGAAATTGGTTTGTTTGACCGGATTTTGAAAAATGATATTTCAAAGTATCCGGAAGAAAATATTCATTCTTCTGGTTACGTATTAGACAGTCTTCAGGCAGCTTTATGGTGTTTTTTAAATTCAGGCTCTTTTGAAGAAACGGTTTTAAAAGCAATAAATTTAGGAGAGGATACGGATACAACCGGAGCTATTGCGGGAGGGCTCGCAGGAATTTATTACGGAATTGAGAATATCCCGGAAAAATGGATTGACAATTTAGCGAGATCCAATGATATAAAAGATTTAGCAGACCGGTTGTCAAAGAAATTAGAATAAAGTATGACTGAGAAGCGTAATAAAGAAGCTGATTGGAACCCTGTAATAAAAATACTGGGTACAATTCAAACTAAAATTACTCCGGAAACCGATTTGTTATGGACCAGTTATAACTCTGTAGAAGAATTAAGAGCAGAAATAGATAGAATTGATAATTTGCTGCACGATAAAAACAAAACGGGACTGGAGCTTTTATACTATTTATTTGCACCAACCGGAACATTACAGGAAATTGCCATGCAGAATGACTGGATTCAGGAATATTTGAATTTGTCTTCAGAATTTGATACTTTGTACGAATATTTAAAATAACACTATACCACATATGAACCCACTATTATTAACCGATGGTTACAAAGTTGACCACAGAAGACAATACCCGGACGGAACCACCTTAGTATATTCTAACTGGACACCGAGAAAATCAAGAATTGAAGAAGTTGACGAAGTGATCTTTTTTGGATTACAGTATTTCATCAAAAAATATATCATTCACGATTTTGAAGAATATTTCTTTAAAAAATCAAAAGAAGAAGTGGTGAAAAAATACGCCCGAAGAATTAATAATTATTTAGGCGAAAATCTGGTTGGTACCAAACATATCGAAGATTTACATGACTTAGGATATATTCCGATGGTTTTTAAAGCATTGCCGGAAGGAGCAAGTGTTCCGTTAAGAGTGCCAATGTTTACGATGTACAACACCATTCCGGAGTTTTTCTGGCTTACCAATTATTTTGAGACTTTGCTTTCAGCTGTAATCTGGCTGCCTTGTAACTCAGCAACCATTGCAAAAGAATACAGAAAAGTATTGGATAAATATGCTGCAGAAACTTCTTCTGTTCCGGAATTTGTAGATTGGCAGGCACACGATTTTTCTATGAGAGGAATGGGCGGAATCGAAGCTTCTTTAACTTCTGCTGCCGGACACTTATTAAGCTTTACGGGATCAGATACCATTCCGGCTATCGATTTCTTAGAAGAATATTACAAAGCCAATTCAGATCAGGAATTAGTGGCCGGTTCTGTTGCCGCTACTGAGCATTCTGTAATGTGTATGGGAACAACAGAAGGGGAGTATGAAACTTTCAAAAGATTAATTACAGAAGTGTATCCAAAAGGAATCGTTTCTATCGTTTCGGATACCTGGGATTTATGGAAAGTTTTAACCGATTATCTTCCAGGATTAAAAGATGCTATTGTGTCAAGAGAGGGAAAAGTGGTAATTCGTCCTGACAGCGGTGACCCGATTCTGATTATCTGCGGAAATCCTGATGGAAAAACAGAACAGGAGAAAAAAGGAGTTATCGAATTACTTTGGGATGTTTTTGGAGGAACTACAAACGATAAAGGATTCAAAGAACTGGTTCCGCAGATTGGTGCTATTTACGGAGACAGTATTACTGTAGCAAGAGCCACTCAAATCTGCGAAAGATTAAAAGAAAAAGGATTTGCTTCTACCAATGTGGTTTTAGGAATCGGATCTTTCACGTATCAGTATAACACCAGAGATACTTTCGGTTTTGCGATGAAAGCGACTTACGGAGAAGTAAACGGAGAGGGAAGAGCGATCTTCAAAGACCCAATTACAGACGACGGAACTAAAAAATCAGCCAAGGGATTAATGAAAATTGAATTGATTGAGGGAAAGTACCACTTAAGTGATAATGTTTCCTGGGAAGAAGAAAAACAAGGCGAATTGAAAGAAGTTTTCAGAGATGGAAAACTTTTAGTTGATCAATCGCTGAGTGAAATCAGAAACAGAGTAAAAAGTGAAGTAAGTATCGAAGCTTAATTATAAAAACGAAAGCCTGAATGTAAGTTCAGGCTTTTTTAATTGCAGTATTTTGCTTTAAATTCTTTGACTTCTTTTGATTTAAGTCCAATAAGATGGATTCCCTCATGACATTCCATTCTTTTTTCTTTAATCAATTTTCCAATGAATAATTCGAAGAGGATAAATGATCTATATTCTTTATTGATGAAATTAAGGTATTCTCTTTTATAAGGAAGTTTTTCTGTTGTGATAATATGGACTAAAGCATTTTGTAATTGATCAAGATGTCGTTCTGATATTAATTGAAAGTTTTTTTCAATTTTAGCTTCATTATAAGTAAATGAGATTAAATTCCCAACACCGTTTCCATACATTGGGCCATATCTGTAATTCTCTGTTTTTTCTCCAGAAAAGGAGTTTCCGTAAATAACCACATTTTCTAAATCTGAGTATTTGTACTCTGTACCATTTATGTATAAAGAATTTTCATCAAGTGAAATTTTTCCATCAAAATGTCCGTTAAGATTTTCAAATTCTGTTAACCTGATAAAGATTCCTGCAAGATGAGCCAGTAAAGGAATTACAATAGGGTAATAAAAATATTCAGATATTCTGTACCCGAAAAAACGTTCAATTAATAATAATATAAAACCATACAATGTAACTGCTCCAATTGATAGATACGATAATTTTTCGGAACGGGTCAGATCGAAGAATTTCGGTTTTTCAGGAATAAAAATGGAAGCGGAGAAAAGCATCTACTTCTTATAAAAATTATTATGATCAATATATTCCCAAACTTTCGGCGGCAATAAAGGCTGAATATTTTTACCTTCTTTGATGTTATTTCTAATAAAAGTTGAAGAAATCTCTACAATCGGTGCATCGATAACATGAATTTTTGGATGCGATTTTAATTTCACATTTTCAGGTTCGTCCGAGATTCTTGGGTACACGTAAATATCATGATTTTCCAAAATGACTTCATAATTTCTCCATTTATGAAGCGTTTTCAGGTTGTCTTCGCCCATAATTAAAGAAAACTCATGATTTGGATATTTCTCTTTTAAATGCTCCAGAGTAATTACAGTATAACTCGGCTGAGGTAATTTAAACTCAATATCCGATGGTTTTATCTTCGGATAATCTTCGGTTGCCAGAAAAACCATTTGAAGGCGCTGCTGATCGTCTAATAAAGTCGCCTTTTTCTTTAACGGATTATGCGGCGTAACGACCATCCAAATCTGATCCAGACCAGCATATTCTGCCATATGATTGGCAATGATCAAATGACCAACATGAATGGGGTTATATGTTCCGAAATAAAGGCCTATTTTCATTTTTTAAAGTTTCACAGAGAGTCGCTAAGATAGCACAAAGATTCGCAAAGTTTAAAATAATACTTTTGCGAATCTCTGTGTTTTTTCTTTGTTTATCTCTGCGGAATAAAAATTATTTATTTACGAAGTCCTTAACCAATTGATGTGCTTCTTCCAAAGCTACTGGCAAGTCATAGTTTTTAATAATTACATCAAATTGAGGAGCTGTGGCTAATTCCACAGAAGCTTTTGCAATACGCATATTGATTTTATCTTCACTTTCTGTAGAACGTTGTTTTAATCTGCGTTTTAGTTCGTCAACACTTGGGGGTTTAACAAAAACAGCCAGGGTTTCTTCTGGAAATTTATGTTTAATACGAAGACCGCCAACGACATCAATGTCAAAAATGACATTTTTTCCTAAAGCCCAGATTCTTTCAATTTCCGATTTTAAAGTGCCGTAGAAATTATCGCGATAAACCTCTTCCCATTCCAGGAAATCCTCTGCTTTGATGTGCTTTTTGAATTCTTCCAGTGAAATGAAATAATAATCTTTTCCGTCTACTTCTTCACCACGCGGTGCACGCGATGCTGCCGAAATTGAAAATTCAAGATTTAAATCTTCCTGACCTAATAAATGTTTTACGATAGTTGTTTTCCCTGATCCTGATGGTGCCGAAAAAACAATTAGTTTTCCTTTATTCATTATTGTTATGCTTTAGGCTTTAAGCAGTATGCTTTAAGCTTTTATATTTGTGCGGTTTTTTTTGCTGCTTATGTCCTATAGCCGAAAGCGTATAGTGCTTACAAAACATTCAAAACCTGTTCCTTGATCTTCTCCAGTTCATCCTTCATCATCACAACCAGTTTCTGCATTTGGGCATGATTCGATTTGGAACCCATTGTATTGATTTCACGCCCCATTTCCTGAGTAATAAATCCAAGTTTTCTGCCATTCGCTTCAGAACCATTCAAAGTTTCCAAAAAGTAGTCCAGATGATTGGTTAAGCGTACTTTTTCTTCCGTGATATCTAACTTCTCTAAATAATAAATTAATTCCTGCTCAAAACGGTTTTCATCTACATTAACCTGTAATTCTGAAATGGCAGTTTGCAGACGATCTTTAATGGCCTGTATGCGCTCCGGATCAAGTGCCAGCGTATCATTCATGAACTGACGGATATTTCCAATTCGTAAGTTGAATTCTTTTTCAAGAGATTCTCCTTCATCTTTACGGAAGTTTAAAATGTTCTGCAATGCCTCATCAATAATAACCTGAATCTGCTCCCAGTCGTTTTCGTCAATTTCTTCACGTTCTGTTTTTAAAGTATCCGGCATACGAACCGCCATTTTCATGAGTTCTGTTTCATCGGCATTTGCATATACTTCTCTTAACTGTGCTATGTAGCTTTTTACAACAGGTACATTTACTTTTGTGGAAGTCTGCTCGGCAGTACTTTCTACGTAGATAGCAAAATCTATTTTTCCTCTTTCAAGACGGGTTGAAATCTGAGTTCGTAAGCCTAATTCCATTTCACGGTAAACCGACGGCATTCTTACGTTCAGATCCAGACCCTTGCTGTTTAAAGATTTTACTTCAACGGTAATTTTTTTTGTAGGCAATTGCAGAGATGCTTTGCCAAACCCTGTCATAGATTGTATCATATAATTGAGTATAAAGGCGCAAAGATAATTAAAAGTTTGCTCTATTTAGTTGGAAATTAATGTTCAGTCGCAGTTTTCAGTTTAACATAAAAAATGGCTGTTTTTAACGTAAGGCTTCTGTAACTTCAGCTACATTTTTTGGGCTGTTGCCAATGTAGATTTTATCATCAATAATAAAAACCGGACGACTCAGAAAAGTATAGTGCTCCAGGATATATTTTTTGAAATCAGCTTCGGTCAGGGACTGGTCTTTTAATCCCATTGATTTGTATAATTGTGCTTTTTTGCTGAAAAGAGCTTCATAGCTTCCGGAAAGCTGGTGCATTTCTTCCAGTTCTGTTTCAGTAATTGGATTTTGTTTGATATCATGAAGAACCAGATTGTTTTCAGGAAGACTTTTCAGGATTTTGCGACAAGTGTCACAAGACGAAAGGTGATATACTTTGTTCATTATTTTGTGAATTTGTTAGAATACAAAGAAACTTCATTTAAAACTTAAAATTGTCTAATTTTAGAAAAAAATAAAACTATGAACTCTGTTTTTGACGTACAAAAAACCATTAGGGAAATCCTCCTGAAAATATTGGAAAGCCATTCATTAGAACAGCTGAATAAAATCCCGACCGGATTTAATAATAACATTATCTGGAATATAGCGCATTGTGTCGCAGCGCAGCAGACTTTGGTTTATAAATTATCGGGTCTGCCAACCATGGTTTCGGAAGAATTTATTTTAAAGTATCGAAAAGGAACAAAACCGGAAGGCGATGTTTCGCAGGCAGAAGTCGATGAAATACGGGATTTGCTCAGTGCAACACTTGTAAAAACAGAAAATGATTTTGAGAGCGGTCTTTTTACGGAGTATACAGAATATACAACAAGCATGGGATTTACTCTTAAAAACATACAGGGTGCCCTGGATTTTAATAATTATCATGAAGGCATCCATACCGGAATTATAATGAGCCTCCGAAAAATGGTCTAAAAACAGAAAATCCCGCTTAGCGGGATTTTTTTATTCTATTATTGTTTCAATAGTCACTTTCATAGCGCCGGCACCTTTGTTTTTGGTGATTTCCATAAAAGCTCTTTTGGAAAGGTCAATTTCACGGGTTTTTACAAAAGGACCGCGGTCGGTAATTTTTACAATTACAAATTTGCCGTTTGCTTCGTTGGTCACTTTAACTCTTGTGCCAAAAGGAAGCTTTTTGTGTGCTGCCGTGTATTTGCTGTTGCTGAACCGGCTTCCGTTTGCGGTTTTTCGTCCGTTAAAACGATCAGAATAATAAGAAGCGTGAGCGTTCTTTTTATAGGTCTTTAGTTTTAAGCCTTTGTCTGTGAAAACAGAGTCGGTTGGAATTGCAATAATATTGGGCCTGATATTTTTTGCAGTATCCTGAGGAAGGGGTTTGGGCTCATTTACTGGTTTGGTCTGGCTTGTAATGTAGGTAAAACAACTTAAAAAAGTCATTGTCAGGGTAGTAATAATTTTTTTACTCATGGTTTATTTTTTTTCAGACTTGGGGGAGTTTGTACAAATAATATGCCGAGATAAAAAAAGCCCTATGTTTCCAGGGCTTTAATTGGTATTTTCTAGAACCATAGGTTCCACGGAATTCTACTTAAAATAAGTATAAGGCCTAATCCGTAAAAAATGGCGAAAGTTTTAAATTTTGCTTCGCTGTTGATTAGTTTTTTATGTTTTGACCATCCAATAGTAATCAAAACGATAGCTATAAGATTGACAAGAGGGTGTTCTAATGAAGTTAGTCGTAATGCCGCATTTGACATTTGTCCTAAAGCATCTTTTCCTAACGGAGACACAAAATAAAGGACCAGTCCAATCAATAACATGGTATGTGTTCCGATTAATGCAAACAAAGAAATTTTACGGTCTCTGCCTGTGAATTCTTTTTTAGCAGTAAAACCGATGATGGCATTTATAACGGCAAAGGTTAAAAGCAGTAATGCTAAATACGCCCAGCCGGAGTGTAATTTTTGTAAAAAATAATACATAAACTGTGTTTTTTTGTTAAAAACAAATATAGCAAAAAAGGGCATAAAAAAACGGCATTGAACTTAAAAGTCAATGCCGTTAATCTTATTTATTTAGATTCTAAATTTTTTAGAAGTTGTAGCGTAAGCTAAAGTTCCATGTTCTTCCTAAACCAAAGAAACCTGTGTTTGTAACATTGATTCCTTTGTAATTTGTAGAAGTTGGTGTAGTAGCATCAGCTCTGGTTAATTCAGAAAGATAAACTTCGTCAAATACGTTGTTTACGTTAACTCTGAATCCAACAGAATCGTGTTTTCCTTTTCCGATAAACAATTTGTATGAGATACCTGCGTCAACAAGATCGTAGCTTGGTAATTCTAAATTTGTTTTTACAGCACCAACATTTGAATATAATTTATCATAGTATCTCCAGTCTGAATCTACAGATAAGTTTTTAACGATTTCATATCTGAATCCTAAACCGTAAGTTACCTGTGCAGCATCTCCAACTTTTCCACCATCAACATCTTGCTCAGTTCTGTCTAAAGTAGATAAGCTCTCGTCTCTTGTGGTTGTAACTACGTTACCTTTATATTGCCAGTTACCAATAGATAAGAATCCTGTTACGCTAAGATCTTTCATTGGTTTAGCAGCGAAATCTAACTCAACACCTGTGTGTACTTGTTCAACACCTTCATTTGTTTTGTAAATAAGGTCTCCTAATTGTAAAGATGGGTATTTTACTACGTCTGCAGCAATAGCAGTAGTAGACGTTGTTGTAACTCTGTCTTTCCAGCTGGTTCTGTAACCATTTACACTTGCAGTTATAAATTTTGAAGTAAAAGTATATCCTGCTTCTAAACCAAGGATTTTTTCGTTTTCAGTTAATGGGTTAACTGCATTAGTAAAATTCAGGTAAATATTATCATGATATGGCTGACGGTTATAGTAACCAGCGTTTACATATACATTATGGTTTTCAGCAAATTTGTAGCTAGTACCAGCTTTAACGTTGTATCCTACATTGTTAACTTTTTCTGAATCCTGATTTTGTGGTAAATAATCAAATCTGTCCACTCTTTTGTGTGATTGATTTGAAAGAGATCCTTGGAAAAAAGCTGAGAAGTTATCGTTAGAATATTCTAACTGGCTGAATACACCACCGTAAGAAATAGTTTCTCCGTAATCGTAATCAATTCTTTGGTCTTCACCTAGTGTTTTGAAAGTTGCAGGCCATGGTAAAGCTCTTCCCATTTCTGTAACATAGTTACTTGCTGAAACACCGCTTGGGTTACTGTTGCCATCTTTTAAGGTTCTAGTGTCTGTCCAGCTGGATAATCCCATAAAGTCAGAAACTTGTCTGAAATGTGTTCCTTTGTAAGTTCTTAAATCAAGACCAACATTTAAAGATAAATTATCAGTAAGCTGGTTTTTTAAGTTCGATACTAATCCATACCAGGCGTGATTGTTAACACTTGATCTGATTACGTAAGCATTGTTTGTACTTCTTCCGTCTGCATTTCCGGTACCGTTAACAATAGTTTGGTTTCTTTCATACATACCGTCGAAATCAATTTGACCGTCAACATTTGGTAGTTTAGATCCGTAATTACCGGTTCCACCACCTCTACCCCAAGATCCGTAAAGAACAGTCGAAAGTTGCGTTTTGTCGTTAATATCAAAATCCCAGTTTAAGTTAGCTACTGGTTTGTGGTAGTAGTTAGTTCTCTCAGATTTGTATTCTCCGTTCTGAGTTCCCCAGTTGTTGTTATACTTTCTTCCATACTCTAAGTATGTGCTGATAGCTTTTGTAAAGTTTTGATCGTGCCATTGAGGAGCACCAGTCAATAAGAAGTTGAAACTGTGTTTGTCGTTTGCTTTGTATCCTACAGAAATGAAGTAAGTCTGACCTTCACCTCTTGTTCCCTCGTTGTAACCGTCACCTTGCCAGTGCGATAACATTACGCTGGTTCCCCATCCGCTTTTGCTCATACCTGTGTTATAAGCAGCGGTAGTTTTGAAATAATTGTCATTGGCAACACCTAAAGATACGAAACCACCTTCTTGTTTTTCAGTAGCTTTTGTAATGAAGTTTACTGTACCTCCAACAGAAGAGATAGCTAATTTAGAAGAACCAAGACCTCTTTGAATTTGTATTGCATTTGCAATGTCAGACATACCAGACCAGTTTGACCAGTACATTTTTCCGTCTTCCATTCCATTAATTGGCTGACCATTTAATAAGAAAGCTGTATTGTCCTGAGCAAAACCACGTACAGCAATTCTTGAATCTCCGTATCCTCCGGCTTGTCCTGCAACGTATACAGATGGTGTGTTAACCATTGTTTGTGTAACGTCTGAAGTACCAATTTTAGCCTGAATATCAGCAGCTTTAATAGTAGAAACTGCAATAGGAGTTTTTCTGTCCTTAGCTAAATCGATGATTCCTTTACCCATTACTACAATTTCTTCCAGTTGGTTAGAATCTGAAGTTAGTACAATTGTACCTAAGTTTACAGTTCCTCCGTTTGTAACCGAAAATGGGACTGTTTTTGAGTCATACCCAAGATAAGAGATTACTATTTCTCCAGATGTAACTGAAGTTGTAATTGTGAAATTACCGTCAAAATCACTTGAGGAGGCATCTGATGATCCTTTTACTGCGGCATTTGCACCTGGTAAAGAATTAGTACCATCGGTAATTGTACCCGTGATTTTTCCTTGAGAAAATACGGTTGAAACTATCATAAAGAATAGTCCGGTAAGTAACCAATTTTTCATTTTCTTCATTTGTTCTTTAAGTTTATTGTTTTTGGCAAAATTATAACAATTAAATCAGATAATGTTATCAAAATGTTAAGAAAGATTAGTTTTGCCTTTAATGCTGCGCATTAAAATGAATTTTTCTTTTTTCTTTAAACAAAAAGATGATTTATTGAATTTGAATAACGAAATTTTGTTAAAATCGTAATATTTTAAACAGGTATGTAGCTTTAAACCTGCAATTTTTGTTAAAATTGCGTTCTTTTTAATCTGCTTTATACGAAAAAACGCCTTAATTTTTGTTAAATCAAGGCGTTTCAATGTTTTATAAAAGAGAACTCTCAGTTAAGTTTTATTTGTTCTTCAAAAAGTGGTTTAACAAAAATGAAGTTGAGCTGTCATGCGTTTTAACTGTTTTAGAATTTATTTCATCTAAAATAGAATTGGCTAATTGTTTTCCTAGTTCAACTCCCCATTGGTCAAAACTAAAAATATTCCAGATTACACCCTGAACAAAGATTTTGTGTTCGTATAATGCAATTAAAGAACCTAAACTTTTTGGAGTCAGTTTCTGGATTAGAATAGTATTCGTTGGTTTGTTCCCGGTAAACACTTTAAATGGTAACAGGTAAGCGGCTTTTTCTGCAGCTAGTCCCTGTTTGTCAAACTCTGCCTGTACCTGAGCCGGAGTTTTTCCGTTCATTAAAGCTTCGGTCTGAGCGAAGAAATTGGACATTAATTTGTCATGATGATCTTCATTTCCGTAAAGCGGTTTTACAAAGCCGATAAAATCTGTCGGGATTCTTTTTGTTCCCTGATGGATCAATTGGAAAAAAGCATGTTGTGAATTGGTTCCCGGTTCTCCCCAGATAATAGTTCCGGTTTGGTAGTTCACCGGTTTTCCGTCGCGTCCTACACTTTTACCGTTACTTTCCATAGTAGCCTGCTGCAGGTAAGGCGCTAATTTTGATAAATATTGTGTATAAGGAATCAAAGCTTCACTTTCGGCTCCAAAGAAATTGTTGTACCAAACGCTTAGTAAACCTAAAATCACCGGAAGGTTCTGGTCAAATTCTGCCGATTTAAAGTGATCGTCCATTTCATTTGCTCCCGTCAATAACTGATTGTAATTGTCAAAACCAATCGCCAGTGCAATACTTAAACCAACGGCACTCCATAAAGAGAATCTTCCTCCAACCCAGTCCCACATTGGAAAAATATTGTCAGGGTTGATTCCGAATTCGGTTACTTTCTGAATGTTGGTTGAAACCGCTACGAAATGTTTGGCGATATCTTCCTGAGAAGCTGATTTCAGGAACCATTCTCTAATGGTTTCGGAATTAGATAAGGTTTCCTGAGTCGTAAAAGTTTTTGAAACAATCAGGAAAAGAGTTGTCTCAGGATTTAGTTTTTTGATTATTTCGTTTACATGATCTCCATCAACGTTAGAAACAAAATGAGTGTTCAGGTGATTTTTGTAAAATTGTAAAGCTTCAACAGCCATAACAGGTCCAAGGTCTGAACCTCCAATTCCGATATTAACAATATCCGTAAATGCTTTTCCGGTAAATCCTTTTCTTTCTCCCGAAATAACTTCACTTGTAAAGTTTTTAATTTTATTTTTTACCTCATAGACTTCCGGGATTACATTTTCGCCGTCTACTTTAATTACAGCAGATTCAGGCGCACGTAAAGCGGTATGTAAAACAGCACGGTTTTCAGTCTGGTTGATTAGTTCTCCTCCAAAATATTGGGCAACCGCATCTTTTAATCCAATCGAATCGGCTAATTGTAATAACAGGGAAACAGTCTCCTGACTGATATTGTTTTTAGAATAATCAACTAAAAAATCATTCCATTGTAAATGGAATTTTTCGGCACGTGAACTGTCCTGCTGAAATAATTCCTGTATAGTAGTTTCGTGAAATGCATTATAGTGGTCCTGTAGTTTTTTCCAAGCCTCAGTCCCGGTAGGGTTTGTAGTGTTTAAAGCCATTTTGTATTTTAATATTGAAGTTGTTCTTTTTAGAAACACAAAAATACTGAAATAACTTTTAAAAGGCTCACGCTTCGTGATTATATAACAATTAGTTGCGAAAACGTTTTATGTATCTTTGTTGTATTTTTTAAGGAGCCATGGCCGCTGCTGCTTTTCTCTCTTGTGCAGTATTAGCGGCAGTACGTTTGAGTTTGTTATCCGCAGAGAGAATAACCTTTTTTGAGTTCATCGTTCCCGGTTAAGAAATTAGAAGAAAGCGACACAGAATACGTTTTATTCGATTTTAATTTTTTCCCAGTTTGCGATTATTCTGTTATTTACATCAATATCATTAATCTCATAATAGGAAAGATTGTTTTTTGATGTTTTTTTAAATAGTTTTTTAAAATCTTTCGGGATAATATATGTGTCATTTAGAACAAAAGATAATGTTGTAATCTCTTTCCATGCATTGTTTTTTAAACTATAGATTGTAATTGCTTTATATCTGCTGGCACAGGATGAGTAATATTGTGCAATTTCACAATTTCCATCTTCATCAATATCCCCGATATTAAAAATACTGTAAGGATGGCAGCAATTAGAGTCGGTTAAAATTCTTGGGATGCTATTGTCACTGAAATAATAAGAATCACCTTCTTCGCAGTAACTAAGGCTGTGTAAGACAAATACAAAATCATCTTTTTTGTCTCCGTTTAAATCTCCCAAATTATTGAATCCTTCATTGTAAAATTCTTTGATAGTACTTTTCGGAATTTTAATGGGAAAGCATTCTTTTAATTTACCTTCTGTTTCATATCTTGAAATGTCCAGTTTGAATTTTCCTTTAAGAATAGAATCATTAATATATGCAATATCGTTTGATAAAATAAAATCTCCAGGTGTGTTTTCTTTAAGCGCGGCTAATGTCAGTTCGTATTCAAAGATATTTTGAACAGGTTCTAAAAATACTTTTTTTGTTCCAACTCTTATATTGTCATTTTTGCAGGATATGATGGTGAAGGCAATTACCAGAACAATATATGTTTTCATTAGCTTTTAGAGTTACTCTTTAATTACCAAATTTTCCACCACGGTTTTTTAACCTCAGTCGCTTTTCCTGCTTTGTTGATCTCAATTCTTTTTACCGATTCGAGTTTTATTTTCGAATCATCAAAAAACAATTCGCCATTTTCATTCATTCCAACAGGAAGGCGGGTTCTTTCTTTCCAGTCTTCGGTTTGCAGTTCGGGAATTAAAGCAGTATTGATTTTTTCCTTAAAGCGTTTTTCTGCTTTTTCGATAATTTCATCTTCAATATTGGAGGTTGAATTTTTAAAAAGCGGAATGGAGTTCTCCGGAATATGAAGTAAAAAAATCTGGGTTTTGCCATTGTCCTGCTGAATGTCCAGAATTTTAAAAAAAGTATTTTCGGATAGGAGATAATGTCCTGTTTTTGAAGAGTCCGGATTAAAAACGGATAAGTCTTTGGCATCAGCGCTGGCTATGAGATACCTTAAGTTTCCGGAAAGACCTCCGCTGATCCGGGTCATATCCGTAAAGCCTTTTTCCTTAATGATCTGTCCGGTTTTGTAATTCGCAATCAGATTTTCGGGAAGGTTTGTGTCTCTGTAAAATAGTTTTAAACCAGAAAAAGTTTCATTAAATATGGATTCAATTCTCTTCATGACTTTTCTATTTTTTTAAAGTTGAAAATTTTAGAAGTTTAAAGCACTTGTATTCGAGAAAATACTAAAAATAAAAGACAGCGGGAAAATGATGATACTGATTAGGAATATTCGAAATCCGTTTTTTCTGTCTTCTGTAGTATAGGAATAGACTCTTTCTCCGTTTGGAAGTGTTTTTTTGGAACGCCAAAGCGAATACCCAATTACGATACCAATTCCACCGCCAAGAAAGGCAAACAGGTATCCCGCAATAATCCAGGGTTTTTGGTTTTCTTCGGGTTTGGCCAGAATTTTTAAACGTTCTTTCTTTAAAGAAACGAGCATGTCAGCATCGATGGTTTTTCCTCTTTCTGTTAAAAGTTTTTGAGCCAGTTTATAATCGAAGGTATTCCATTCGTCAGCATTGAGAAGAATTTCATATAACTCTTCATTTGTAAAAGTCAGCAGATAATAATCCGGATCGATAGTATCAAGAAGAGTTTCGGTTTCTTTTTCAAGAAGGGCTTCCGCCTTTTCAAAATCGGCAGCATTGATCTTTACTTCATATTGATTTTGTACTGTGTTTCCGGAAAAAGTAATGTCAACAGGAGGGATATTGTCAGCCAGAATAACGGCAATATTGTTTTTGATCAACAATGCTTCTAACTCTTTAGCCTGGTTTACTGTTGGGAAACTCCGGAAAGCAGTAAAATTTTCAATCATAATGTAAAGCAGTTTATTTTTATGCTAATGTATAATTTTCTTACAAGTTTCCGATGCTGTCTAATTCTCTTTTTAAAGGTTCAATTTGTTTAAAGAAACGGGTTTTATCATTTCCGGTCAGCGATTCTCCGGTTGGTAAGTTTAATCGGAGGGCATCTACCTGTACTCCGTTTTTCCAGAAGCGGTAGCAAACGTGCGGACCCGAAGCTAATCCGGTACTTCCCACCAGTCCAATGGTTTGTCCCTGTGTTACTCTTTGTCCTCGTTTTACTAAAATTCGGGACATATGTAAGTATTGAGTAGAATACGTTCCGTTGTGTTTTACTTTTACAAAATTCCCGTTTCCGGCGGTATATCCGGTTGCTTCTACAACTCCTGATGCCGTTGTGGATATGGGTGTTCCGGTTGGTGCTGCATAATCGGTTCCTTTGTGTGCTTTCCAGGTATGCTGTACCGGATGGAAACGGTTCATGGTAAATCTTGAAGTGATCCGGCTGAATTTAATTGGAGTTTTGAGGAAAAAGTTTTTAAGAGTTTTTCCTTCATCATCATAATATTCAATTTTACCGGAAAGCGTATCTTTTTCAAAAGGAAAAGCATAAACGATTTTTCCTTTGTATTCAAAAAAGGCGGCCTGAAGGTCTTCAACACCATCATAGGTTTTACCGTTTATAAAACGCTCAGTGAAGATTAATCCGTAACGGTCTCCTTTTTTAAGTTTGAAGAAGTCAATCGACCATGAAAATACTTTTGTAATCCTGCTGGCGAGTGCGGTTTCTACGCTTTCGTTCCCTAAAGTTTCGGAGAGGGAACTTTTTAAAACACCGCCGATCATTTTTCTTTTTAAGGTAACCGGTTTGATTTTTTTGTACGCTTTGGCAATGCTGTCGCGTAAATCGATTACATAATAAGTTAAAGCATCGGGCTGGTAAATAAAAACCTGAAGGTTGTTGGTTTTGTTTTTAGAACGAAGCAGGGTAAAGGGTTTGTTGTAACGAATAGATCTTACATTAAAAGAATCCTTTACCTGTTCTACAATATTGTGTACTTTTTTATCTCCGATATTTTGACTCTGCAGAATGGATCCAAAAGAATCTCCTTTGGAAATAGTGTCGTTAACCACATTGAAATCAGCATAATTAAAACCAAATTCTACTTTTTTAGTTTTGGGTTTTGTAATTTTTATTTCAACTTTTTCATCGGTTTTTTTACATGAAAATATTGAAAATAATACTATTATAATTACGAATGCTTTTTTCAAACTCTTAATTTTTTTTCGGGAAATTAAAGTGTGTTTTCATTTCCCCAATTGGACAATTCTTCTTCGGTCCACAATTTAGGAAAAAAGATGCGTTTTTGGTATTTTGGATGCATATATTTTTGCCAGTCACTTCCTCCGGTTGCTTCACCGTTGCCTTTTCCGCTTTCTAAGATGTATTTAATGGCAGTGTTCAGATGCTGCATTACCCAGGTAATATTTACGGTATAATCATAGTGGCGCATGGCCTTGATAAGTTCCGGATTCTGCTGGTCTTCAATAGGTAACTGAGTGAATTTCTGCCAGATGTTTTTCGTTTTAAACGAAGTCATTTGTCGTAAAAACTGTTCTTTGTATTTGTTTTCGAACTGTTGAAGCAGATAGGATTTTTCACCTGTGTGATAATCTTTTCCGGCTGCCTGCCAGTACAAATGTTCAAAACAGGTTTCTAAATCGGTATTTTCGTTAAAGTCCGCTTTGTATCTGCGATCCGTAAGATTGATGACATCAGTGGAAGCGAATTCGATCATTCGGTATTGTGCGCTCTGAAAGCCGCTTGCCGGAGTAAGGGTATTTCTGAATTTCATGTATTGATCTACTTCCATTCCGTTTTCCATAATACTGAAGGAATTGGTCAGCATATCAAAATAACGGGTGATTCTGGAAAGTCTTTCGCTGAAAAAAGCAACCTGAATATTCTGCGTGTCGGCAATCTGGTCAATTTCCCACAAAATCATTTTAAAAATCAGTTCGTTTACCTGATGGTACATAATGAATACCATTTCATCAGGCAGGGTAGTGCGTTGTATTTGTAAATTCAGTAAAGCGTCGGTTTGAATGTAATCCCAATAGGTAATTGGTTTTGACCAAAGCAGGCCTTCTAACTGAACGTCCGTTTTTTGGTTTATGGCTTGAAATTTAAGATCAATTTCCTTTAAAATTGCTTCTGAATGATCAGTTAGGTTCATTTCTTTTTTACTTTAAGCGGACTTTTTAGTCCTTTATATTCATCGAGATCTGCTTTTAATGATCCAACAGCCAGATCTGCTTTAATTCTGATTGGGACTTTGTTGTCGTCGTCTGTTATCCAGAGTGTTAAACTTTCCTTTTCTTTAAAAACCCTTCCGGTCTGAACCAATGGTTTAAAAATCATACAGGAAACGCTTCCAAATTTAGTTGTAATATCTTGACGGCCTACAAATTTTAACTTAAATTTTGTGATTTCATCATCAAAAAACATGTCAATTGTAATGGCTTCACCAGATTTTAATTTGTCGATACTGGGATGGTTTCTTAAAAAATAAAAGGCAGAAACAATATCCTGGACATGGTCAGTAATTACAATTGTTTTTTCGGTTTTTCTTTTATAGTCTTTTACTAAAACTTTATTTTCACTTTGGTTAAAAAAACCTTCCTGATTTTTGGTATAACCGCCTTCGTCAATTTTTCTGACGAAGCGGTACGGGTCGCCGTTTTCTTTGTCAAAATAGCTTTCATACAGATCTTCAACTTTGAAGAAAAATTTAGACATTCCGGTTGTATAGCCTTTGCCCACGGCATGGTGGACTTTTTTGTTATTTATCGTGGCATCTTTAACTTCAAGAGTGGCATATCCGGCATTTACAATTCCATAATGGATTCTGAATTTGAAATATTCCCCCGTGTCAAAAGCATCTTCTTTTTGGTTGTCGAAACTGAAACAGGAGAGTATTAATATAGTGAGAATGAACTTTTTCATAGTACAAATTTTACATTTTATAATAAAGGTAAATAAATGCAAATTTTATTCCAAATGTACCAAAACAAAAAAACTCAGTCAAGGATGACTGAGTTTTTATGCTATTAACTAACCAAAAAACTATAAATTATGAAATTTATATCAATTAAGAAGGAAACCACCCCTTCTCGATTTGCGAGTGCAAAGATAGATACAAAGTTTAAAAATAAAATAGCAAAAAGTAAGTTTAACATAACATTTGCATAAAAATCATCAGTTTACGGATAATTTTTTTGCATAATGTAAAAATATCGCATTTTTACAAAGTTCCTCTCAATTCCTGTTCTCTCTCAATTGACTCAAACAGCGCTTTAAAGTTCCCTGCGCCAAATCCTTTGGCTCCCATTCTTTGAATAATTTCAAAGAAAAGTGTTGGTCTGTCCTGAACCGGCTTCGTAAATATTTGTAAAAGGTAACCGTCTTCGTCTGCGTCGACCATGATAGCGAGCTTTTCAATTTCGTTTAAATCTTCTTTCATCATGTCCATATGCACTCCTAATCTTTCCGGGATCGCTTCGTAGTAGGTATGTGGAGGTGCTGATAAAAATTCGACACCGCGTGCTCTTAGTTGTGATACTGTTTTAATAATATCGTCGGTTGCTATAGCAATATGCTGAATGCCGGGACCGCCATAGAAATCTAAATATTCTTCGATCTGCGATTTTTTCTTTCCTTCTGCCGGTTCGTTGATTGGGAATTTAATTCTCCCATTTCCATTCGACATTACTTTACTCATTAAGGCAGAATATTCTGTTGTAATTTGTTTGTCATCAAATGACAGGAAGTTTACGAATCCCATTACTTCTTCGTAGAATTTTACCCAGATGTTCATTTCGTTCCATCCCACATTGCCTACCATGTGATCGATATATTTCAGTCCGGTTGGCTCTGGATTATAGTCAGATTTCCATTCTCTGTAGCCTGGTAAGAAAACGCCGTTGTAGTTTTTTCTTTCTACGAAAATGTGAACTGTTTCTCCGTAAGTATAAATTCCGGAACGAACTACTTGTCCAAACTCATCTTCTTCAACAGTTGGTTCCATGAAAGAACGTGCGCCGCGTTTCATGGTTTCTTCATAAGATTTTGTCGCATCTTCAACCCAAAGTGCTGCCACTTTTACTCCGTCACCATGTTTTTTCAAATGTTCGTTGATTGGAGAATCGGCTGTTAACGGCGTTGTTAAAACGATTCTGATTTTATCCTGTTTGATCACATAAGAAGCTCTGTCTTTTACTCCCGTTTCTAATCCGGCATAAGCTAATGATTGGTATCCGAAAGCAGATTTGTAATAATGTGCTGCTTGTTTTGCATTTCCTACGTAAAATTCTACATAGTCTGTTCCTAATAATGGAAGGAAGTCCTGTGCTCCTTCAAATATTTTCTCTAATCCGTATTCTACTGATTTTACTTCTTTGCTCATAATTAGATAATTTGATAATGAGAAAATGAGATAATTTTTGAAATGCAGATAATTGAAAAAATAATTTTCTAATTAACACATTTTCTAATTCTCTAATTTCTCTTAGATGTTGCTATTATTTTATTTAAAATTTTTAAAATTTCTGATAATTCATTCAATAAATCCTTGCAATCAGGATAGGCTTTATGTGCATCACATAAGAATAACCAATACTCCGTTTCATCGGCTTCTTTGATTGCGATTTTTAGTTTATGAATAAAATCAGCTTTACTTTCTGCATTTTGTGATTCTTTAGAATTTGCTCCAATTGAGGTCCCGCTTTTTAATAATTGATTTGCTATTACGAATTTCTTTTGATCTTGAAGTTCTGCAGTGTAATCAATTATGTTTAAGGCGAAATGGAATGTTTTTATTAAAAGAGCATTGTCTTTATACTTTTCGTTGAAAGTCATTTCTTTAATTAGTTAATTAGAAAATGTGATAATTAGATAACTTTATTGTAGGTTTAAAATTACAAGATAATTATTTAAATTTTCTCATTTGTGCGGTTTTAAAACCATTTTCTAATTCTCTAATTGACATATTGTCACATTTAAAAAATTATTCACACCAGGATTTGTAGTACTGACCATCATCTAATCCCATAGCTTCTTCAGTAACCATTAACGGACGGAAAGTATCTACCATAACAGCTAATTCTAAAGTTTCTTTATGGCCAATACTGCGTTCCATGGCACCGGGTGCGGGACCGTGTGGAATTCCTTTTGGGTGTAAAGTGATATGTCCCTGCTCAATATTATTTCGGCTCATAAAATCACCGTCTACATAATATAGTACTTCGTCAGAATCTATATTGCTGTGGTTGTACGGTGCCGGAATGGCTTTAGGGTGATAATCGTAAAGTCTCGGACAGAAAGAACAAACCACAAAAGCTGCGGTTTCAAAAGTCTGGTGCACCGGAGGCGGCTGGTGAACACGTCCGGTTATAGGTTCGAAATTGTGAATGGAGAATCCGTATGGGAAATTGTAGCCGTCCCAGCCTACAACATCAAACGGGTGTGTGGCATAAACCACCTCGTGAATCATTCCTTCTTTTTTGATCTTTATTAAAAAATCACCTTTTTCGTCATGTGTTTCGAGTTCGTTTGGTAAAATAAAGTCACGCTCACAAAAAGGAGAATGCTCTAAATGCTGACCCGATTGGTTTTTATAACGTTTAGGAGTGTAAAAAGGAGAATAGGATTCTACATAAAACAGTCGGTTGTCTTCTGTTTCAAAGTCAATCTGATAAATAATACCACGCGGAATGATTAAGTAATCACCGTATTCAAACGGAATATTACCAAGCATGGTACGTAGTTTTCCTTTTCCTCTGTGGATGAAAATCATTTCATCGGCATCGGCATTTTTATAGAAATAGTTTCGAAGTGATTCTTTTGGAGCGGCCAGTCCGATAATGCAGTCTTTGTTGACTAACATTGCTTTTCGGCTGTCCAGAAAATCATTTTCGGGTTGTAGTTCGAAACCTTTAAAAAGAAGCGATTTTATATTTTTTCCAATGGCAATTTTAGGCTCAACAGAATAGGAATTGAGAATTTCTTTTACCTGTGTTGGTCTATGAACATGATAAGATAAAGAAGAATGTCCGTGAAATCCTTCGGTTCCAAACAGCTGTTCGTAGTAAAATCCGCCGTTTGGTTTTTCAAATTGGATGTGTCTTTTTTGAGGGAATTCCCCAAGTTTATGATATAGTGGCATGGCTTTTTCAATTAGATAATTAATAAATTAGATAATTCGAAAATGTGAATTGCAGAAGTATAATCAGTTCAATTTTTTCAATTGACTAATTACTGCAATACGATAGAGCCATTATTCAGGATTTCTCTTGATGAGAAATTGAAGATACTCTAATAAACCTGTCCAATTTTTTTTCATCATGACAAATATCGTAATTTTTATTAATTAAAATTACAAATCATGTTTTTTTAGCATTAATTTATTTTTAAATACGCTGTTATAAAGCTAAAATAATATCAAATCCGGTATTGGTTTTTTAAAACAGGAAACCAATACTAAACCAGGTAAAACTTTTTTGGGTTTCCGGAGACCAGGATTGTTTGATTTCGATAGGGCCAATTATGGTTTCTAATCCGTAACCAATTGCATAACCGGAATATTTAGGCATGGAAACCCAGTCAACACTTGTGAAAATATCGTCGCCCAGATTGGCAAAATTAGCAGAAACATTGATATGGTTCTTTTTGAAGATTTCGTAATCCAGAGTAATATCACTTTTTATATAACTATTGCCCGCAATACTTAAAAAGTCGTAACCGTAAAAATAGTTGAAGTTGTTGATTTTATTATAACCGTAACCTCCAAATATGAAATCGAAAAACGGTACACTGTCGCTGCCTATATTAAATCCGGCATCTGCTCCAAATTTTATAGTTGCCTTTTTAAGAAATGTTTTGGCAAAACCAATTTCTGCTTTAGCTATAGAAAAGGGTTTGAAGCTGTTGGTATAATCTGATGAAGCCATATAGGTTTGTAAGTCTGTAGAAAAATACAATCCGGAACTTGGGTAATATTTATCATCAAACGAATCGTATTTTAAATAAGCAAAGGCACTGAAATAACTGCTTTTGTCAATAATGTTTTCGGTATTGGAAAGTGTAGGCGAATTTATTTTCAGGTATTTGTATTCCAGTCCGCCGCCCATTAAAAACTTTTGTACAAAAATAGTCTGGAAATACGCCTGATTATTTAAATCCATAAAATCGACATTGATCAGGTTCAGGTTTGGATTTTCAGTTACCAGTCCGCCCAGGCTGGTGGTTACATTTCGGTTAAACTGACTTAATCTGGAACGGAAACCAAAGCTGATATTAAAACCATTTTCTACATAATAGTTAAAATCATATCTGAAATTATCCCCTAAAATAATGTCCAGCGAAGTAACGTCATTTTTAAGGAATGTTTTTTTATGTGTCAGGTTTAATAAAACGGCACTTTTATAAAGTCCGTCGTAATGAAGTCCCAGTTTTAAATAAGTCTGTGTAGGGTTTTCTTTTAACACCAGATCCAGATCGTCCTTATCTCCGTCCGGCTGCAGGCAGTACGAAATGGTACTGAAGTTCTGGGTAGCATTCAGGTTGTTAATACCTGTTTTCAGGTCGTCGTATGTAATGGTGCTTCCGGGTTTGAAACGAAGTTTACCTCTGATGTATTCTTTGGTGTAATTGTCTAAACGGTCTGTATTTATTTTCTGGATTTCAAGTGTATCCGAGGCTACTTTTAACTTTGGTTTTTTATAGAAATTGTCTTCACCTACCAAAGATTTGATTTTTTCATAAACAGCAAAAGCAGCTTCTTCTCCTTTTCGGATTATCTCTTCTCCTTTGTCAAATGAAATTACACCATAATCGCGGATATCCGGTTTTATATAAACATCGGTATCTTTAATTTTGTTTTTCATTTTTTCGATTGACT
Source organism: Flavobacterium sp. FG19 (assembly GCF_057809475.1). NCBI lineage: Bacteria > Pseudomonadati > Bacteroidota > Flavobacteriia > Flavobacteriales > Flavobacteriaceae > Flavobacterium > Flavobacterium sp. FG19. Next base: position 50,150 of record NZ_JBMDKA010000015.1, on the reverse strand, counting down.
GAAGATTGGTAATCTGAACAAGAATACGGGTAGCGTTTTTCAGGTTTTTGCGTTTCATTAAATCGTCCTGAACATCGACCCCAATAATGATATCAGCTCCCAGATTACGCACTTCTTTTATAGGATAATTGTTTACCACACCTCCATCTACCAGTAAATTTCCGTCAATTTCTACCGGAGTAAAAAGAGAAGGGAAGGCGGCACTTGCCATCATGGCCTGAACCAGGTTTCCTTTGTTAAGCAGTACTTCTTCACCAGTTTCGATATTGGTTCCGATACAAAGGAACGGGGTAGGCAGTTTATTGAAATCCCGCACATGGCGAACATTTCGGGTAAGACTGCTCAATAAATTATAATTGTACATTCCTTTTGAAAGGGCTTCGGGAATACCTACCCTAAAATTGCTGAAAGGCAGAACAATGGCATAGAGTTCATCATTTTTTTTGCCATAGAAATTTTTTGATGATCTCGGAATATAATCGTTAATCAGGTCATCGAAATTGGTTTTCTTGAAAATGGAATCAATCTGAGAAGCGTTGTAACCCGATGCGTATAATCCGCCAATTACAGATCCCATACTGGTTCCGCCTATATAATCAATTTTGATTCCGGCTTCTTCCAGTACTTTTAATACGCCGATATGGGCAAAACCTTTAGCACCGCCGCCGCTTAAAACCAGACCAATTTTGGGTCTCCTGATACTGTCATTTTTGATTTCCTGTGAAATTGATTTTTGAGTCAAAAGGAGTAATAAGGACAAGAGAGCCCATTTTATGCCCAAAAGGGTTCCAACACCATTGGAATGAGATCCTTTTGATTTTTTATATGAAACGGATAACGGGTTCGGGCGCATAAATAGGGAACTAATTGATTTTGTAAAAGTCGGCATTTTTTTAACTAAATACCAGAATGTTTTAGTATGATTTGGTCTCTAAAAGTGTTAATTTTTTGTTTTTATTAAATTTCCAGATATCGGTATGATTTTCTGCACCGCCTCTGCAGCTGGATGTAAGAGTCTTTTTTATTTTGTCGATTTTTACATCACAAAACAGATCACATTTTGGATTGTAATCTGAAGGAAATTCTAAACTCTGAAACTTATTTTCCTTTGGATTAAAAATGAAAATCTGATAAATAGTGTACACGCCCATTCCGTCATCAGTATGATAAGAGGCAAAATCGGTATAACCGTCAAAATTATAATCGTTTACTTCTAATTTTGAAGGTTTGCCGGTAATGGAAGTTTCTATGTTATTGAGGATCTGGGTACCTCTGGTTTTTGAATTGGTTATCGTTATCGTTTCAAAGTTGTCCCGGAAACTAATCTTAATCCTGCTTTTATCTTTTTGTACAAAAGAAAGTGTGTTTTGACTGTAGCTGACAGAAAAAACGAAAAGCAGGAGTAAGAAGCTGTTTCTACACATTATTCTGTTTGCTTAGGATGGTAAAAATCGACAATTTTTTTGGCTTTTGATACACCGACAACAGCAGCTATTTCTTTTTCGTCTGCCAGTTTGAGTCTTTTAACGCTTTTGAAATGCTGTATTAGTGCCAGCATGGTTTTTTCGCCAATTCCGGGAATACTTTCAACTGAAGAATTCAGAGCAGCTTTGCTTCGTTTGTCACGATGAAAAGTAATTCCAAATCGGTGCGCTTCGTTTCGCAGCTGCTGGATTACTTTAAGGGTTTCTGATTTTTTGTCCAGGTATAACGGAATGGAATCTCCGGGATAAAAAAGTTCTTCAAGACGTTTGGCAATTCCAATAATGGCTACTCTGCCGCGTAAACCTAATTTGTCAATGCTTTTAAGGGCTGCCGATAACTGTCCTTTTCCACCGTCAATAATAATTAACTGCGGGAGCGGTTCGTTTTCTTCCAGTACTCTTTTGTAACGACGGTAGACAATCTCAGTCATCGAAGCAAAATCATCAGGACCTTCTACTGTTTTGACATTAAAATGACGGTAATCTTTTTTACTGGGTTTTCCGTCCTTAAAAACCACACAAGCCGCCACCGGATTGGTTCCCTGAATATTTGAGTTATCAAAACATTCAATATGACGTGGCTCTGACGGAAGACGCAGATCTTTCTGCATCTGTGCCATGATTCGGTTAGTGTGCCTGTCCGGATCTACAATTTGTAACTGTTTCAGCTGTTCGATTCGGTAAAATTTAGCATTTCTTATCGACAGATCTAAAATCTGTTTTTTGTCACCAAGCTGCGGAACGGTAATTTTTATATTCTCGCCCAGATCCATTTCAAAAGGAACAATGATTTCTTTTGACATTAGTTCAAAACGTTCACGAAGTTCAATAACCGCCAGTTCCAGCAATTCTTCATCGCTTTCATCCAGTTTTTTCTTCATTTCAAGGGTATGTGAACGAATAATGGAGCCATGTGAAATCTGCAGAAAGTTGACATAAGCGGCACTTTCGTCAGATACAATAGAGAATACATCGACATTGGTAATCTTAGGATTTACAATAGTCGATCTGGACTGATAGTTTTCAAGGACTTCAATTTTTTCTTTAATTTTCTGTGCTTCTTCAAAACGCAGTTCCTGAGCATATTTGTTCATCAGCTGCTTAAAGTCTTTCATGCTTTCTTTGAAATTTCCCTTTAAAATTCCACGGATAGCATCGACTTGTTTTTGGTATTCTTCAAGAGGTTCCAGACCTTCACACGGACCTTTGCAGTTGCCAATATGATATTCCAGACAGACTTTAAATTTTCCGGAATCAATATTAGACTGACTCAAATCATAATTGCATGTCCGAAGCGGATACAATTCTTTAATCAGTTCCAGGATGGTATGTACTGTTTTGAAATTGGTATAGGGTCCAAAATATTCAGAGCCGTCTTTCACCATTCTTCGGGTAGAGAATATTCTCGAAAAAGGTTCTTTTTTGATGCAGATCCACGGATAACTTTTGTCATCACGCAGCAGTACATTATATCTCGGCTGAAGGGTTTTAATTAAGTTGTTTTCTAATAAAAGCGCATCGGTTTCGGTAGGAACTACAATGTGTTTTATAGTCACAATTTTTTTGACCAAAACATTAGTCTTGGCGGTATCATGTATTTTGTTGAAGTAAGAAGAGACTCTTTTTTTTAAATTTTTGGCTTTTCCCACGTACAGAATTTTCCCGTCTTTATCATAATATTGATACACACCGGGATTGTCCGGCAGGGTGAGAATCTGAAGATCTAAGGACGGTTTTTGCATTCTTTTTTATTTCTGAAGATAGAAGATAAGCTTTTTGGGTCAGCCTTTTGGCTTCTGAAAAAGCTTAACATTGATTTAGTTTCAAATTTACGAAATCAAAAGAATAATTTCTATATTTAGATTTTATAATTCTGAATGAAAAATAGTAAGCCACTGGTTATTTTTGGAGAGTCGATTCTGCCCGGAGAACATAAAACGATCAATGTCGAAATAGCTCGATTACACACTACAACCAAACTGAATATTCCTGTTATTGTGCGGCGTTCCAAGCACGAAGGTCCTGTAGTTTTATTTTCGGCCGGTATTCACGGAGATGAAATTAATGGGGTAGAAATAGTTCGGCAGATTATCAGTAAAAAAATAAACCGTCCGTTAAGAGGAACTATTATTTGTATCCCGATTATCAATATGTACGGTTTTGTCAATAAATCACGTGAGTTTCCGGACGGACGTGACTTAAACCGTGTTTTTCCGGGAAGTAAAAAAGGATCGCTGGCCAGCAGGTTTGCCTATCATATTGTAGAACAGATCCTGCCTATTATTGATTATGCAGTTGATTTTCATGCAGGAGGAGCAAGCCGTTTTAATGTGCCTCAAATCAGGATCACCGAAAACAATCCCGATTTAAAAGAACTCGCAGATGTTTTTAATGCGCCGTTTACTTTGTATTCCCGAAATATTGGAGGCTCTTTTAGAAATACCTGCGAAAAAGCCAATGTAAAAATGCTGCTTTTTGAAGGTGGGAAATCACTGGATATAAATGATGCTGTTGCCAATGAAGGTGTAAAAGGGGTAAAGCGCCTACTGCATTATTTAGAAATGCTGGAACCAAAACACATTATAGAGAAGGCAGAAGAAGATTCTATTTATATAAAATATTCAGTTTGGCTAAGAGCAAAATGTTCGGGTCTGCTGCACGATTATAATATGGTTGGGAAATTTGTAACCAAAGGTACTATCTTAGCCATTATTACGGATCCGTTTGGGAAATTTGAACAGAAAGTGAAAGCTCCGCATGACGGATTTGTGATCAATGCCAATCATTCGCCCATTGTTTATGAAGGCGATGCCATTTATCATTTATCTAAAAATTCTCCTGTAAATGCCGACGAGTAAAAAAGAATTACGACTGCATTATAAAAACCTTCGAAAAGCACTTTCTGAAAAGGATATCGAAGAAAAAAGCCTGATTATTGCCAATACTTTAATCCGAATGCCGATATGGGATAAAACGTATTATCATGTTTTTCTTCCAATAGCCGAACAAAAAGAAGTAGATACAGAATTTATACTGCACCTGCTTTCAGGAAAAGATAAAGAAGTGGTGATTTCAAAAAGTGATTTTGAAACTAGGGAGATGACACATTTCCTGCTGACGGATAATACTAAAATCAAAAAAAACGAATACAATATCCCTGAACCTGTAAACGGACTTCCGGTTCCAACGGAAAGTATAGAAGTAGTTTTTGTACCGCTTTTGGCGTTTGATGTTTTGGGGAACCGTATTGGATACGGAAAAGGTTTTTACGATAAATTTTTAGCAGCCTGTAAACCTGAAACTGTAAAAATTGGTCTTTCTTTCTTCGAATCAGTGGATCAGATTGATGACGTTTTTGAATCGGATGTAAAATTAGATTATTGTGTTACACCATTGAAAATCTACACGTTCTGATTTTTGAAGATGTAAATGATATAAAAATATTTAGCCATCCGTTTAAAGAAGAAAAATAATTTTTATATCACAAATGGTCTAAATCCGGAAATATTAAAAATCCCAAATTCCAAAGTTAATAACTGGAATTTGGGATTTTTAATATTGAATATTCTAAAAAACTACTTTACTTCTTTGATGGTCGAGGCATCAATCCAGCCTTCTGTCCCGTCTGTCAGTTCTATTTTTTTCCAGTTCCCTACAGTTTCCATTACGTAAACTTTTGCTCCTTCATGTAATAAGAAAATAGGGGAGCCTGCTTTTTGAGGTTCACTTCTAACTTCGCTTAGTTCAGAAAATACAATGGCAGGACGGTCGTTGTCAAAATGGTTTTTTTCAGACATTCCGGCTGAAACGCTTAATACCAATGCCACTAAAAAAATAAACATTCCAATGAAATAAATTCTTTTGGTTAAGGTAAGCTGTGAAAAATAGTAACCAATAAAACTCAATAGAAACAAAAAGGCAATTCCAACCGAAATTTTAGCCCATTGATTGTAATTAAAAATACCTGTAAAATTCTGGATCAGCTTGGCAAAACCTACTTTTGGTACTTCCTTGATTTCATCGATTGTCAGCTTTTTAGCGAACTTTAAGTTGTTTAAGGTTTCTTGATCGTTTGGTTTTAATACCAGGGCTTTTTCATAATTGTAAATAGCCGGAGCTACTTTATTGAGTTTGTAATAACAGTTCGCGAGGTTAAAATACAATTCAGCCGACTGCTGTTTGTCTTCTTTAATGATGTTTTCATACACATTCACCGCTTCCTGATATTGTCCCTTTTGGTACAGGGCATTTCCTTTTTCAAAGCGTCCCTGGGCAAAGAAAACCTGCGAAATTAGTAAAAAGAGATATAGTATATTTTTCATTATCATTTGTTCAACCCGAATGGTTTTAAAAACCGCCGGGTTTGATTTTAAGTTAAAAACTAAACGATTTGTTTTTCTAATTCAGAAATAATCAAAACAGCTTTATCATAATCCTGCTGAATCGAAGCACTTGATGCCGGGGCATAACGGGCGAACTCACAGTTTTCGGTCAGATTAATAAAATTCTGAACAGTTTCAGCATTAGCATTTCGGGATAAAAGCAGTTCACGGATATTGTCTTTACTCATTTCTGAAGTTTCAATATGCAGTTTGGCTTTTAAGAAATTATGCATGGCTTTTTCAAGTGCAATATAAAATGCCTCTTTGTTATTAAGCTGTTTTTTAGCCTGCGACAGGTATTTCTTCGCCAGCTTATTGTTCATTCTGATTCGGTTTCCGGTTACATCGCTGTCAATAGCTTCTTTTTTCTTCTTCGCTAAAATTATAATTGGAATGATGGCGAATGGGAATAATAATAATGCATAATACAAATCAGAACCGTAAAAGTCATCTTTAGTAATACTTACCAAAGTCGTTTTTGGTTTAATATATTTAAACTGTTCTGTTTTGGTAATCACATTTTTTGAAGCTGTTGAAGGGTTTGCTTCTGCTAAAGTCGGCCCGTCTAAAACATCAATCATAATTTCCTGGGAAGTTATCGTTTTATAGGAACCGGTACTCAAGTCAAAATAAGAAAATGACATGGGTTTAATAGCATATTTTCCTTTGTATTGCGGAATGATCGTATACTTGTCTGTAATTTTACCTGACATTCCTGATAATGAAGTGGTCACTTTTTCATCATGCACGGGATCGTACATTTCCAATGCATTAGGAACCACAGGTTTTGGAAGGGTAAACAGTTTCAGGTTTCCATTTCCTGCAGTACTTACTACTAAATCAAGACTTTCACCACTTTTAAGTGTTGTTCTTGACGGGGTAACGGTAAAATTAAATTTCCCAACGGCTCCTGTAAATCCTTCCGGTTTTCCACTTTCCGGAAGTGGGCGTACGTTAATGGTTTTGGCTCCTGCCGAAACAATTTTGTTATCGTCCAGCGGAATCATCTGGCCAAACATATTACGTCGGTTACTTGGCAGCTGAACGCCAATATCCAATGAAAGCGGTTCAATGGTTAATCTGCCTGATTTTTGCGGATATAAGATGGTTTTCTTTAAAACGACGTAATAAGCCCTTTGCCCCTGATAACTGCCTTCTTCAATAGCCAGTTGTTTGATGTCGATATTCTGGTTCCAGAAATCATTGTATTTAGGTTTGGCAAGTTCTTTAAAACCGGTAACTCCAATTCCGTTAAAGTACAATTTATACACTACCGTAATCGGTTCGTTCAGGTACGGGCTGGTTTTGGAAATTTCTGCAGCTAACTGCAATAGTTCATTTCCGCCGCCGCTGCCGCCTTGCTGCTGTCTGTCATTTGGATCTCTTTCCTGTGCAACAGCATTGGTAACCGTTACTTTTATGGGAGACGTTTTGTAAATCTGACCATTATATTCTATCGCAGCCTGTTTGATCAACAGGTTTCCTTTTTTCTCCGGCTGTAGTATGTAGGAGTATATTTTCTGAAAAGAACTGCGCCCGTTTATCCAGGACTGACTGATCTGCTGACTTGGTCCGGCCACTACTTCAAAACCTTCAAATGACGGCTGGTCAAAATTATCGCCATCGACATTCATGATAAAATCAATACGAAGCCTTTCATTAAGTCCAAGTGTGTTTTTACTTACTTTGGCTTCAAACTGAACCTGGGCCATAAGTCCCTGAAAAGTGAATAGTAATAGAATTAAATATCTTTTCATTACTTGTTTAAAATCGTTGTTTGTTTAACTGCCGAATCGTTTATTCGTGTAATATATAATTAACGATTAAACGATTCAACTTATTTTACCAGTCTTTCTCCGGTTTTTTTGTATTTGGTTTAACTTTTTGAGCGTTTACTTTATCCTGGATTTTCTTTTCTTCGTTATTTACAGCATCCAGAAGGTTCTGTACGCGTTCTTTTGAAATTCCGCCGGGCATTGGTTTAGGTTCTCCGTTGTTATTGGACTTATCGTCTTTCTTCGGATCATTTTTACCATCTTTTTTATCTTTATCGCCTTTGTCGTCTTTTTTGTCTTTGTCCTTATCCTTGTCGTTATTTTTATCTTTGTCCTTATCTTTATCTTTGTTTTTATCCTTGTCCTTGTCTTTATTCTTGTCTTTATTTTGATCGTTTTTCGGAGGATTCTCTTTTAATTTTTGTTTGGCATAAGCATAGTTGTAACGTGTTTCCTCATCTGTCGGATCGTTACGCAGTGCTTCTTTATAAGCTTCAACTGCCTGAGAATACTCTTTTTCTTTCATAAAAACGTTTCCAAGATTGTGATAGGCTTTATGCTTTTCTGGTCTTGTGCGGGCATTTTTTATGGCATTGGCATAAGCATACTTTGCTTCAGAGGGCTGGTTTTGTCGGTAAATCGAGTTTCCCAGATTGTACGAGCCGGCAGCATGCTTAGGAAATTTTGATGCCGAGATTCTGTAACCTGCTTCTGCATCCGTAAATTTATTCTGCTTATATTCTTCATTCGCACCAGGCAATGTCTTGTCTTTTTCCTGAGCAGCAACTGCAAAAGAAAGTGTTAGTAAAATATAAAGAAGTAAATTTTTCATTCTGATTTTTTTATTTTTTGTTCCGAATTTTAAGCGGAATCTTTATTTCTTTTCGTTAAATAAATTCAACTCTTTAATCCAGTTTGTTTTTCTTTCCAAAAGGAAAATATCGATGAATAACAATAAAAATCCAAAACCGATGAACCACTGAAATTGTGATTGATAATCGGCCATTTGAGTCGATTCAAATTCGGTTTTTTGAATATTGTTCAGGGCATTTTTGATGTATTCCAGAACTTCTTTGGTATTACCGCCGTAAACATAACCTCCTTTGGTGGCTTTTGCAATGGTTTTTAATCCTTCCTGGTTTAATTTGGTAATAACAGTCTGTCCGTCATGATCTTTTTGATAGCTTCTCACTATGCCGTTTTCTTTTAACGGAATAGTGCCTCCTTTTTCTGTTCCAACTCCTATAGTAATAATCTTCATTCCAATTTTGTTGGCTTCTTCGGCAGCAATAGAGGCTCCTTCAGAATGATCTTCCCCATCGGAAATTAAAATAAGCAGTTTACTCGTTTTGCTTTTTTCGTCAAAATATTTTGCAGATAGGGTGATGGCTTCATCCAGAGACGTTCCCTGCGACGAAACCATATCCGGGCTCATATTCTGCAGGAACATTTTGGCTACACTATAATCAGATGTAATCGGCAGTACCGGAAACGCACTTCCTGCATAGGCTACAATTCCAATACGGTCGCTTCCGAGAGAATTAATAATCTGTGAAACCAGCTGTTTGCTTTTTTCAAGACGGCTTGGTGCCACATCTTCCGCCAGCATACTTTTTGAAACGTCTACGGCAAAAACAATATCAATACCTTCGCGTTTTACGGTTTCCATCTTGGTTCCGATTTTTGGATTTACCAGTCCGATAATCAAAAAGGCAAGTGCCAGAACAAACAGGGATAATTTTAAAACCGGTTTAAAAACAGATCGTTCAGGGCTCAGTTTTTTTACCATTTCCAAATCACCAAATTCACGTTGTTTTTTTCTTTTCCAATACATGTTGAAAAAGAAAATACACACCACTATCGGGAGTAGTATCAGGAGGTATAAATATTTTTTTTCGTCTAATTCCATATAATTTTTAAATTCCAATATTGAAATTGCTTCACCTGTTCGCTGTCACCCGGGTCCAAATTTCAAACTTGTTTTAAGCCCCAATTCTAAAAATTCCAAATTCCAATTTGTTATTTGTTATTTTATTTTTGGAAATTTTTAATTTTTTCAAAATTAAATGAAGCTTCTGTAAACCGTATTTCGTAAACCCACTTCAAGCAACAGTAAAAAGGCCGCCAGTAAAACAAAATTTCTGTATTTTTCGTCGTAATCGTAGAATTTTAATTCCTGGATTTCTGTTGTTTCTAACTTGTTGATGGAGTTGTATATCTCGGCCAGCCTGTCATTGCTTGTCGCTCTGAAATACGTTCCGTCTGTTTTGCGGGCAATGCTCTTCATTAATCTTTCATCAATCTCTACTTTCTGCATTTTAAACATAAGCTGTCCGTTTGGAGCATAAGCATATGGAGATTCTGCCATCCCGTTGCTTCCAAGACCAATGGTGTATACTTTGATTCCGTATTGTTTAGCAATGTCGGCAGCTGTTTCCGGTTCTATAAATCCGGCATTGTTAACACCATCGGTAAGCAGAATAATAACACGGCTTTTGGCTTTACTGTCTTTAAGGCGGTTTACAGCCGTTGCCAGTCCCATTCCAATTCCGGTTCCGTCCTGTAAAACATTATCATATCGAATGTCTTTGATGGCTTCCAGTATAATAGGTTTGTCACTGGTAACCGGGGTTTTGGTATACGCTTCAGAAGCATACAGCACTAAACCAATTCTGTCATTTGGTCTTTCCTCAACAAAATCAGCAGCGACCCTTTTTAAAGCTTCCATACGGTTTGGCTTTAAATCTTTGGCCAGCATACTTCCCGAAACGTCAATAGCCATGACAATATCAATTCCTTTTGTTGTTTTGGTCTGGTTGCTGATGTCTACTGTTCTGGGTCTTGCCAGGGCAATAATTAAAGAACTTAAAGCGATAATCCTGAAAACATACAAACAAGGTTTTAGTTTGGTCAGTAATGATTCGCTGTTCTTAAAACCTGCCGTTGAACTTATTTTTAATGTGGCCGACTGCTGGTTTCTTTTCCAGAAAAACCAGGCGATAGCGATTGGAATTAGCAGAAACAACCAAAAGAATTCCGGATTTAAAAAAGTGATCTGATTATTCATTAGTTGCTTGCTTTTTTAAGTTCAACAGAATTTAAAATTCGGGTTGTAATATCATTAGCATAGGTATCACCTTCTTCGTGCTGTATGATGATTTGCTGTAAACCTTGTTCCTGTTTGAAAAGCAGGATTTCGTAATACGCTTTTGTACTTGTTTTGGTAGCCGGGTTGAGAACACTCATCGTTCCGTAACCTTTAATTCCCTGAATTCCCTGATTGGTCTGGAAATCTTCCTGTTTTACAATGATATTTTGTCCGCCTTGTAATTCAATTACTTTTAAACTTCCTTCTAAAGCTTTTGATAAATCAATATCCGTTGGATTTTTAAATTTGGTTGTTGATACGGCAACGTAAAAGTTGTCAATCATACTTCCGTACACAAAAAGCTGCATTTCTTTAATTAAAGCCATTGTTTCCTTTGGAAGTGCTTTTGAAGCATCTATTCGCTTAAGTACTTTTGGTGTTTCTATCAGGATGCCTGGATTTCCGTATTCACTTTTTACCCATTCGCCTTCTAATAATTCTTTAGAAGGATGACCGATAAGATTATCTTTAACGTACGCAAAACCTTTTGTAGCAATGAAAAAAGTTAATGTTCCTAATACTAAAAACAGAACGGAACCCACTGTAATGGCAATTCGTTTGTTACGTTGTTTTTTTAACTGAAGCTGAATTTGTTTTTGCTTTTGGGCCTCATTTAATAACTGATCTTCCGCTTCGGCCGGAACTTCAGTAGGAATAGCATTATCAAGTGTTAAAATTACTCTTTGGATTTTATTACGGTCTTCTGTAATTTCAAATTCCAGCGGTTTCGATTTAGCAAATTTCACCAAATCGGCCTGACGTAAAACCCGTTCCAGGTTCTCAACCGTTTCCGGTGTCAGCGTCATTTTCTTTTTAGTCGAAGCAGTTCTGATAGCCTGGATTAATTCAGAAGTCGTACTTTCCATTGCGGGAATATGAATGGCTTCTTCAATATAATTTCGGGCAATATCAGTAAGTTCACTATAATATTCTTTGATTTCTCCTTTTTGAACCAGCTCTTTCTGCTCCAGATTGTTTAACAGGCTGGTTGCTTTTTCAATAGGTGTTTTATAAACTTCTTCTTCAATTTTTTTCTTCTGTTTTTTTAGGATAAACCAGTAAACAGCAGCACCCACAGCCAGTATAACAACCAATGCCAGAATGTATTTCCACCAGTCGCCCACGCTGTCATCGGCGGCGGTAATATCTTTAATATCGTACATTTTCTGCTGTAAGGTGTCTACTTTTACATTAGCTACTTCTACAGCAATAGAGTCAGATAAATACGGTTTCTTGTCAATCAGAATTTTAACTGCCGGAATCACATATCTTCCGGAATCAAACTGCGTTAATCCATATTTTTTGATTAACTCATAATTACCATCTTTTTTAACGGTATCTATAGGATAGGATTGAATTACTTCAAGTGGTCCAAATTTTTTCTGTTTTGGAAAAACAACTTTTGAACTGGCACTTACCACTGTTTTAAGGGTCAGTTTAAATTCGGCCCCAATTTTATTTTTTGTAGTATCAATACTGGTTTCCACCTGTTTTTGCTGGGCAGAAACAAGTGAGGTAAGCAAAAATAAAAATATGTAAAACTTTAATTTCATTATGATTTGTGATTTCAGATGTTGCTCTAAAACAATGGCTTAAAAAAGGAATGATACAGATTTAAGCTGATTTTATTTGGACAATGTAATTATAAATTATTCGATTTCATAAATCCTTCCTTTCCGCTTTAAGACTGTGTAATTTAAAATTATGTTTATCTTGATTTAAAATATCCCAGTAATTTGGTCACATAACTTTCATCTACTCTTGTATGAACAACACCGGCTCCTGATTTGCTGAAAGTTTCTTTAAAATAATTCAGTCGTTCCTGATAGTGTTTTTCGTAATTCAGCCTTACGGTTTTAGATCCGGTATCTACAAGCTGAACTTTGCCGGTTTCGGCATCCAGCATGGAGACCATGCCCAGATTGGGGATTTTTTCTTCACGAATATCGTAAACCCGGATTCCGGTAATATCATGTTTTTTGGAAGCAATTTTTAAATTATGCTCGTAGTTTTCAGACATGAAATCGGAAATCATAAAAATAATGGCTTTCTTTTTCTGGGTTCCTGATAAGAATTTTAAAGCTTCGGAAACATCTGTTTTATGGCTCTTAGGTTCAAATTCGATCAGTTCGCGAATAATTCTTAAAACATGCGATCTTCCCTTTTTAGGCGGAATATACAATTCAACATTGTCAGAGAATAAAATCAGACCGATTTTATCGTTGTTTTGTGTAGCCGAAAAAGCCATTGTTGCGGCGATTTCCGTTACAATATCTTTTTTAAACTGGCTTTTGGAACCAAAACCTTCAGAACCCGAAATATCTACCATTAATACCATGGTGAGTTCGCGTTCTTCTTCGAAAACTTTTACGTGGGCTTCATTATAACGTGCCGTTACATTCCAGTCGATATTACGAATATCATCGCCATACTGGTACTGGCGTACCTCACTGAAAGTCATCCCGCGGCCTTTAAAGGAAGAATGATATTCTCCCGAAAAGATATGATTGCTCAGTCTTTTGGTTTTGATTTCTATTTTCCGTACTTTTTTTAAAAGCTCTTTTGTATCCATTTTATTTGTTTAAAGTTTAAAGTTTAAAAGTTTCAAGTTAGTCTTGCAACAACTTGAAACCTGAAACTTGAAACAAATTTTTAAGGTACTTCAATCTCGTTTACGATTTTGTTGATAATGTCTACAGAAGTAATGTTTTCGGCCTCCGCTTCATAAGTTATTCCAACTCTGTGACGTAATACATCATGTACAACCGCACGAACATCTTCTGGAATTACATAACCGCGGCGTTTGATGAAAGCGTAACATTTAGCAGCATTGGCTAAGTTAATACTTCCACGTGGAGAGGCACCAAAACTGATAAGCGGTTTTAAATCGGCTAATTTGTATTTTTCCGGATAACGGGTAGCAAAGATGATATCCAGGATATATTTTTCGATTTTTTCATCCATATAAACTTCACGAACAGCTTCCTGTGCACGTAAAATCTGATCTACCGAAACTACAGGGTTTACTTTTTCGAAAGTTCCTTTTAAGTTCTGACGGATTACAAAACGCTCTTCGTCAATTTTTGGGTAGTCAATTACGGTTTTCAGCATGAAACGGTCAACCTGTGCTTCAGGAAGCTGGTATGTTCCTTCCTGCTCAACAGGGTTTTGAGTGGCTAATACTAAAAACGGACGATCAAGTTTGAAAGTAGTATCGCCAATAGTAACTTGTTTTTCCTGCATCGCCTCTAAAAGTGCAGACTGTACTTTTGCAGGAGCACGGTTAATCTCATCGGCCAGTACGAAGTTGGCAAAAATAGGCCCTTTTTTAATAGAGAATTCGTTTGCCTTAATGTTGTAAATCATGGTTCCGATAACATCGGCAGGAAGTAAATCCGGAGTAAACTGGATACGGCTGAAAGACCCCTGAACTGCCTGAGACAAAGTATTAATCGCTAAAGTTTTAGCCAGACCCGGAACTCCTTCCAGTAAAATATGTCCCTGACCCAAAAGACCGATTAACAGACGCTCGACCATGTGTTTCTGGCCCACAATAACTTTGTTCATTTCCATTGTAAGAAGGTCTATAAAAGCACTTTCTCTCTCAATTTTTTCATTTATCGCTCTAATGTCTAAAGTCGTTGTATTTTCTTCCATATAAATATTTTTAAAAACCTTGATTGGTACGCCTAATTTTTGAGAGTGCAAATTGAATATTTTTTGAGAAGTAAGATGTTAAAGAATGGTTAAAACTTCGACCAAACACCTAATTTTAAGGACGAATTGTGAATCTATTTTTATATTTTTAAGAACTTTGATGAATATGTTTTTCAAAAGCATATTTATTACCAAAAATAACTCAATATTACCATGAGCAAAACAGCATTATCGCCTATCATTTCGGGTACTATGAATTGGGGAGTATGGGATAAAAACCTTACACCAAAAGAAATGGAAAATATGATACAGGTTTGTATCGAAAACAAAATCACAACTTTTGATCACGCCGATATTTACGGAGATTATACAACAGAGGCCGATTTTGGTAAGGCCTTTAAAGCCAGTAAAATTTCGCGTGAAAAATTACAATTAATCACCAAATGCGGTATTCAGCTGGTTACGCCAGGCCGCAATAATACAATCAAACATTACGATTATTCGAAGGAGTATATTATTGGATCTGTGGAAGAGTCTTTAAAGAAACTTAAAACAGATTATGTAGATGTTTTTTTACTGCACAGACCAAGTCCGTTAATGCAGGCTGATGAAATTGCCGAAGCGGTTGAGAAATTAAAAGGGGAAGGAAAAATTTTAGATTTCGGACTTTCGAATTTTACAAGTTCCCAAACCGAACTGATTCGCCAGAAAACAGAAGTAAGTTATAATCAGGTGCAGTTTTCGGCAACACATTATGAAGCGATGACGGACGGAAGTCTTGATTATATGCAGACTAACGGAATCCGTCCGTTATCATGGAATCCGTTGGGGACTGTTTTCAGAGAAGATACTAAAAAAACACGCCGTTTAAAAAAGTTGTTTTCGACTTTACTCGAAAAATACCATCTGGGTGCGGATACCCTTTTACTGGCCTGGATCTTAAAACACCCGGCGAATGTTATTCCGATTGCCGGAACGGTAAATGTGGCCAGAATTCAGTCTTTGGTTAAAGCGGTTGAACTGGAAATGGACAAAGAGGACTGGTTTGCGATCTGGACCGAAAGCATGGGGGACGATGTACCTTAATTTTTAGTGTTCAGTTTACAGTTTTTAGTATTCAGTTAAATGCGATTGAAAAATAGGAGCCACAGATTAAATGGATTTTCACAGATTTAGAAAATCATTTAAATCCTTTTAATCTGTGGCAAAATGAAAAAAATAAAATGAAAAAAACAGTTTTAATTACTGGTGCCACAAGTGGAATTGGAAAAGCAGCTGCGCAGATTCTGGCAAAAAACAATTATAAAGTAATTCTTTGCGGAAGACGTAAAGAACGTTTAGAAGAGTTAGAAAAAGAACTTTCTGTTTTTACCGAAGTACATTCTCTTTCTTTTGATGTTCGTGATAAAAATGATGTTCTGGAGAAAATAGGGACTTTACCGGCTGACTTTTCAGATATCGATATTCTGATCAATAATGCCGGAAATGCACATGGTTTGGATCCTGTTCAGACAGGAGATTTAGACGATTGGGATGCCATGATTGATATTAATGTAAAAGGACTTTTATATGTTTCAAAAGCCGTAATTCCAAAAATGACGGCTAAGCAGTCTGGACATATTATTAATATTGGTTCTACGGCAGCAAAAGAAGTGTATCCAAACGGAAATGTATACTGCGGTACGAAACATGCCGTGGATGCTATTACAGCCGGAATGCGGATTGATCTAAATCCATTTGGAATCAGAGTTGGGGCAATTCATCCCGGTATGGTAGCAACAGAATTCAGTGAAGTTCGTTTTAAAGGCGATGTCGAAAGAGCTTCGAATGTCTATAAAGGATTTGAGCCGCTGCAGGCAGAAGATATTGCCGATATTATTCATTTTGTGATTTCAAGGCCTTATCATGTTAATATTGCCGATTTAGTAGTAATGAGCACGGCGCAGGCTTCTTCGACTATTGTCAAGAAAAATATTTAAATAAATCGAATGTAGAGACGCACAGTAGTGCGTCTTTTTTTTAATTTTAAGTTTTAGTAAATTAAATTAGTACGAATTAGTGCAATTCGTGGCAAAACAAAATCGACATGATTAATAAACGCCTTTTAATTAAGAACCTGCTTGCTCATAATGACGAGAGCAGCTTTTATGATAAAAAAAGGCAGCTTAATCTTCATTCAAGAGAAGGGAAAGCGAAGTTTTTAAAACATATCTGTGCACTTTCCAATTCCAATCCGGCCAATAATTCGTATATCGTGGTTGGCGTTGAAGATCAGGATAACGAAATAGTAGGTGATGATTTTTTTGACGACAGCCGAATTCAGAATCTGGTCAATGCTTTTTTAGAAAACCCTCCTAAAATACAATATGAGAACGTCCCGTTTCCCAACCTTCCCAAGGATAAAGTAGTAGGTTTAGTAACAATTAAACCTAAAACCCGGATTTCTTATTTTAAAAAAGGAATTCATACCATAATATCCAATAGTATTTTTATGCGCCGAGGCAGTAATTCTATTCCGGTAGAAGAACAAGAAGAAATTGAAAAGAATTATCAAAATACAGAAACTGTAATCGGAATCGAAAATAGTTCCAGAAACAGTATTCAGTATACCCTTGACGGCGTAATCGATTTTATGAATTTCAGGCATAAAGACATGTCGCCCAAATATTATGTTTTTAAGGAACTTTTTGTGATCTGCTGGGCCGGGGTTCCTAAAAAATCCCGTGACAAGACCTTTTTATCCCGTGTAGATATTGAGCTGATCAATGAGCAGGTTAAACTTTTTTACTCCGCTCAGGATGTGGTCACAATTGTGTATAATGAGGATAGTTTTACAATTACAGAATATGTTCCGTTAGGATTGAACGATAAAACGAGTTATTATCCTCTAGAAGAGCAGACAATTCATTTTTTTGATAACGGCTATTATAAAATTGACCGTCAGATGCTTTTTCAGCCGCCTGAGTTCAATCGTAAAATGCTGTATCATATTTATAATTCTAATATAACACTGCTTCAAAAACTACAGAAAGGAATTTCTTTGTCGGAACGGGAATTAAAAGACCTCGGGAACCTGCCTTCCACTTTTATGATTTGTTATTTAAACGGTTTTGAGGATGCCAGACAAAAATTAATTGATGCCAAACTTCTTTTAAAACCATTCAGTGCTGTTTATTTGTCATTTAAAGAGGCATTGAGAATTTTAAGAAAGATGAAGTATGATGTGCAATAGTTTGTGCTCTAACTGTAGTTCTCAATAAAAACATTCTCAATTTTCTTTAAATTATCATTTTCGTCAAATTTTAAATGATTGATTTCATTAGCGTAGAATTTTTCAATAAATAATTTTATGATGTACATGACTTCAGTTCTGTTGTCACTATTAGTCAGGAGCTCTTTGACGAGATAATTACTTAGTTTTAATTTTTGATTTTTGTATTGATTCAGCATTAAATCTGAAGTTGAATTCTCATGTAAAAAAATCATTTTGTCAACTTTATTAATCTCTTCGATTAAATCCAGAATATGATATAGTTTGTTGTCTTTCATTTTTATATGAGTTACGATTTTATTTCTAAAAAGCCTTTTGATAACCTGTTTCCTCTAATTCTTCTTGTCTTTGTAAATCGATCCAGCCAGTATGCTTTGTCACTTATATATCTAAAATTATCAGGATGACTTTCCGGATAAACTTCGATGATATAAGCATCGACCCCGTACACGATTTCAGAGTTTGGGTATGTAAAAGCATTCAATTTTGAGCCCAATTTTAAAACAATGGCGTGGTCCAGAAATGTAACTAAATCAATATCTCCGGGATTTATTTTTTGAGTAACATATGAACCATTTATCCATTGATGAAGCTCATCTAAATTACATACTTTTTTGAGATCCTCATTATATTTAATATAGGATTCGAAAATTTCTTTTCTTTTTAATGAAGGAATTTTTGATACAAATTCGTTTTCAAGTTCTTGAATAGTAGATGTAATTTTATTGTCAGGAACTAATAGTCCTGAATGGTTGAATGTCAGCATAAGAGAACAATATAAAAAACTAAAAATTTACAAACGATTTAATTGTAGTAAAATTAGTATAATTTCATAAGTTTTATTATCTGTAATTTAAAAAGCTTATTATTTTATCGTAAGGAAATACAATTTCTTTCGGTCCGTCGGCATAGGAGGCAGCTTCATAAGAGTTGTAATATAAAAGTAACCCCTGACGCGTATAAAAAATATTTTGAGGCAGCTGAAACTGATCGTTTTCAAACATTAATCCGGTTGCATTTATGTTGGCTTTTGCGGGAATATGGTATTGAAGCCTGAATTCTTTTTCGGCGAAAGCCTTAAATTCTTTTTCATTTTTAAACAAATCCTCATTAAAAAGAATCTTTCCGGTTTTTTTATCAAATAATAAAGATCTGTAGCCCTGATATCCATGGGCTCCGCCGGTAAAAGTATAATGATCAATTTTGATGTTTATAATCTGGTCAGATTCATATTCAACGTTTCCTGTGATTTTTCCTTCCCAGCCAAAAGTATCCATAGGGAACTTTTTCTGCATTTCTTCAAAAGAGGCAATAAAAGACTTCGATAATGATTGGTAGTCATTAACTTTAACGGAATCTTCTCCAAAATAAATAATCTCTTTTATAACCGCAAAAACTTTCTTGTTGATACTGTCTGCGACAACAGGACTATTTTTAGCGATTGGAACTTCTATAGTGATTTTCGGGCAATCATTTTTGCACGGAATAGTAGACTTTTCTTCAAACGTTTCATTTTCAAATGAAAGCTCTTTGCTGCAACTTGTCAAAATCAAACACAAGAAGATTATAAATATGTAATTTTTCATATCAAAAAGTGTTAATTATCTACAAAGGTAAGAACTTGTATCCCGATAAAATAAATTAAACGGTAAATTTGTGGGAGAATTAAAGATTTTAAAATTATAACTATATGAAATTCAATACAAAAGTAATACATGGTGGCCAGCATCATGATCCAAGTACAGGCGCCGTAATGCCTCCGGTATATCAAACGTCAACTTTTATTCAGACAAGTCCCGGAAAACCTCTGGCTGATTATGAATACAGCAGGGCTTCGAACCCAACACGTACCGCTTTGGAAGAAGCTTTGGCAAGTATTGAAAACGGAACAAGAGGACTTGCTTTTTCATCTGGTTTAGCGGCTACTGACTGTATTTTGAGATCGTTTAAAGCCGGTGATGAAGTAATTGCCATGGATGATTTATATGGTGGTACGTATCGCATGTTTTCCAGAATTTATAAAGATTCGGGAATCAAATTTCATTTTGTTGATATGACAGATCTTGCCAAACTGAAGTCACTGATTAATGAAAATACCAAACTGGTCTGGGTTGAAACACCAACAAACCCGTTAATGAAACTTGCTGATATTGCAGAAGTGGCAAAAATTACGAAAGAACATAAAATTTGGTTTGCTGTCGATAATACTTTTGCGACGCCTTACCTGCAGAAACCGCTTGATTTAGGAGCTGATATTGTGATGCATTCGGCTACTAAATATTTAGGAGGGCATTCTGATGTTATTGCAGGAGCTTTAATAGTAAAAGATGAAGCACTGGGAGAACAGCTGCATTTCCAGCAGTTTGCTACCGGAGCCACTTTAGGACCAATGGACAGTTTTTTGGTTTTAAGAGGAATTAAAACACTTGCTTTAAGAGTACAGAGACATTGTGAAAATGGAGAAAAAGTGGTAGCGTATTTAAGCAGTCATCCAAAAATTAAAACGGTGTATTACCCAGGTTTAGAAAATCACCCTTTTCATGAAATAGCTAAAAAACAAATGAAAGCTTTTGGAGGAATGGTTTCTTTTACCTTTAAATCAGGTAAAAAAGAAGACTCTGTTGCATTTCTTGAAAAATTAAAAGTATTTACCCTGGCAGAATCTTTAGGAGGTGTAGAATCGCTGGCCAATCATCCGGCTTTAATGACCCATGCTTCGATTCCGGCAGATAAACGTGCAGAAGTGGGAATTACCGATGATTTAGTACGATTAAGCGTTGGAATTGAAGATGCAGAGGATCTGATAGCCGATTTAGAACAGGCTCTGGCTTAAAAGTTAAGAATATAAAAAATCCCAAATTCCAATTTTTAATACTTTG
The DNA here is from genome assembly GCF_057809475.1 of Flavobacterium sp. FG19. Taxonomy (NCBI): domain Bacteria; kingdom Pseudomonadati; phylum Bacteroidota; class Flavobacteriia; order Flavobacteriales; family Flavobacteriaceae; genus Flavobacterium; species Flavobacterium sp. FG19. The sequence continues at coordinate 29,554 of NZ_JBMDKA010000015.1, read as the reverse complement.
GAATTTGGGATTTTTTTATTTGGAATTTTATTTTTAATACTCTAAGTAATAAATATATCCTACGTTAAACCAAACCTGCCAGTCGTTAGATTTGTTTTCTTTATAAAGATCTTTGTTAGGATTTAATCCGTCAATCCAGTCAGAGCTGAAAGCCTGAAAACGGGTTTCAAACATTAAATCGCTCATAGTGGTTAATTTGTAATGAAAACCAACACCAGCAGTAGCAGCCAGAGCCACACCGGTTTCACTTGAAAAACCATACTGATGCCCGTCTGACGGCGTTAAGTATTTTGGAAATGTAGTATCCGGAGTTCCCAGCTGTCCCATTTGAGAGCTCACTTTGGAAGAATAATAAGTTGCTAAAAAACCTAAACTTACATATGGACTGAATCCGCCGATCGTATTTTCAAAATCATGGATTTTCATAAAAGGAGAAAATTCCAGCTGTGCTCCCAGATTAAGCAGGGTAGATTTTCCACGCATTGCCTTTAACTGCGAAACAGCCTGCTGATTTTTTGCTGTTTTAAGGTAATCACCAAAATGATTAAGTGTAGTCGTATTGAAAGACAATTCAGATCTCACTTTAAAATGCTCTGAAAAAAAGCTTTCTCGGTTGTTATTGGCAGAAAAGTTGATAAAATGGACGATTCCAACACCAAATCCTGTGTTTCCAATGTTGGTATCAAAGTTATGTCTTTCTCCAAAATCTGACTGGAAAGTTACAGGTCCGAATATAATTCCTACCTCTTGTGCAAGGCCATACTGAGCGCTGGCGGTTGTGCATATACCAAATAAGGCGAAAATCGTGAAATATAGGTGTTTAAACATCTTCTAGGGCTTTCAAAATATTGGCAAATATATAAAAAACATAGTCCAAACAAAATATTAAATACTTCTATTAAAAAATTAATAACAAAACACTTAATTTTCTGACTTTAACAGTAATGAAAAGACGTAATTTCGGAGGTGTAAAATTGCTTTTTAAAGTTTGTTTAGAAATAACACAATTCTTTCTCAAAAACGAAAAAAAATAACAAACGATCATCATTTTGATGTATCTTTGCCTGTCTTAACGAAAACGTTTTCTTAAAACGTATTTTCTTATTTAATTGATTAAGTTTAAAATTATTATTTGATAATTTATTTTTAAAAGATGGAACAAAAAATAAATGAATTTATGGCTCTGGTTGAGTCAAAAAATCCAAATGAGCCAGAATTCCTTCAAGCTGTAAGAGAATTTGCGGAAACAGTAATTCCGTTTATCGCTGAAAGAAAAAAATACGATGGAAAAAATCTACTTTTAAGAATAGCTGAGCCGGAAAGATCTATAATTTTCAGAGTTCCGTGGGTTGATGATAAAGGGGAAATAATTGTAAACAGAGGTTTTAGAATTCAGATGAATTCAGCAATCGGGCCATACAAAGGCGGAATCCGATTTCATCATACCGTAAACCTGTCTGTTTTAAAATTCCTGGCTTTCGAACAGGTTTTCAAAAATAGTTTAACAACCCTGCCAATGGGCGGAGGTAAAGGAGGTTCCGATTTTGATCCTGAAGGAAAATCAGATGGTGAGATTATGCGTTTCTGCCAGTCTTTCATGACTGAATTGTGTCGTCATATTGGGCCGGATCTGGATGTTCCTGCCGGAGATATTGGTGTTGGGGCCAGAGAAATCGGGTACTTATTCGGCCAGTACAAAAGAATCAGAAATGAGTTTACCGGAGTTTTAACCGGAAAAGGACTTGCTTATGGAGGATCTTTAATCAGACCGGAAGCTACAGGTTACGGAGTTGTGTATTTTACGGATCAGATGCTTCGCACTATCGGTCATGAAATTAAAGGTAAAAGAGTCGCTATTTCAGGATTTGGAAATGTGGCCTGGGGAGTAGCACTAAAAATAAATGAGTTAGGCGGTAAATTGGTTACCATTTCCGGACCTGACGGTTATATTTATGATGAAGAAGGAATTTCCGGAGAAAAAGTAGACCATATGCTTGAAATGAGAGCAAGCGGTGATAACAGAGCAGAAAGATATTTAGAGAAATATCCAAATGCTGTTTTTCATAAAGGAAAAAGTCCCTGGGAAGTAAAAGTAGATATTGCTATTCCATGTGCTACCCAAAATGAGCTGAACGGAGATGATGCCAGAAAACTAATTGACAATGGTGTTTTATGTGTAACCGAAGCAGCGAACATGCCTTCAACTTTAGATGCAATTAAATTATTCCTGGATAATAAAGTATTGTTTGCGCCAGGAAAAGCAGCAAATGCCGGTGGTGTTGCAGCTTCAGGATTAGAGATGACTCAAAACTCTATTCGTTTAAACTGGACCAGTGAAGAGGTAGATTTGAGATTAAAAGAAATTATGATTGGAATTCACAATCAGTGTAAGAAATATGGCGCTGAAGAAGACGGATATGTTAACTATGTAAAAGGAGCTAATATTGCCGGATTTGTTAAAGTGGCCGATGCCATGCTTGCTCAGGGTGTAGTATAAGATTAATTACAATTGAAAAATGCTCTCATTTGTCTGAAGACAAATCGGGAGCATTTTTTTATTTACAGCAGAACAAAAAGTAAATAGTGCCGTTTGTAGTATATTTGTCTGTCTGAATAAAGTAAAAATGATAAAAAATTTTCTCTGCGGTTTATTTGTAATACTTTTTCAAATAGGTTTTGCACAGGGGCAATTGTCCTGGCAGGGCTATTTTTCCTATAATGAAATAAAAGACATTTCAGAATCTTCTGCTGCGGTTTTTGCGGCTTCAGAAAATGCGTTGTTCTCAAAAAATGCAATTGCCGGCAGTGTAAAAACGACAACAACGATCGACGGGCTTTCCGGACAGACTATTTCTGCCATATATCACAGTGAAGCGGTGAGAAAAACGATTGTGGGTTATGAAAACGGTCTGATGATTTTAATTAATGAATCAGACGGCAGTATAGTGAAGAAAGTGGATATTGTAAATAAGCAGTTATCGGCCAGTTTGAAAAAGATCAACCATTTTATGGAACATAATGGTTTTTTATATGTTTCCTGCGATTTTGGAATCGTGCAGTTTAATTTGGCTGCTTCACAATTTGGCGACACTTATTTTATTGGCGACAATGGTGCTGAGATCAATGTCAGGCAGACTGCTTTTTATAACGGTTTTATTTTTGCTGCAACTGCGAGTGGTATCAGAAGGGCAGATATTACAAATGCCAATTTGATTGATTTTAGTCAGTGGGCTGTTGTAAATTCCGGAAACTGGTCCGGTATTACGACTCTGGATACAGAGCTGGTTTCGGTTAATTCAGCCGGATATGTGCATCGTTATAATAATGTAAACTTTGCGGGTTTTTTACAGCTTCCGCAGGCTGCAGTTGATTTGCGGGCGGTAAATCATAATTTGTTTATTACAACTTCAGGTTCTGTATATATTTATAACAATCAAATGGTGCTGAACAGGGAAATCAGCAGTTCGCAGATTCCGGTTGTTAATCTGAGTTTTTCATGTGCTTCGGCAGTGGGCGATCAGTTGTATGTAGGAACGAAAGAAAATGGAATTTTTTCATCGTCACTTTCGTCGATGAGTGCCTTCGAAAATAGTACTCCGGCAGGTCCTTCCCGTAACAATATTTTTTCATTAGATGTGTCTCCCAATATGCTTTGGGCAGTTTACGGAGATTATGATATTAATTACAATCCTTATAACCTTGACAGCTATGGTATAAGTAAACTTAATAACTCGATTTGGCTAAATATCCCGTATTCAGAAGTTTATGATGCAAAGTCGATTACAAGGGTTCTTATTAATCCGGGTAATGAAAAACAGGTGTATGCCAGTTCTTTTTTCTCTGGTTTATTGAAAATAGAAGATGATGTTCCTAATTTTTTATATAATGAAAAAAACAGCGGACTGGAGTCTCTTACGTATGAAGGACCAAACTATATTGATGTTCGTGTAAACGGAGCCGCTTTTGATAAAACAGGAAATCTCTGGGTGACCAACAGCCGTATTAAAAACGGTCTGAAGGTTTTTAAAACTAACGGACAGTGGCAGACTTACGAGATAAGTAAAATTTTAAGCAATCCCGAAGATGTTAGCTATGCGGGTATTGTTATTGATAAAAATAATGTAAAATGGATTTCAACTAGTAGAGAAGGTGTAATTGGTTTTAATGAAAGCAGTAATACCTTCAAAAAGATAACAACAGGAACAGATACCGGTAATCTGCCATCTGTCGATGTAAGGACAGTTGCGTTAGATACTAAAAACCAGCTTTGGATTGGAACAACAAAAGGACTGAGGGTTTTGTCAAGTGTCAATAATTTCCAAAACGACAGTCAGCTAAAGGCGAATCCTGTTATTATCATGGAAGATAATGTAGCACAGGAATTAATGTATGAACAGTTTATTACTTCTATTGTAGTAGACGGTGCCAATAATAAATGGATCGGTACAGTAGACTCGGGTGTTTTTATGGTATCGCCAAACGGACAGGAAACAAAATATCATTTTACGATTAATAATTCGCCTTTGCCAAGCAATACAGTTAATGATATTAAAATTAATAGTGTAACGGGAGAAGTCTTTATAGCGACCAGCAAGGGAATGATTTCTTTTAAAGGAATTGCGACCGGAGCCAATGAAGATTTAAGTAATGTATATGTATATCCTAATCCTGTAAGACCAAATTATTCGGGAACCGTGAAAGTAGCGGGACTGATCGATAAAGCCAATGTTAAAATTACAGACATTGAAGGAAATCTGGTTTACGAAACGACATCTGAGGGAGGAACAATAGAATGGGATACGACCGCTTTTGGGAAATACAAAGTGGCTTCAGGTGTTTATATGGTTTTTATTTCGGCGCAGGACGGAGGTGAAACCAAAGTGAAAAAAGTCATGATTATACGTTAGTAATTAAGTGTTCAGTGTTCAGTTTTTGGAGTGTTCAGTTTTCTTCATTGCAGTGAAACCTTAAACTTGGAATTTGAAACCAAATAAGTAAAATTTTGCAAGTCAAAACCAAAGCCATAGTAATCTCCTCTTTAAAATTTCAGGAAAAAAGTCTGATAGTAAAATGTTTTACGCTTTCAAGCGGGCTAAAATCTTATTTCGTTCGCGATGCGTTTTCGAGCAGAAAAGCAAGTCAGAAAATTGCCTATTTTCAGCCTTTTTCGATTCTGGAAATTGAAGCTGTTCATAAGAATAAAGGAACGCTTGAAAACTTTAAAGAAATAAAAAGTGCCGTCCCATTTCAGAGTATTCATACTGATATTGTGAAAAGTACGATGGTAATGTTTCTTTCCGAAATGCTTCATTATTCCATTCAGGAAGAAGAAAAAAACGAACAGCTTTTTTTGTTTTTAGAAACCGCTTTGACGTGGCTGGATCATCATGATGAGATTTCTAATTTCCATCTAATTCTGCTTTTGGAAATTACTAAATATCTGGGGTTTTATCCTGATCTGTCAGAAAATAATTTGCCATTTTTTGAAATGACTGAAGGAGTTTTTACACTTTTTCAGAATGGAAACGTGCTTTCAGAGCATGAAACAAATCTATTTAAAAAACTACTTGATTTAAAATTTGATAACGACCAAAAAGTCTTTCATGTCTTAGAAAGACAAATACTTCTGAAAATTATAATTGATTATTACAGTCTGCATCTGGAAGGATTTAAAAAGCCTAAATCTCTGGAGATTTTAAAAGAAGTCTTCTCTTAAATTGGCTATAATGGCAATATTTATTGAGGAATCTGCCTGAAATTACCTCAAAGTGGTCTTTTTTCTCTTATCTTTTCTCTATTTTCCTCAAAATTCCTTACTTTCGCACCTCGTTTAAGAAAAGGATAAAATGAGTACAAAATTTACTGAATACAAAGGACTTGACTTACCAACGGTAGCTTCTGAAGTTCTTGATTTCTGGAAGAAAGAAAATATATTTGAAAAGAGTGTAACTACCCGTGAAGGTGCTGAGCCTTACGTGTTTTTTGAAGGTCCGCCTTCAGCAAACGGATTGCCTGGAATTCACCACGTAATGGCACGTGCGATTAAAGATATTTTTTGCAGATATAAAACTCAGAAAGGTTTTCAGGTTAAAAGAAAAGCCGGATGGGATACTCACGGTCTGCCTGTTGAATTAGGTACCGAAAAAGAATTAGGAATTACAAAAGAAGATATTGGTAAAACCATTTCTATCGAAGAATATAACGAAGCGTGTAAAAAAACCGTTATGCGTTATACAGACGTATGGAATGACCTGACCGAAAAAATGGGGTATTGGGTAGATATGGATGATCCGTATGTGACTTATAAACCAAAATACATGGAGTCTGTCTGGTGGCTTTTGAAGCAAATCTATGATAAAGGTTTGTTGTACAAAGGATACACAATTCAGCCTTATTCGCCAAAAGCAGGAACTGGATTATCTTCTCACGAAGTAAATCAGCCTGGTGCTTACCGTGATGTTACAGATACTACGATTGTAGCACAATTCAAAACTTTGCCGGAAACTTTACCAAGCTTTTTACAAGGTTTTGGAGATATTCACATTTTAGCCTGGACGACAACGCCTTGGACACTTCCGTCAAACACCGCTTTGACCGTTGGTCCAAAAATCGATTATGTTTTAGTTAAAACTTTCAATCAATATACTTTTGAGCCGATTAATGTGATTTTGGCTAAAAACTTAGTTGGCAAACAATTCGGAAAAGGATATTTCGTAAGCGAAGACGATGCTGATTTTGATAACGTGAAAAACGGCGATAAAAAACTTCCTTATAAAATCTTAACCGAAGCAAAAGGAGTAGATTTGGTAGAAATTCGTTACGAGCAGTTATTGCCTTACGTGTTGCCATATCAAAATCCTGAGAATGCTTTCAGAGTAATTGCAGGTGATTTCGTTACTACAGAAGACGGAACAGGAGTGGTGCATACAGCACCGACTTTTGGTGCAGATGATGCTAAAGTAGCCAAAGAAGCCAAACCGGAAGTTCCGCCAATGCTGGTTTTGGATGCAGAAGGAAATGCAGTTCCATTGGTGGATTTGCAGGGAAAATTCACTTCTCATTTAGGTGACCTGGCTGGTAAATATGTTAAAAACGAATATTATGATGCAGGGCAGGCTCCGGAAAAATCGGTGGATGTTGAAATTGCTATTCGATTAAAAGAAGAAAATAAAGCCTTTAAGGTTGAAAAATACGTACATAGTTATCCACACAGCTGGAGAACTGATGAGCCGTTGTTATATTATCCGCTAGATTCATGGTTTATTAAAGTAACCGATGTAAAAGATAGAATGTTCGACCTGAACGAAACTATCAACTGGAAACCTAAATCTACTGGTGAAGGACGTTTTGGGAACTGGCTTAAAAATGCCAACGACTGGAATTTATCTCGTTCTAGATATTGGGGAATTCCGCTTCCGATCTGGAGAACAGAAGATAAAAAAGAAGAAGTTATTATCGGCTCTGTTGAAGAATTGTACAATGCGATTGAGAAATCTGTCGAAGCTGGTTTTCAAAAAGAAAATCCGTTTAAAGGTTTTGAAATCGGAAACATGTCTGAGTCAAATTATGATTTAATTGACCTGCACAAAAATGTAGTGGATGAAATTACTTTAGTTTCAGCTTCAGGAAAGCCAATGAAACGTGAAAGTGATCTAATCGACGTTTGGTTCGATTCAGGAGCTATGCCGTATGCACAATGGCACTATCCTTTCGAGAACAAAGATAAAATTGACGGAAACAAAGATTTTCCTGCGAATTTCATTGCTGAAGGAGTCGATCAGACTCGTGGATGGTTTTATACCTTACATGCGATCGGAACTTTGGTTTTTGATAAAGTAGCGTATAAAAACGTAGTTTCAAATGGTTTGGTTTTAGATAAAAACGGACAAAAAATGTCTAAACGTCTGGGGAACGCAACAGATCCTTTTGAAACCATTGCAGAATACGGTCCTGATGCTACACGCTGGTACATGATCTCAAACGCAAATCCATGGGATAACCTGAAATTTGATATCGAAGGAATTGCTGAGGTCCGCCGTAAGTTCTTTGGAACGCTTTACAATACCTATTCGTTTTTCTCGCTGTATGCCAACATCGACGGATTTAAATATGCTGAAGCAGAAATTCCTTTAAATGAAAGACCGGAAATCGATCAGTGGATTATTTCTGAGCTGCATACGCTAATCAAATTTGTTGAGGAATGTTATGAAGATTATGAACCAACAAAAGCGACAAGGGCCATTTCTGATTTCGTTCAGGAAAACTTAAGTAACTGGTACGTTCGTTTATGCCGTCGTCGTTTCTGGAAAGGAGAATACGCAAAAGATAAAATTGCAGCTTACCAGACACTTTATACGTGTTTGCTGACCATTAGTAAATTAAGCGCTCCGGTGGCTCCGTTTTTTATGGATAAGTTGTACAGAGATTTGACATCATCTACGGGAACCGAGGATTTTGCCAGTGTTCACCTGGCTGAATTCCCGAAATTTGTCGAAAACTTTGTTAATAAAACGTTGGAAAGCAAAATGCAGAAGGCGCAGACGATCTCATCTTTGGTTTTATCACTGCGTAAAAAGGAGATGATAAAAGTACGCCAGCCTCTGCAAAAGGTAATGATTCCGGTACTTGACGAGAATCAGCGTGTTGAAATCGAAGCGATTTCTGACTTGGTAAAAGCAGAAGTAAACGTGAAAGAAGTGGAACTTTTAGACGATGCATCTGGTATTTTGGTGAAGCAGATTAAGCCTAATTTTAAAGCTCTTGGACCGCGTTTTGGTAAGGACATGGGCTTGATTTCTAAGGAGATACAGGGTTTTTCGGCTGAGCAGATCAATCAGCTGGACAAGCAGGGGACGCTGGATATTGTTATTGCAGGAAATAGTGTAACTTTATCACTAGAAGACGTCGAAATAACATCACAGGATATTGAAGGATGGCTGGTAGCCAATTCAAACGGAATTACGGTTGCCCTTGATATTACAATTTCCGAAGAATTAAAGAATGAAGGTATTGCAAGAGAGTTGGTAAACAGAATCCAGAATATCCGTAAAGATTCAGGATTTGAAGTTACAGATAAAATTAAAGTTCAAATAAAACGAGATGGTATTTTAGAAGAAGCCGTTTCGAAAAACGAAGACTATATTAAGTCAGAAACATTAACAGACGATCTGGTTTTTGCTGACGTATTAGAAAACGGCACAGAAATTGAGTTTGATGACATTAAAACAATGATATTAATTTCAAAATAGAGAAACATGATAGATGAAATTACAAGATACTCTGATGCAGATTTAGCAGAGTTCAAAGAGATAATCCAGGCAAAAATAAAAAAAGCACAAGAAGATCTTGATTTGATCAAAAGTGCCTATATGAATGATTTGAATAACGGAACAGACGATACTTCTCCAACTTTCAAAGCTTTTGAAGAAGGAAGCGAAACAATGTCTAAAGAAGCAAACTCACAGCTGGCTATCAGACAGGAGAAATTCATCCGCGATTTAAAAAACGCACTTTTCCGTGTTGAAAACAAAACATACGGTATTTGCAAAGTAACAGGTAAATTAATCAGCAAAGAAAGGCTTAAAATCGTTCCTCATGCTACAATGAGTATCGAAGCTAAAAATCTTCAGCGATAATAAAAATAAATCAAACAGGACGCTCCTTTTTAAGGGGCGTTTTTTTTTTGTTTAATGTTTGCCGGGTTTTGTAAAGTAAAGAGCTTGTATTGTTTTGAAAGAATTTAATGATAAACAATAAAAAAGTGTACAAAAAATAATTTGCTTTTTTGTAAGAAGAAAAGAAGACGTAAAAATAGAAAGAAAGAAGAAAACTTAATTAGAACCGTCTTGGTCAAGGCAGTTCTAATTAAGTTAATAATTTAAGCCAGGTTTTTCTCTAGATCGGCTTTGTGTTTTCTTAAAACAGCTCTTGTCATACCAAGATTGGCTTTACTGGCATCGGCAGCAAGATAGATCATGAATTTTTTGTTTGGAGAAATGTCAATGATGTGAATCTGGTTGGAAAGCGTAATCAGAATATCTTCAATATCCTGATTCAAACCCAGCGCTTTTACAGCGTTCAGTTTTGCTTTTACAACTTCAAGATTGTAGGCTGCTGCAAGTTCAGGATCAAAAGCAGAATCGATCGTTAAATTGCCAAAGCTTAATCCTGACTCAATTTCTGTTACAGCTACAGCTATAAAGCCGTTTACGTTTGTTTTCATTTCATTTAAAAACACGTTTAAAAAGTCGTTACTCATAGTTTTTGGAATTTGTGGTTAATTGATCTATGTTATTTTAAAAGGGAATTTTTGCTTAGTTCTACAGATAGTTCTTCTGTAGAATGCATTAGTAAACCAAGGTTGCTCCCTTCTTTTGAAAATACAATAACGAAGTTTGAACCACTGATTTTGTTTCCAACGACAACGCCGTCAGAACTTTTCAGGTAAAGTTGTTTTAGGGAGCCTTTTTCCAAATCAATAAGAAACTTTTCGCTCATGGATAAAATGGCGGCACTCATTGCGGCAATACTGTCGCTGTAATCTAAGTTAAGTGAAGTAATTAATTTGCCTTTTCCGTTTAGAATTAAAGCAGCGCTTGCTTTTGTTTCAACCAGGAAGTTGTTTAGAATAGTAGTTATTTCATTCATAGTTTTGTAAGGTTTGAGGGAATGTTAAAATTAGTTTGTTTTTGGTAGGTATTATAGATTGTAGTTGCGATTTGTCCTAAACAAGTGTTAATTTTTATTAACAAATATAAATTAAATTATGTATTATTGTAGTACCAAATCGTTAAATATTTTATTTTCTTACTTAAAAAACTTACACAATGGCTAAAGTACTGAAATTCAAAGATGTGAATTCTGATGTGGAACACAGGATGAAAGAATTCGAAAAATTACGCATCAAATTTAAAACAGAGGTAAAAAAAGCAGAAGCAAAGAGGGCGGCTGCCGGAAAACCCAGTAAAGGTATTTTTAAATCTATTTCAGATTTCTTTACAGACAGCCCGGCGAAAACAGTGGATAAAAAATAAAGGTTTAATGTTAAATGGCAGGTACTTTTTGCCGGCTTAATTTTATTACAAAACAATTAACGTTCCTTATGGGGCGTTTTTTTTGATTTAATTGTTACTTTTGCGCATCAAAAAATCATAAAAATGTCATTACGAAAAGCGTATTTCCTTATATTTTTAGTTTTAATTGTTGACCAGCTTTCTAAAATCTATGTAAAAACAAACTTTGTTTTAGGTGAAGAAGTGGTAATCTTTGACTGGTTCAGAATTCATTTTATTGAGAATGAAGGAATGGCCTGGGGAACTAAAATACCCGGAGCATATGGTAAATTAATTTTGACTGTTTTTAGGATTTTTGCTGTGTTTGGAATTGGCTATTGGCTTTCAGATGCTGTTAAAAAACGCCACTCAGTATACCTGATTGTTTCAATTGCTTTGATTTTTGCCGGTGCTGCCGGTAATATAATTGACTCTGTTTTCTATGGAGTAATTTTTGACGGCAGTGAACATAACCTTGCCACACTTTTTTCTCCGGAGCCATACGGAACCTGGTTTCATGGTCTGGTAGTCGATATGTTTTATTTCCCTATCTGGGAAGGTGATCTTCCGGGATGGCTGCCTGTTTTTGGAGGAAAGCACTTTATGTTTTTTAATGCTATTTTTAATGTGGCCGACATGGCGATTTCAACAGGCGTTGGAATTTTATTAGTCTTTAATAAAAGAGCATTTCCAAAGCATTAATTTGCTGAATTAAACAGATTTTTTCGGTTTTTTAATTAATAGTGTTTTTTAAGTGCTATTTTTACCATACAAAAAACCAAACGTATGCAACGCCCGTCTTTTTCTATTTATGATGCTTCTGCAGGTTCAGGAAAGACGTATACTTTGGTTAAGGAATATTTGAAAATTATTCTTTCTTCCCCAAAAAACGATGCTTATCGAAATATACTGGCTATAACTTTTACCAATAAGGCGGTTCATGAAATGAAAAGCCGCATTGTTGGAAATCTCTCTGAATTTGCCAAAGAAAACCCTTCTCCAAAAGCCGTTGATCTTATGGAGGATTTGTCCCGTGATACCGGTCTTTCGATTATTCAGTTGAAAGTAAAATCCCAAAATATTATAAAGCATCTGATTCATAATTATGCCGCTTTTGATATTTCTACCATTGATAAGTTTACTCATAAAGTAATCCGGGCCTTTGCACACGACCTGAATCTTCCAATGACTTTTGAAGTTACTCTGGATACTGAGAATTTACTGGTCGAGGCAGTCGATGCTATTATTGCTCAGGCAGGACAGGATGAGACCCTTACCAGATTGCTGATTGATTTTACAATGGAAAAAACAGACGATGATAAAAGCTGGGATATTTCGCGTGAGATTCTGGAAACAGGACGTTTGGTTCTAAATGAAAACAATCGAAATGAAATTCTGCATTTTAATGACAAAACAATTGAAGAATTTGTTCAGATTAAAAAGAAGATGCTGGAATTATGCAGGGATCTGGAATCTGAAAATGAACAATGGGCGGGAGAAGCCCTTGCTTTAATTGATAAAAACGGAATTGATCTGAAGTCTTTTTCAAGAGGTACGTTTCCCAATCATCTAATGGGGATAAGGGACGGAAAGTATAATCCGAAGAATAAAACCTTTCATGAATTTGACGATATCGCAATCAATAAAACAGCCAAAGACAAAGAGCTCATTGAAAGTATAATTCCTGAATTGCTTCAGATACTCGAAAAGGTGTATAAGAACTTTGAAAAAAGAGATTTTTACAAAGCCTTCCTTAAAAATATCACCCCTTTGTCGCTGCTAAATACGGTAAGTAATGAGCTGGCGAAGATTCAGTCGGAACAAAATGTTTTGTCAATTTCTGAATTTAATGCCATTATTCATCGTGAAATTCAGAACCAGCCGGCGCCTTTTATATACGAACGTTTAGGGGAACGTTATCGTCATTTTTTTATTGATGAGTTTCAGGATACTTCAGAAATGCAGTGGCATAATCTGATTCCGTTAATACATAATTCTCTTTCCGGCGAAGATGATTTGGGAAATAAAGGAACCCTGATGATTGTGGGAGATCCTAAACAGTCGATTTATCGATGGAGAGGAGGAAAAGCGGAGCAGTTCATCGAACTGAGTAAAGAAGAGGTGTCTTTTTTTAGCCATGAAAAAAAATTATGGCATTTAGATACTAATTACCGAAGTTACAGTGAAATAATTGAATTTAATAATGCTTTTTTTAATCTGATGTCGGCTGAGTTTTCAAATGCTGATTATAAGGATTTATATGAAAATCACAGTTTTCAGAACACCAATTCTAAAAAAGGCGGGTATGTTAATATCTCTTTTCTTCCGTTAATCGAAAAAAATGATTTTGAAGAAGAAGAAGAGGTAATGGGTAAAACAGATTTGTATGTTCTGGCTGTTTTGAATACGATTCAGAAAGTGGTTCGCGAAGGTTTTGAATATAAAGATATCGTGATTTTGACGCGAAAAAGAGACCAGGGAATAGCGGTGGCCAATTATCTTACGGAACAGGATATACCTCTTTTGTCTTCAGAAACATTAATGATTGCCAATGCGGCTGAAGTTCGTTTAATTGTTCATCTGCTGAAATATTTAAATAATAGTGCTGATCTTGAATCGAAGGCTTATTTTTTGCATTTCTTAGCAGAGAACCGGGAAATAAACAGGCCGGTTCATGATTTTATAGTAGAAGGAATGTCGCAGAAGTATGAAGAGGACTTTGAAAAATGGCTGCTAAATTTTGATGTTTCCCTTTCTTTTGAAAATGTACGGAAAAAATCACTTTACGAAGCGGTTGAAGTTATTATTTCAAAGTTTATTCTGCCTTCAGAAGGAAATGCATATGTGCAGTTTTTTCTGGATATTGTTTTAGAAAGAGATATCAGAAATCAGGCGGGTATTGCTGATTTTCTGAATTACTGGGATAAAAATGCGGAGAAATTCAGTATTCCTTCCCCGGAAGGGAAAAATGCCGTTCGCATTATGACAATTCATAAATCCAAGGGGCTGGAATTTCCGGTGGTGATTATGCCCTTTGCAGAGGAAGATTATAATCGGAAACCTAAAGATAAGCTGTGGCTTGATGCTGAAGAAGAAAATCTGGGAGTGCCTAAGGTTTTAATTGATAACAGCAGCGCTGTTGAAGGATTTGGAGAAAACGCCCAAACCGTTTTTAATTTGAAAAAACAAGAAGAGCTGCTCGATAATATTAATGTTTTGTATGTGGCGTTAACGCGTGCAGAAGAACAATTGTATGTTATTTCTCAGTCTTTAAAAGAAAGAAAAGACGGAGAGCTTCCTAATAATATGGCTTCCTATTTTATTAAATATTTAAGGCATAAAGGAATTTATGATCCTGAAAAGCCTGAATATGAATTCGGGGTTAAAACCAGAATTTCGTTATTGGAAAAATCGGTGGATCTGGTAAAAACGATTCCTGTTGTGAGAGAGGTTTTAAATCCAAAAAATATTAAAATTGCTCAAAGAGAAGCTTTGATGTGGGGAACACATCAACAGGAAGCTATTTCTTATGGAAATATCGTTCATGAGATTTTAGCGTATGTTAAAGACAAATCAGATATTGATCTGGCTGTGGTTAAAGGACTCGAAAACGGATTGATAACGGTGGAACAGTCTGATGTGGTCTTAAAAACACTTGAAGAAATTGTAAATCATCCGGAACTTGGTATTTGTTTTAATGGTAACGATACTGTTTTGAACGAGCAGACTATAATTCAGAAAGCAGATAAAATTTTAAAACCGGATCGGGTTGTTTTGACCAAAAATAAAGAGGCTTATCTGCTGGATTATAAAACGGGAGCTGTTAATACAAAATACAGGCAGCAAATTCAGGAATATGAGGATGCAATTGAGGATTTGGGCTACAAAGTGTTAAAAAAAGTTTTAGTATATATAGGATCGGAAATTGAAGTAGTAAATTTGTGAAAAAATTAACCAGATGTTAAAGAAATGAACAGAGTTTTTGACTCTAAGTTGTTAATTTTTAACGTTTTAAATAAGTTGTAAAAATGTACGGTAAGATTAAAGAGTATCTGCAAAGTGAGCTGCAGACAATTGAAGACAATGGTCTTTTTAAAAAAGAGAGAATTATAACATCAGCACAAGATGCAGAGATTACAATTTCTACTGGGGAAAAAGTTTTAAACTTTTGTGCTAATAATTATTTAGGACTTTCGTCACATCCTGAAGTGGTTCAGGCGGCAAAAGAAGCAATGGATACACATGGTTTTGGAATGTCATCAGTGCGTTTTATCTGCGGGACTCAGGATATTCATAAAACATTAGAAAGAAAGATTGCCGATTTTTATGGTACGGAAGATACGATATTATATGCTGCTGCTTTTGATGCAAACGGAGGTGTTTTCGAGCCTCTGCTGGGAGAGAACGATGCGATTATTTCAGACAGTTTAAACCATGCTTCTATTATAGACGGTGTTCGTTTGTGCAAGGCATCCCGCTATCGTTATGAAAATAATAATATGGAAGATCTGGAACAGCAGTTAATTAAAGCAAATGAAGCAGGAACCCGTTTTAAACTGATTGTAACAGATGGTGTTTTTTCTATGGATGGCTTAGTAGCGCCTTTGGATAAAATTTGCGATTTAGCAGATAAGTACGATGCGATGGTTATGGTTGATGAATGTCATGCTGCAGGATTTATTGGGGCAACTGGAAAAGGAACACTTGAAGCAAAAGGAGTAATGGGGCGCGTTGATATTATAACCGGAACATTAGGGAAAGCTTTAGGCGGTGCAATGGGAGGTTATACTACAGCCAGGAAAGAAATAATTGAAATTCTGCGTCAGCGTTCAAGACCTTATTTGTTTTCTAATTCTTTGGCACCTTCTATTGTGGGGGCTTCTATTAAGGTATTTGAGTTGCTGGAGAAAGATACTGTGCTCAGAGATAAGTTAGAATGGAATACTAATTATTTTAAAGAAGGAATGAAAAAAGCTGGTTTTGATATCATCGACGGAGACTCGGCTATTGTTCCTGTAATGTTATATGATGCAAAATTATCGCAGACTATGGCAAACGAGCTTTTAAAGCAGGGAATTTATGTTATTGGATTTTTCTTTCCTGTTGTTCCAAAGGATAAAGCCAGGATCAGAGTGCAGCTTTCGGCAGCCCATACTAAAGAACATTTAGACAAAGCTATAGAGGCATTTATATTAACAGGTAAAATGTTAAAAGTTATATAATTACCACATTTAGTGAATTTTTGTAGGTTTTTTTTAACATTTGATTTTGTATTTAAAAAATTTGGTGTTACTTTTGCTTGTAATTAACTAAATTGTAATTAAAAAAATTAAGTATGAAACATCTTAACAAACTTTTAGTTGCTGTATTGATGGCGATGGGGTTAAGCTCTCACGCGCAAGACAGTAACAATCCATGGGCGATCTCTTTTGGAGTGAATGCTGTGGATACAAGGACTAGTGCAAGTCCAGATTACGTTGACTTTTTCCCGGCGCACTTTTCTCAGCCATTCGCAGTAAAAGATAACTGGAATATTCTTCCTTCTTTATCTTACATTGGTGTGTCTAGATATGTTGGAAGCGGTTTCTCAGTTGGTTTACAAGGTTCTGTAAACAAAATTGATAAATATGTTGTTTTTGCTCCAAACGCTGCAGGACACGATGGAAGAGGTATGATCGTAACTAATCCTGGTGACTTGATGTACTACGGAATTGATGCTACCATCAAATACAGCTTCCAGGAATTAATCAAATCTAAAGTGATTGATCCTTCGTTATCTGTTGGTGGAGGTTATACTTTCCTAGGAGACAGCAGCTACGGAACTGTTAACCCAGGTGCTGGATTAACTTTCTGGTTTACTGATGCTATTGGTCTTGAATTAGCTACAAGATACAAATGGTCAGTTAGTGGTGACAGATCTGATGCAAATGGTACTCCAGATGCTCCGTCTCACTTCCAACACACTGCTGGTTTAGTATTTAAATTTGGTGGTAAAGATACAGACGGTGACGGTATCTACGATAAAGATGATGCTTGTCCGGATGTTGCTGGTTTAAAACAATTCAACGGATGTCCTGATACTGATGGTGACGGAATCGTTGATGCTTCTGACGCTTGTCCAGATGTATTTGGTTTAGCTGCATTAAACGGATGTCCTGATACTGACGGAGACGGTGTTGCTGATAAAGATGATGCTTGTCCAGATGTTGCTGGTTTACCAGCTTTAAAAGGTTGTCCTGATACAGACGGTGACGGAATCGCTGATAAAGACGATAAATGTCCTACTGTTGCAGGTCCTAAAGAAAATGGTGGTTGTCCTTTCTTAGACGCTGATAAAGATGGTGTTTTAGATAAAGATGACGATTGTCCTACAGTTCCTGGTCCAGCTAGTAACAGAGGATGTCCTGAAGTAACTTCTCAAGCTTTAGAAGATCTTAAAGTTCAGGCTAGAGCAATCTACTTTAACTCAGGAAAAGCTACTTTCAAAACTGGTGACAAAGAAACTCCAGCTAGATTAGATGCTATTAAAGAAATCCTTAAAAACTACCCTAACGCTAAATTCAGCATCGAAGGACACACAGATAGTACAGGTTCTGCTAAAGTAAACCAAAAACTTTCTGAGGACAGAGCTAACGCTGTATTGAACGCTTTAGTTGAAAGAGGTGTTAATCCAGAAAACTTAGAAGCTAAAGGATTTGGATCTACTCAACCAGTTGCTAGTAACAAAACTGCAGCAGGTAAAGCTCAAAACAGAAGAACTGAAATTAAACACGTAGGTTCTAAATACCAAGGTAAACTATAATTTACTTTAGTAAATAAACATAGAAAGCCATTCTTAATTGAATGGCTTTTTTTATTTTTATGATATGATAAATACTTCTTTTTTAGAAAAAATAGCCAAAGTTGTAATTCAGGATTATTCCGATAAACTTGCAGACACCACTATTGTGCTGCCTAATAAAAGAGCTAAAGTCTTTTTAATAGAAGCGCTTAAAAAAGAAACAGCAAGAACTATTCTTTCTCCAGAAATTGTAAGCATTGAGGATTTTGTACAGGATGTCGCAGCCATAAGATCTGTTGACTCTATTGAACAGCTGTTTGAGTTTTATGAAGTCTATTTGTCTGTTACGGAAAAACAGCATCAGCAGTCTTTTGAGTTGTTCGCCAATTGGGCTAAAACACTGCTGCAGGATTTTAATGAAATTGACCGTTATCTTTTAGATCCCTATCATGTACTTTCTTATTTAAAAGATATTGAGGATATTAAAAAATGGGGAATTGAAGTAGAAAACAAAACAAAACTCCTTGAAAATTATATTGATTTTTGGAAACTTCTGCCCCTTTATTATGATTCCTTGTATCATCATCTGCTTAATAAGTCAATTGGTTATCAGGGACTCATTTATCGGGAAGCGGTAAATAATCTTAATCATTTTTCGAATACAATATCGAACAGGCAGTTTATTTTCGCCGGTTTTAATGCCCTGAATGCTGCCGAGGAAAAAATTGTACAGCATCTTTTGGCTTTAGATCAGGCCAGAATTTACTGGGATGCAGATCAGGTTTTTTTAAACGACCCTTATCATGATGCAGGACTATTTGTGCGCAGGTTTAAAGAGCAGTGGAAGCATTATAAATCAAACCCGTTTGAATGGATTGTAGATGACTTTTCGCAGACCAAAAATATTAAAGTAATTGGTACGTCAAAAACCATTGGGCAGGCAAAAATAGCCGGAAGTATTATCGAAAATCTTATCAGTGAAAACCCACTGGCCTCTCTCGATAAAGTAGCAGTTGTATTGGGTGAAGAGAATTTATTGATTCCGGTTTTGTATTCGCTTCCTTCTTCAGTAGGTGCTCTGAATATTACGATGGGATATTCCGGTAAAAATAATCCGTCGCAAATATTGGTGGCCAAGTTTTTTAAAATGCATACCAATGCACTTTCCCGAACGGGAGGCAGTTATGTTTTTTATTATAAGGATGTTCTGGATGTTCTTACTCATCCATTAGTGGAGCCTTATGCCCAAACGGGACATTTAGTGCGAATAATAAAAGAGAATAATTATACCTTTATTACCCTTAATAAAATACTGGAGCTCAATCCGGATCCTTCGGGACTTTTTTTATTATTGTTTCAGAAGTGGGAAAGCGGATCAGTGGCTGTGCTCGAAAATATTTCTGCAATTTTGATTTTGATCAAGCAGCATTTTAGTAATGATAATGAAGAAGAAAAAATTGCCAAAACATTTGTTTATGCTGTTTTTAAAGTGATTAATAAACTCATTAATTATTATTCAAAACATCAGCATATTGACAACATCGAGACGCTCCACGCTATTTATAAACAGATTATTGATGTAGCCGAAGTTTCGTTTGAAGGAGAACCTTTAAGAGGGCTGCAGATCATGGGTGTACTTGAAAGC
The DNA here is from genome assembly GCF_057809475.1 of Flavobacterium sp. FG19. Lineage (NCBI taxonomy): Bacteria > Pseudomonadati > Bacteroidota > Flavobacteriia > Flavobacteriales > Flavobacteriaceae > Flavobacterium > Flavobacterium sp. FG19. The sequence goes on along the minus strand of NZ_JBMDKA010000015.1, from coordinate 10,077 downwards.
CGTGTGCTCGATTTTGAGACGGTAATAGTGACTTCTATGAACGAAGGAAAATTTCCGGCTGGAAAATCTCAGAATTCGTTTATTCCGTATGATGTTAAAAGCGAATTGGGACTGCCTACTTTTAAAGAAAAAGATGCTATTTACACCTATCATTTTTACCACTTATTACAACGGGCCAAAAATATCTATCTGATTTACAATACTGAAAATGACGGACTGGATGCAGGTGAACGCAGCCGTTTTATTACTCAGCTTGAGGTTGAAAAACAACGAAATCATAATCTGACTTTTGACATTTATAATCCGGTTCTTCCCACTACGGCTTATAGTCCTATGGTGGTTCCAAAATCGGAGGCGGTTATAGAGCGTCTGAAAGAAATTGCTTCAGCAGGTTTTTCTCCTTCGGCACTGACCAGTTATATACGAAATCCGATTGAGTTTTATTTTCAGAAGATCCTGCGTATCCGCGAAGTGGAAGAAGTAGAAGAGAATATTGCTTTAAATACACTGGGGACTATTATACATGAAACTTTAAAAGCGTTGTATGAACCTTTTACCGGAAAGTTCGTTTCAGAATCCGATATTTTGAATTGTTTTAAGTTACTGGATGATGAAGTGCTGAAACAGTTTAAGCTGGTGTACAAGGAGGGTGAAATTAAAAAAGGAAGAAATCTTTTGGCTTTTGAAGTGGCTAAACGCAATGTTTCCAATTTTCTAAAAATGGAGCTGGAATCGATCAAAAGTGGTGATGCGATTCAGATTGTGGCTTTAGAGCAGACTTTTGAACGTGAACTGGTTCATCCTAAACTGCCGTTTCCGGTTTTAATTAAAGGAAATGTCGACCGAATTGAACTGCGCAACGGGAAAATACGAATCGTGGATTATAAGACCGGAAAAGTGGAAAAATCGAATGTAGTACTTAAATCATGGAATGGGTTAACACAGGACCTTAAAAACGATAAAATTATTCAGGTATTGGCCTACGCGTTTATGTTTGAAAAATCAGCAGGTGAAAATCCAATTGAAGCAGGTATTATTTCGTTTAAAAATCTTAAATCCGGTTTTCTGCCATTTGGTTTCAAAGAAGAAAAAGAGCTGGATACTATTGTTACCCAAGAGACTATCAATAATTATATCGAAGAAATAGTTTTATTGTTAAGCGAGATATTTGATCCTGAAATTCCGTTTGAAGAGAAAATATAATTAGGATGAGAAAACTGCAAAATAGAATTGATTTTTTTACCGGAATTTTATTTACTAACCTTCTTATTAGTTTAGTGCTCACCATTTTTGGCGGTCCGGATTGTTTTTTTGTATTTTTTTTGAGTGTTGGTTTTTTAGCGGCGGTTTTTTTTAAAGAGTTTTATCGCAAAAACGATTACCTGTTTTATGCCAATAACGGAATTTCTAAAGTTGAACTTTTAGTGTTTAGTTATCTGATGACTTTTTTTTGTGCCGTTCTTATGGGGTTATTGTTTTTTCTGAAAAATAAACTGTTTTGAAAAAGAAGATTTTAGAAGCAGACGGAATACAGATAAGCTATGATGGTAAGCTGATTCTTTCAGACGTTTACCTGAAATGTGAAAGTGGAGAAATAGTGGGACTTTTAGGGAGAAATGGCTCCGGGAAATCAACTTTGTTAAAAGTTATTTCCGGACATGAAACAGCACCTGATAAATGTGTCAGGATTAATTCCCTTCCGCTCAGGAAAAAAAGTGCCTTTTTAAGCGAAATAAGTTATTTAAGCCAAAATCCATTTATCCCCAATCATCTGTCTGTTCAAAAAGCAATTGTTTTAAGCGTCGATAAACAAAACAGCGTGTTTTTTAACAATGATCCCTTTATCCGGCCTCTATTGCATAAAAAAGTAAAACAGCTTTCGGGAGGAGAATTGCGTTATCTTGAAGTTAAACTGCTGCTTTTTAATTCCTCTAAATTTGTTTTGCTGGATGAACCTTTTAGTAAATTATCGCCGTTGTGGTGTGAATCGATAATCGAACAGGTTCAGGAGAATATAATGCAGAAAGGAATTGTGATAACCGATCATAATTACGAAAATGTAATCCGTGTTTCTACCCGCCTTGTCAGGCTCGAAAATGGTAAGCTTCAGAATATAAAAGAAAAAGCGGCAGTCGTTATTTAATAATGATTGCCGCTTTTTGTAAGTACTTTTTAGCTGAATATTTTTTTGAAAAAACCTTTTTTGGCTCTTTCTTCTGTAGTTGAAGAGTTTACTGGTCCATTTTCAAAACGAAATCTTCTAAACTTCATCAATTTTACATTTAAGTCAAAACGCAATTCGTCAACAGTTTTCATCGTAAATTTTTTTTGCAAATTTAGAAAAAAGATCTATTAATCTGATTATCTGTGCTTCTGCAAAGTATGATTTGAATTTTTGCGATAAAAATGTTTGAATTTCGATCAAATATCTTTTTTCTGTTAAATTTTTTTAACGATTTTCTTTTAAAAATTGACTTTATTTATACTATAAATAAAAGTGGGTCAGATAGTTGGGCGTAAACATTTTTTTAACAAGTGTTTATCAAAAAAATCTCTTTATTCAAAATAACTTTGACCTTCTTAAAAATTAATGTTATATGATTGATTTAAATACACTGGTTGAAGAGACCGGAGCGGAATCTGGAATTACGTTTAATATTGACGGAATTTTACTGGAATCGGTTAATTTGGAATACGATGGAAACGTTGCCGCAATGATCGGGATGATTTTAAAAATGTGCGGTGAAATGTCGGAAGATGTTAACAACGGTGAGTTAAAACAAGTCATGATTAAAAATAATGACGGTATCGTGGTAGCCAACAAAAGTCAGGATGATAATTGTGTAGCACTTCTTTCAAAGGACATTAGTAAAATGGGACTTTTACTCCGAAAAATGGATACTATTTTCAGCAATTAATTTAAACCAATTATTTATACATACACATGTCAGATTTTTTACAAAATTTTCAAAATGATTTAAAAGAGAATGTTCACGGATTTATTGCCGTTTCAGTAACTGAGGTTGAGACCGGAATGTCTTACTGTTCGCTTTCTGTAAAACCGGATTTTGATCCCGAACTGGCATCTGCTTATAATTTAGAAGTTGTAAAAGCAAAAATAAACGCCATTAAAGCTTTAGGGTTAGATCAAAAAATCAACGATATTTTAATTACATTGACGGATCAAATACATATTATAGATGTTTCTGAAGACGGCCAGTATTTTATTTACTTAGCAGTAGATGCTAAAAAAGCCAATCTTGGATTAACAAGAGCGACTTTGGCAAAATTCAAAAAAGACATTATTACCAAATTATAATTTTTTGCCCCCACAATGAAGAAAAGGCTGTTCCGTTTATGTGGAATGGCCTTTTCTGCTTTAAGTGTTTTTTTAACTGAAAAAATGCTGCAAAACGGTTTTTAGTTCTTCTTTGTTTTCAATCTGGCTCATGTGCCCGTCTTCAAATGAAACTAATTGTACCGAGGTATTTTCGGCCTGCGAAAGGCTTTCTTCGTAGTTTAAAACGGGATCTTTTTTTCCCAGTATCAATAAAGTCGGAAAGCGGTTTTCCTGTAAGAGCCATTCCCGGTCTTTCCGTATTTTCATGCCTTCAATAGAGGCTGCAATTCCCTGTACAGGCGTTTTTAAAGCCTCTTCTTTTGCCTTTTCAATTTCATCGGCCAGACGTGTTCTGTTGTTTTCGCTGAATAAATTGGCAATTGCCAGACTTACGAAGCTGATATAATTTTGTTTTACTGCTTTTACGGCACGGGTTCGGTTTAGTTTTTTTTCGGCATTGTCTTCTTTCGAAGTCGAATTCAGTAAAACCAGTTTAATGATGTTTTCCGGATACAATTCGGCGAAAGCCAAACCTGCATAACCGCCCATAGAATGTCCCAGAATAATTGCTTTTTCGATTTGTAAAGATTTCAGGACTTCACGAACTGCATGCGCATTATCTTCCATTTCATGAACATATCCCAGACAGTCTGATTCGCCATGGCCCAATAAGTCGATCGTAATAACACGATAATTTTGGGAGAAAAAAGCAGCATAATCCTTCCACATTTTTTTGTTCTCCAAAAAGCCGTGAAGAAAAACCACAGCAGTTCCGTTTCCTGAATCCGTAAAAGATATTTTGGTGTTTTTATATTGAATGTTTTTCATCATCATAATTTTTACAAAAATAGCCTTTTGAGTTTTAACAAGCCAATTTTATGCCTGACGCCTGCTGAATTAAAGCGAAGAAAATTTCCAGGGATAGCATAATACTGTAAAATTTTTAAGGGTTGGTTTTAAATTTTAACAAATTGATTTATTGATTTGTAAAATGTTAAAAAATGACTAGTTTTACTCGTTTTTTAATATTAAACCTGTTAAAATTTATGAGAACAACTTTACTCTGTGTTTTATTTTTACTTAACGTTCAGTTTGCCTTCTGCCAGTGGGAAAACTTAAATACCGGTTTAACAGATGATTTAACCGGTGTTGTTTTTTTGGGTAATAATGGTTTGGTTTCCGGAAAAAAAGGCCTTTATTATACATCAGACGGAGGTGCAGGATCATCAAGCTGGAAGAGATTTGAGATAACAGATGGAAGTGAAAATGCCGATATCTACAATAATACCGTTTTTAGTCACTGCTATTCAGATATAACAGGTTCTGCTTCTGAAGGAGTTGTTTTTGCCTGCGGACAGAATGCATTGACAAAACAGGCTGTTATTATAAAAGTTGAACTGCCATCACTTAATTATCAAATTATATATAAAGGCCAGGAAAACTCAAACCTAAACCAGATTACATATTCAGAGTATAACAGATCCTATTTTGCAGTAGGAGAAAACGGGCTCATTGTTAATTTTACAGCAGCTGGTGTTCAAAGAATTAAAAATCTGGGTACCGATAATTTTTCCTCCATTGCTTTTTATCAAAGCAGATGCAAAATAGCCACTACCGGTAAGATACTTTATTTTGAGTATTTTGATTTAGGATATAATTTTGTTGAAGTACCAACGCCTGGTTCTGATATTAAGGCCATCACTTACGGCTATGGAACATTTAATAATGGAATAACTTTTTGTGCAGGAAACAGATTTGCGTATTATAGCTATAATAATTCACTGAATAATGACCATGCCAACTTTTATAATGGTCCGTTAAATGCAAAGTGTATTTCTGCTAACGGAACAGGCGAGTATGTGGGAACAGATCATGGTATTTATTTTGTTGCCAGCAGTCAGGCATTAGAGTGGCAGACAACTTCTTTGAATTATGGCATTAATTGTTTTTGGAAACAAATGGCGAATACGGCTTTTTATGCCTGTGGAAATTCCGGAGTACTATTAAAAACTACTAATGGAGGCGGAACCAGGATTCCTTATGTAAACGTTTCAAGATTAACAGGCGGCTGTGTCGAAAGTAATTTAACCTTAAAGCCGCTTACTGGAGGTGTTGCAAGTTGTAAATGGTTTGTAAATGATGTGCAGGTTAATGCTGTGTGCGGTAACCTGACTTATAATTTCAAAACAGCAGGGAATTATGAAATTAAATACACAGTTACCAATAGTTTCGGTGTTGAATCTACAGATTCTAAAACTATTTATGTGAGTTCAATTCCAAAAATTAATTTACCGGTTACTATAAGCGATAATATTCTTTGCAAGAGCGAACCTGTCACCGTTCAGATTGAAAATTCCGAAATTGACGTTGTGTATACCTTAAAAAATAGTTCTTCATCATTCGGAACCAGCGAACCGGGTAACGGACAAACACTTTCTTTTACCAGTAATTTAATTAGCGAATCCGGAGATTATTATTTAGAAGCTAAAAATGTAAATGCTAATTGTGTTATTAGTTTTACTGATAGAATTCATATTGATGTGGAGCATACAAAAGCAGAGTTTTATAAAGATTTGATCAATGCTAAGCCTGACGAGGTTACAACATTTTATCAAAAAGCAATTGAGGCACAACATTATAAATGGGATTTTAGTCCTAATGCTTCAACAAGCAGTTCAACAGCTGCAATCGTGAAAAGCAGCTTTTCAAAAGAAGGAGATACAAAAGTCGATCTTGAAGTCTGGTCAGATAATGATTGTTACGATAAAATAGAGAAAGAAGGCCCTTTTATTTATAATAATCCTGAAAACTCAGATAATTGCTGGGCGTTAATTAATAATGGAGTTGACTCTGACTGGAATGGATATGAATACGAAGGTAATTACGGTTTAACTAAAACAGAAGACGGGTTCTTGGTTTCAGGAGGATTTAATGATCAGATATTTGATTCGAAAATTGGAGTTAAACCTAATTTTAAAAATAAAAAAGGAAGCTTTCTAACCAAATATGATCGAAATGGTGTAGTAAAATGGATGGTTAGTACAGAACATGAACCGGTGGTTCGTGAAAGAGATAAAATATTTTCGTCTGTAGTAGATCAGGATGGAAATATATACATATGCGGTACGCACGAAGGTATTTTTATTGACAATAAAGGAGAAAGAATAAAATTGAGTCCATTAATCGGTTCTACCAGCGATATTGGATACATTGTTAAACTCGATAATCAGGGAAGGATGATTTGGAGATTAAACAGTACTATAGATGGTCCGCTGGCAGAAAAACTTTATATAGATAATGATAATAATTTAGTTGCACCAATTACTATGCGTTATGGCTATTCAGGTAAATTCCCTTTGTATTTTAACGGAGTACGGTCGACTGAAATTAATCAGGAGATGGTAACATCACAGGCAAGTAATACGGCAATTTTAAAAATATCGCCTGAGGGATCCGTAATCTGGTATGCAGGAATTACGCTTAGCCATGTAAATGGCGCTGGAATCAGGGATATTGGATTTGATAGAGACAATAATATTTATGTAGGAGGAAATTACGAATTTGATGCCAATTTTTACTCAGCAGGTAATGCCGCGCCGCCGGAGGTATTAAAAGGTTTTGAAGGATACGGTTCCAAATCATTTTTTGTGAAATACAATACAGATGGAATTTTACAATGGAAAATGAGAAGTAATACGAAAGATTCTTTTTTCGAAGGTGCTACTATAGCTTCGTTTGTTACAGATGAAAATGGAAATAGTTATATTACCGGAAGCAATGATTGTGATGGATCAAAAGCGGTGCATTTCTTTGAAAATAGTGATGGAACAATAACTCAAAATAGTGTTGGGTCTTTTTATGCAGCGAAAATTAATTCTTCAGGAAAATGTGAATGGATAACAGGAACTCAATATACTGGCGGAGGCGGAGCTAAAATAATTAAGGATAAAGATAAACTGTATATTATTGGTGCCGCTGCAGATGGAGGTAACTTTGTGACAGCCGATGGGAAGAATTATAATGTATCTATGAGCAGCTATGATTTCTTTTTGGCGACCTATGATCTGTCCGGTAATTTAAAAAAGATAACTGCTAATGGAGATAATAAAAACCATGGTAGTGTACCGTATATGGAAATGTTTGATTTTTTCAGGGCAGAAGACGGATCATTTTATTTATCGAGTAACTTAAGAGGAAATAATTACGGCAGCTTTGGAAGCTCATTAACCACTAATGGTGTAGATGGGACAGTAATTCATTTTAATGAAGACTGCGGGATACTTAAGTATGAAAATACCCTGTCGGCAGAAGAATTTACAAAGAATTCAAATGCAGTTGTTTATCCTAATCCAACTTCTGGTAAGATCGCTGTCGATTTAAGGAATTATGGAGGAAATACAGAAGTACAGATATATGATGCGGCCGGAAAAAAAATAAGCGAACAAAAAGCGGTTGATTTATCAAAATTTGATTTAACAATAAATGGTGCTGCAGGAGTTTATTTTGTAAAAATTAAAGCTGGAGAAAAAACACAGACTTTTAAAGTTTTAAAACGATAATATATTTATAAGCAATAAACCAAAACGGCTTTCAGAAATGAAAGCCGTTTTTTTTATTAAAACCTATTGTCACCATCCAGAAGATTTCCTAATCCTCCCAGCAGACTTCCTTCGTCGCGGCTGCTGCCGCCGGATCTTGGTGCCGATGCAATAATACGGTCGGCTAATCTGGAGAAAGGCAGCGATTGTATGTAAACCGTTCCCGGACCTTTTAGTGTGGCATAAAACAATCCTTCGCCTCCAAAAATAGAATTCTTGATCCCGCCAATAAATTCAATGTCATAATCTACGTCTTTGGTAAAACCAATAATACATCCTGTATCTACCTTTAGGACTTCGCCGTGACCCAAAACTTTTTTGGCCATTGTTCCTCCGGAATGCACAAATGCCATTCCGTCTCCTTCAATTTTCTGCATGATAAAACCTTCACCGCCAAATAGACCACGTCCCAGTTTCTGAGAGAATTCTATGCCCACAGAAACGCCTTTGGCAGCACATAAAAAGGAACTTTTTTGACAAATAAACTTGCCCTGAAATTCCGTTAAGTCAATGGGAAGGATTTTTCCCGGATAAGGCGATGCAAAAGAAACTTTACTTTTGCTGTTTCCCTGATTTAAAAATGCCGTCATAAACAAGCTTTCTCCCGTAAGTACTCTTTTACCTGCGTTTAAAAGTTTACCAAACAAACCTGAACCTTGCTGTTGAGAACCATCTCCAAATATCGTTTCCATCTGGATGTTGCTTTCCATCATCATAAAGCTGCCGGCTTCGGCAATAACAATTTCCTGCGGATCCAGTTCTATTTCAACATATTGCATTTCTTCTCCAAAAATCTGATAATCTATTTCGTGCGCCTGCATAATTTCTTAGTTATTTGTTTTCAGAATTAGACTAAAGGTCCTCCAAAATGTTACAGTTTTTAGTGTACTTAGGCTGTTTTTAAATAGATTAACAATTTTTGTTATTTTAAATTAGTCTTAATTACGTGTTTAATTGCTTTAAATTATATATTTTTGCACCGTTATCATATTTTATCAGCATGTTAGTTAGTGATTTGACCACCAAAGTATTATTTGAAACCGAAAAAGGATACAGTTATCAATGTGATTTGACCAATAGTATAATTATCAATTTTGTTGATACCGTGTCAAGTTATAAAATTCACGATTTTTTGATTTTTCAAAGAAAGGTTAACAGCGTTGACATTTTGAACATGCTTTATGATTTATCTGATCAGTCAGACGCACAGTTGATTGAAACTACCAAAAGAAATTTTTCCAGAAATCTTACCATCTGCGAAATTGTGCAGTTAAGAGATTTATTAAACGGAACTAAATTTACCCTCAATCTGCATTCTATGCTTTGTAATATAGTAAACGTAGAGCTTATTTAGATTCTTACTTAGATTAAATCCAAATTTTCAGGCAGTTAGGGCTGTTTTCTTTAGTTTTTGTAATTTTACACATCTAAAAATTAAAGGATATGAAAGATTTACTAAGAACACGTACTTCATTAGTTGAAGGTGTAGAAAATATATTAAACTTACAGGCAAAATTAGAAAGTGACGCTTCAAACAAATATTTGGCTATGGCGGCATGGCTGGATAGAAATGGTTATGCAAATTCAGCATCTTATTTGTACAAACAGGCCGAAGAAGAAAGAGAGCATTTTCTAAAAGTTTTCAAATATATTACAGATATGGGAGGGATAGCCGTTACACCGTCTGTTCCGGAAGTACAGCAGGAATTTGCTTCTTTAAGAGAAGTATTCGAAATTGCTTTACAAAATGAAATTGCAGTTACTCAGGCCGTAAATAAAGTAATCGCAAAATGCAGAGCTGAGAATGACTATGCTACAGAAGATTTTATGATGTGGTATGTTGCTGAGCAGAGAGAAGAAGAGAAAAATGCAAGAAGAGCTTTAGAACTTTTTGATTTGATCGATGAAAACGAAGCTGCTGGTAAATTCCAGTTGGATGTACAGATCTCAAAAATCGGATAATAACCGGTTTATAAATTTAAAGAAAAGCTGTCTCAAAAGGACAGCTTTTTTCTTTTTGTACGCTTCAGAGAAGCGGAATATTTATAGCCGGCAATGTTTTTTTTGTAAATCTAAATATATGTCGCTCCTCCGGAGCTTTTTTTATGTGTCTTATTACGATTCTATAACTATTTTACC
>NZ_JBMDKA010000014.1:0-179183 GCF_057809475.1 Flavobacterium sp. FG19 | reverse complement strand
GGGGTTTTTCTTTGTTTTGCTGTTTCCTGGGGTGGTTTACCGCAAAGACACTAAGACGCGAAGGCTTCTTTTATGCTCTTTTTAATCTCGCAAAGTCACAAAGTCGCTGAGTTTTTCTCTTATTTTTCTGAAACATCCTCCATTCTTCAGTGAAATTTCTTCTGGAAACCCATCCCCTAGCCCCGATAGTCCCGAAGCTTCGGGAGAAATCCTTTTTGTGGCGGGGTTCGCCACAAAAAGATTACTTCGTCAGTTCGCTATCGCTCGTGTGAAGCGGATAGCGTGAAATGACTCCTCAAAAGTTAAATCCTAATTTTTGAAATTCCAAATTCCAATTGCATTGATTAAATCTTATCCCTCTTTCATGTCCTTTATACGCATTAGACGCACTGCGGTGCGTCTCTACGGAAAATCGGAATTAAACTATTATATATATGTGTAAAAAAACAAAACCGACAGGTTTTGGAAAACTGTCGGGTTATTCAGATGAGATCTACTATTATATTATATAGTGTACTTATATATGTATACTTTCATTTAAACTATCAATTACTTCTTTTGTGATTTGAATACTTTTTAGTTTTGCCTGATGATCGTAGATTGGACTTGTTATCATCAATTCATCGATTCTGGCGTAGTCAATAAACTTTTTCAAATCGGTTATTAACTGTTCTTTGTTTCCAGTAAAAGTTCCTGCCGTCATTTGATTGACGTGGAAGCGCTCTGCTTCGTTCATAATATCATCTAATGACGGAACAGGCGGCTGTAAACCTTTACGATCGTTTCTAATTAAGTTCAAAAACATTTGATACAAACTTGTAGACAATAATTCAGCTTCTTCATTGGTGTCTGCTGCGATTACATTTACACATGACATTGTTTTGGGCTTATCCAAAAATTCTGAAGGCTGGAAATTTTCTCTGTAAAATTCAAATGCTTGGATCATCAATTTTGGTGCAAAGTGTCCGGCAAAAGCATAAGGCAATCCATAAGCTGCTGCTAATGCTGCACTGTCCATACTTGAACCGAGAATCCAGATTGGAATTTTTAAACCTTCTGCTGGAAAAGCACGCACTTTTCCTGTGGCATTTTCACTTGAAAAGTATTCTTGAAGCTTGCTCACGTTTTGCGGAAAACGCTGTGCCTGCTCAAAAAAGTCTTTTCGAATGGCTTCGGCTGTTGGCTGATCTGTTCCCGGCGCTCTTCCTAAACCTAAATCGATTCGGTTTGGGTAAAGTGTTTCCAAAGTTCCAAATTGTTCTGCCACTACTAAAGGAGAGTGATTTGGAAGCATGATTCCACCAGATCCTACTCGGATATCTTTTGTCTGACTGGCTATGTAACCAATTAAAACAACTGTTGCTGTACTCGCAACATGTGCCATATTGTGATGTTCTGCAAGCCAAAACCGTTTGTATCCTAAAGTATCTGCTAATTGCGCTATGTCTTTTGTTTTTTGAAATGTTTCTGATGCATTGCTATCCTGAGTAATGATAGCGAGGTCTAATAATGAGACTGAAATTGGGTTTTTCATATAAAAAAATGCTAATATGCAAAATTAACTCATTTATTCGGATGCCTTTTATTTTCTAATGTTAAGAGAATTATAATATTCAATTTAACTTCTGTAATAATTATTTTTTGATAATTAATTATCGTTTTACAATAATTAATTATACATTTGCAATATCAATCTAACTTTTAAGATATATGAAGACAACTCATATTGTATCGAGAATACTATTTTACTTCACCCGATTTTTAGCTGTGGTTTATTTCTTTTTGGCGTTTTATTCTGTTTTCACATTAACAACAGGACTGTTTTTGACTTTTAAAGATAATGGAAAGTATTTTCAGGTTTGTTATCCGTTTACTTCTCACCCATTGATGTTGGGCGATTATAACCTGCCTTATATTTTATTCGATTTTCTGGCGCCATTGAGTTTGTACGGATTATTCTTTTTATTGAGCAGCAATGTTTTCAGAATATTTTTTCAGCCTAAATTATTTACAGTAAATGGTATTTCACATTTAAGGCGATTTTATTTATCCAATTTATTAATTCCGTCTATCGTAATATTCATTGCTTTCTTTTTTGTTCCGTTGGATAACGAAGTTTCGCTTTTTATTATACTGCACGGAATGCTGGGCGCTTTTGCTTATTTTTTAGCAGCTATTTTTAAACAAGGTTTAAACCTTCAGAACGAACAAGACTTATTTATATAACTATGCCAATAATTGTAAACGTTGATGTAATGCTTGCCAAGCGTAAGATGCAGAGTAAAGAATTGGCAGAGAAACTAGATATCACACCCGCCAATTTATCCATTTTAAAAACTGGGAAAGCAAAAGGAATCCGATTTGATACACTTGAAGCGATTTGTAAAATATTGGACTGCCAGCCAGGTGATATTTTAGAATATGTAGCTGAATAGTTTTCTTTTAAATCTTATTTCTTCTTTATAAAAAAATCGGTTTTTGAAGCCGACAGGAATTCTATTGCCTGAACTTTTCAAATCATTATTCAATCAATCATCAAAAATCAATCAAAAAATGAACAGTTTATCAATCAAAAATCTCACCAAAACGTATGAGAACGGTACAAAAGCGATCGACCATTTATCGCTTGAAATTACAAACGGCATGTTTGGCCTGCTTGGCCCGAATGGCTCAGGAAAATCTACTTTAATGCGAACGATTGCCGCTTTACAGGAACCAACTTCTGGCTCTATTGAATTTAACGGAACTAATATTATTGAAAATCCAATGTTTATCAGACAAAATTTGGGTTATCTGCCACAGGAATTTGGAGTTTATCCTAAAATTTCTGCTTATCGTCTGCTCGATCATTTAGCTATTTTAAAAGGAATCGTCAATAAAAAGGAAAGACACGATCAGATTTTGTATTTGTTACAGCAGACCAATTTATTGCAGCATAAAGACAAAGCGGTTCATTCTTTTTCGGGAGGAATGCGACAACGGTTTGGAATTGCTCAGGCTTTGTTGGGAAATCCGAAGATTATTATTGTAGATGAGCCAACGGCTGGATTGGATCCTGAAGAAAGAAACCGATTTAATAATCTGTTGAGCGAAATTGGCGAAAGCATCATTGTGGTTTTATCTACTCATATTGTAGAAGACGTTCGTGACTTGTGTCCAAAAATGGCAATTATCTCTAACGGAAAATTGATTCTCGAAGGAAAACCTGATGAAACAATTGAAACCTTGAAAGGTAAAATCTGGACCAAGGCGATTCAGAAATGGGAATTAGAAGATCATAAATTAAACTTCGATATTATTTCTTCTCACTTGAATTCAGGGAAAATTAATATTCATGTTTTCTCAGATTATCAGCCTGGTTCTGGTTTTGAATTGATCTCGCCAGATTTAAGTGATGTTTATTTCAGTGTTTTATCCCAAAATCAATTTAAAAATTAAGGCTATGCTTTCTAAATTAATTCGATTTGAATGGCATAACAATACCAGAAACTGGACATTTTATGCCACATTTATTATTTATTTGGTTTTAGGCTTTTTTGTGAGTGCTTTTGCGAATTTCTCTTTTTCGGGTGCTTATAAAAACAGTCCGTATGTGCTTACGTATGCGATTGGCTTGATTTCACTTATGACGATATTTTCGATTACACTTCTGGCGGCGCAGAGTTTTTTGAGAGAATATGAAACCAAGTTCGATTCCATTATCTTCTCTTCGCCTGTTTCGAAGTTTCATTATTTGGGAAGCAAATTTATTACGGCTTTTAGTATTGCTGTGGTTTCTTTTGGAATGTTTATTCTGGGAATGATCATTGGCCATCAAATGTCCTGGCTTTCTGAAAGTGAAATTGGTCCTTTTAAAATTCTAAATTATCTCTGGCCTTATTTGGTAATTGTGATTCCGAATATTTTCTTATGCCTTTCTATATTGACAGCTTTGGCTTGGCTTACCAGAAGTAAACTTTTTATTTATGTTGGCGGTTTATTAATTTACATCCTCTATATAGCAGGTTCGATATTTTCGAATTCACCCATATTTGCCAATGCTTCTCCTTCTTCGGCGAAAGCCATGTCTTGGGCAGCAAAGGTTGATCCGTTTGGGTTGGCGGCTTTTTTGGAACAAACGAGATATTGGACTTCCATCGAAAAAAATACCCAACTGGTTTCGCTTTCGGGGAATTTTTTATACAACCGAATTCTCTGGATTACTATTTCATTTCTGTTGATTTTTATTTCTTACAGATTGTTTTCTTTCCGAAAAACGAAAACTAAAAAAGTAAAAACAACAAAAGTTATTCAAGAACAAACAAAAGTTCTTTCTTCCGAAGTTCCGAAAAACATCGAATTCAAAACTTTCAGACATAATTCAGCCGTTTTTATGAGCAATCTTAAAATGGATATTTTTCTGGTTTTGAAAGGAATTCCGTTTTTACTGATCGTACTTTTATTCTCTGGTTTACTGATGATTGAGATTTCAGACGAAATTGACGGCGGAATCCGATTAGCGGAAAAAATTACGGATACGGCTTTGATGATTTCGACTATAATGGATCGTCTTCCGTTTATCCTGATTTTAATACTTCTATTTTACAGCAATGAATTAGTAAACCGAAGCGAGAATTCGAAATTTGAAATGCTGGAAAATACAGCTCCTTACTCTCAATTTTCAGTTTTAATGGCAAAATTAACGGCGCTTTTTATTATCCCGTTACTCATAATCAGTATCAGTATTTTGATTGGATGCGGATTTCAGCTTGTTCATGCAAATGCTCCTATCGAAATTGGTCTTTATCTTTCTTTATTTTATTATCTCGGATTTCCGTTGTTGTTGATTTCGATTTTGGTCATTACGATTCAGACTTTCGTTAAAAACAAATATTTAGGATTGGCCGTTTCTGCCTTTATCTGCATTTTGTTTTGTACCGGAATTGGCGAACAACTGGGAATTTCTCATCCGTTATTACGATTTGGAGATTCTTTTAAAAGAGAATATTTTGATTTGAATGGTTTTGGAACTTATACTTTTCCGTTTCATATTAAGATGTTTTACAATCTTGGTTTGGCTTTAGTGCTTTTGACTTTGACTGGGATTTTATGGAAAAGAAATACGTCAATTGTAAAAACCTTTCGCAGAAATTCATTTAATACAATTCAAAAAGCAACTTTGGGTTTTGGAATTCTTCTTTTTATTGGTTTCGGAAGTTATCTTTTTTATAAAACGAATATCGAATATCCTTATTTGACCGAAGATGATCAGAATAATTGGAGCGAACAATACGAACGTCAGTTTAAAAAATATACGAATCTGGTTCAGCCAACGATTATTTCCGTAAAAAGTAATGTTGATTTATTTCCCGAAGAAAACCGTTACGAAGTAAAAGGAACTTATGAATTAATCAATAACGCTGAAAAACCAATTGATAGTTTACTCCTATATATAGATCGAAATTCGAAACTTGTTTCTTTTGAAATTCCGAATGCTAAAAACTTAAATGACGTTTCGGCATTTCATCATTATTGGTATCGATTGGAAAAACCTTTAGAACCTCAACAAAAAATGACAATGAGTTTTTCTTTTGAATCTTCGTGGTCGCCATTTAAAGAACATACTGCTTTTAATTCTATAATCGAAAATGGATCTTTTATGCGAATAAGTCGTTATTTTCCACTTTTTGGTTATCAGGATTCGAATGAAATCAGTAGTAAAAAAGAGCGCACGAAAAGGCATTTGAAACCTCAGACTCCATTGAAAAAACTGGAAGAGAAATCAAATGCTGCAAATGATTTTATTGATTACGATGCTGTTGTTTCGACTTCTGGAAATCAAACTGCCATTGGGGTTGGGAATTTAATTGGAAACTGGAAAAAAGACGACCGAAATTATTTTCATTATCAATCTAACGGAAAAATTCCGTTTCGATTTGCTTTTTCTTCTGCTGAATATGAAATCAAAAAAACAAATTATAAAGGCATTTCAATCGAAGTTTATTATGATAAAAGGCATTCCAGAAATATTGCAAAACTGATTCAGGATGTAAAAAATACGCTGGATTACTGCCAAAGTAATTTTGGAAAATATCCGTATAAAACGATTCGTTATGCCGAAGTTTCCGCTTTCGCTGATGGATTTGCCGCGACTTCTTATCCGTCTACGGTTTATATGAAAGAGAATTTCGGATTTTACAGCAACCTCAACAACAAGGACAAAGAAGATATTATCAACCAATTGACAGCACATGAAATGTCGCACGAATGGTGGGGAAATGCGCAGATAAGTCCGGAACAAAAAGAAGGAAGCTGGCTTTTGACCGAAATGCTCGCGCAATACACCGAATTAATGCTTTACGAAAAAGAACATGGTTTGGAAAAAGCTTTGGAAACTTTAAAAATTCATCTCGATTTGTATTTAAGCAGCCGCAGTTACGAGCCTGAAACACCTTTATATAAAACCAATTATGAAACTCCACATCTGCCTTATGATAAAGGTATGCTGGTGATGCACCAATTAAGAGTTTTGATTGGGGAAGAAAAAGTGAATCTGGCTTTGCGAAATTTTCTAAATCATTCGAAATATCCAAATCCGATTCCTGATGCTGAGAGTTTATTAAAGGAAATTTATGCTGTTGCAGATGTTAAACCGCATCCTAAATTGGATGAAATGTTTAAGCAGATTATTACGTATTCTTCTAAAATAAATTCGGTTGAAAGTCAGAACAAAAATGGTTTTTATGAAATTTCTTTTAAAGCTGTTTCTGAAAAATTCAGAGAAAATGCTACTGGAAAACGTACTTTAATAGTAAATGATCCAACAATAGATATTGGAATTTATGATGAAAATGGTAAGCTGTTTCGTTATCCTTTCGCAGTAAAAAACAATAAAATTGAAGGAAAGATTAAACTGAAAACAAAACCTCAGCGAATTGTAATTGATCCGTATTTAATGAATATCGATACTTTTATAAAGGACAACGAGAAAGAGATTAATTGATTTTTTTTTTGCCACTAATTCCACGAATTTTCACGAATTATTTTTTTTAAGCCACAGATTAAAAAGATTAGAAGGATTATTTATTTTGAGAGATGAATCTTTGTGATGATTTTTAGCACAAGCCAAAAAATCATTTTAATCCTTTTAATCTGTGGCTAAACTTTTATTTCAATTGGATTAAAATCTGTTTATGAGTTGTTTTTCCGTCGTCTTTTATATTCAAATCTTTGGGTGATTCGATTTCAAATTTCGATGGTGTTTCTATATTTAATGAAATATCTCTGTGTCGAAACACTTCTGGAATTTCAGGAATTATAATTGTAACTTCTATTTCTTTTTTGTTTTGTTTATATTCGATTTTGATTCGGTCTCTTAGCCAAATGTATTCGTAAACTTCCTGCCACGGTGCCATCCAGATAGAATCATTTCCTTTTGCACCATATTTATCTGCTAGTGTTGTCATATAATATTTGAAATCTGGGAAACGCATGCTTAAATTCCACAAATTTCCGTTTCCTGTTCCGTGTGTAAAATCATTGAACCAAACATTTTCTGGTTGTTTTACAATCGAATCTATGGTTTTTAAATAACGATCCATCGTTTTAAAACTCGTTGTATCTTTTGAACTCAAGACAAAAGTTCTGGCCGAAATCAATTTATCTAAATCGACTTTAGAATTTACCTTATAAACTGGTCCTTCACCTTTATAGGAAGCAACAGAAAGATGTCCGTTTGCCAAAGCTTCCTTTTCATATTCTAAATGATAATCAGGATCGCCTTCTCCACCCGGAACTACAAAATGAGACATCGTAAAATCTAAATTTTGTTGAATTGAAGCTTTATTGTCAATTACTTCTGTCTTATAATTTGTTCCGTGTTTGGTCGCATGATGAAAACTATGATTCAGAATATCCCAGCCCGCGTTGTACATTTCTTTTATTTCTGTCCATGAAAGATGCCCACGATTTTCCGGAGAATCATGAATAGATGCGCCATTGATAGCTAATGCCAATTTAAACGGAATTTCATTTCCAAATCCGTCCGAATAAAAAAGACCTTTTGAAGTTGTTCCGTCTCCTCCCTGATCGACTTTCCATTCGTTCTTATCCGGATTACTGATTTTTCCGCCATTCAATAACGGGAAAGCGGTTAAGTAAGCTGAACGATAACCATCATCAAGCGTAAAACTGTAAGCAAAATGTTTATTGAATTTTAATGGAGAAGCTTTTATTTCTACTTTACTTTCTGATTTTAGTTTTATTTTAAAGGAAATCTTTTGCGAATAAACAGTATTGAAAAAACATTGAAGTAAAAGAACCAAAATGAATAAAAGTGTTTGTATTCTGAAATGTGGTGTTTTCATTTTTTAGGTTAGTTAGATTTTTTAAAGGTACATTTTCTTTAAAAACAAACTACTAAATGCTGTAGAATCGCACACGGATGAAGCAGATTTGCTATCGCAAAGACACGGATTTACACGGATTTTTTTTAAGATGCGAATGAAAAACCCGTTTTTATCCGCGTTTTCGCAAAGCGAATCCGTTTCATCCGCGCCTAATTTCCCATTGTGAACATTCAAAAAAATGATATTTCAATACATTAAAAAGTATTTAACGAAATATAATAATTCCAATTGAGTCAAAACCTCATCAGCTCAGTAATAATAAGACTTTTTCAAACAGGCATATAGATTGTATTTTAAAATATAACGTAAAAATTCCTGCTATGTATCTTTCTAATACAAAAACGATTGTGTTTATTTCGGGAGCTTTTGTGAGTCATTTTTATTGGGAAGCATGGCTTGCTTTTTTTGAAAACAAAGGATACAAAGTGGTCGCTCCGCCCTGGCTTCATAAAAATGATTCGGTAGAAAATTTAAGAAAACAGAATCCGTGCGTAAAAATTGGATCGATTACTTTATTTGATCTTTTGTGTTATTATACGGAAATCATTGAAAAACTTCCTGAAAAACCTATTTTAATAGGACATTCTTATGGCGGACTTTTAGTGCAATTACTCATTCAGAAAGATTTGGCCGAAGCTGGAATCTGCATCAATTCTTTTCCTCCAAAAGGTTTTACGGCTTTCCAATTTTCGTTTTATAAAACTATTTTAGGTTATACGTGGAATGTTTTCTCTCCTAAAAAAACAGTGATTCTACCTTATAAAGACTGGCAAAATAACTTCTTTATTAATGTACCTGCCAAAGAACAGCAAAAAGAATACGAGAAATTAATTATTCCGGAATCTAAAAAAGCGCTTCGAAATCTATTCTCAAAAAATGCTCAAATCAATTTCAGGAAAAAACATGTTCCGCTCTTTTTTATTTCTTGTTCAGAAGATCAAATTATTACTCCAAAACTCGTTTTGTGGAATTTCAAAAAACACAGAAATGTGCATTCTATAACTTGTTATAAGGAATTTAAAAACAAAAATCATTTTGTAATTCTACAGTCTGAATGGGAGGAAGTCGCAGAATGTATTTCAAAATGGATTGAGAAAGTTACTTGATTATTTTTTTAAACACATAGAAACATAAATATTTCTTTACAGTGAAAAGATAACTAAAAGAAACTAGTTTCTAACACATAGCTATGTGTTTTATTAAAAGTGAAATGCCTTTCAGCAGTAACAAAAGCTATGTTTCTATGTGTTTAAAAACATTCGTTACTATAAATCAAACTAACTGATTTCTCTTTTAATTTCTAATTTCTTGATTTTCGAATTTAAAGTCGAAGGATGAATGTCCAGAATTTCGGCGGCACCGCCTGCTCCTGAAATTTTTCCATTACATTTTTTTAGTATATATAATATGTAGTCACGCTCATTTTCCATGATGGTTTTAATCGAAAATGAATCGGTGCTTTGCTGTTGTGCATGTATTTTGGAGGAAGGCGAAAACTCGATATTTTTAATCGTATTGCCTTCGGTGAGTAAAATGGTGCGTTGAATAAGGTGTTCTAATTCCCTGATATTTCCGGGCCAGTCGTAATTCATAATCTGCTGTAAAGCGTTTTCTGAAAGTACAGGAGCTTTTCGGTTCATTCTTTCGCTGTAGATATTTATAAAATGGTCTGTCAATTCCGGAATATCTTCTTTTCTTTTTTTTAGAGACGGAACCATTATAGGGAATACATGAAGTCTATAATACAAATCCATTCTAAAGCGTCCTGCTGCGACTTCTTCTTCCAGATTTTTATTGGTTGCCGCGATAATTCGGACATCAATTTTTATCGGCATTAATCCGCCGACACGTTCAATTTCTCGTTCCTGCAAAACACGCAATAATTTTACCTGAAGTTCCAGAGGCATCTCTCCTATTTCATCTAAGAAAATTGTTCCGCCGTTTGCAAGCTCAAATTTCCCAATTCGTTTTTCAGTTGCTCCTGTAAAAGCACCTTTTTCATGTCCGAAAAGTAACGATTCAGCCAGATTCTCAGGAATGGCTCCGCAGTTTATTATAATAAGCGGTTTATCTTTTCTTGGAGATAAATCGTGAATGCTTTTGGCAATTTTTTCTTTCCCTGTTCCGCTTTCTCCTAAAATCAAAACAGAAGTATCCGATGGTGCCACTTTTTTGATGTAATTAAAAACCGTTACCATTTGCGAACTGTTTCCAATTATACCTTCAAAACCTGATTTTATGTTTTCTGCTTTTTCTTTTTTTACAGGAATCTCTTTAGGTTCAGTACGAATTATTGGCTCAGTCAGATAAAAACGGGAAATAAACTGAGAAAAAGTATTTTCAAGATTGGATAATAATTTCAGATTTTCATCTGAATACACATTAAAATTACGACTGTAGAATGTAAAGCAAAAACGCTGTGAAACAGCAATAGAAAGTGGGAAAACCAAATACGATTTGATTCCGAAATTATGCGAAATAATTCCTTTTATCGGCGCAGCCTGAAAATTATTTATCAGAGATTCTTCGCTGTAAATAATTGGTTTAATATCAATTTGCGATTTTATATAGGTTTCGTTCAATTCCCGAATGGATATTTCGGCAATCTGCGAAAGCTTTTCTACATTGATAATTTGGTATTGATTGATATTTTTTCGGATGATTCCGAGGTTTGAATATTTTTCTGCATTTACAAATCCGGCTTCCAGATAATCAAAAGAGATAAAAGTCTGAATGATTTTAGCGAAAGCTAATAAAGCATCTTCTAACTTTAGATTGGAATTGATCAATTCCGTTATCTCATTTTTCAATTCCAATTGTTGCATTAACTGCGATTCCAAGCTATACTTTTGTCTGTAAAAAGCAATTTCCAGCGTCGTTAAAATATCTTGTTCCCGAAACGGTTTTACGATAAATCCGTATGGATGAGTTGTCTTCGCCTGATCTAAAATTCCTTTACTTGAATTGGCCGAGACAAAAATGAAACCAATATTTTTTTCTTTTAAAATATGAGCAAGCTCAATTCCGGTTTGGCTTCCCTTCAGCATAATATCTACAAATATCAAGTCCGGTTTTTGGATCTGAATTACTTCCAAAGCCTGATCAACAGAACGTACAATTCCAATGACATTATAGTTTGCCTTTTCGAGAATTAATTGCAGATCATGCGCTTCAATAAACTGATCTTCGACAATTAAAATTTGCTTTTGTAAGTTGTTATTTTCAGATTGGGTGCTTTTTTCAGACACAGTTCCCATAAATGTAGTATTTGTAATATTATATTTTTATAATTATCTGGTATAAAATTAGTTAAATAACACCAGTAATTTCAGTATTTCCGAAATTTTATATCAAAAAAATCATATTTAATGTGAATTTTCTTGATATTTTTTAAAAAAGTCAGACTTCTTTCTTTCTATATTTGTTTACCAAAACCAATCCAAAAAACTAATTTATAACCTGTTATGAAACGAATCATTTTCTATTTGATTTTGCTTGTAAGTTATTCTTCACATGGTCAATTATCTCCAACTGTTGCCAAATATAATCTTCCTAAAAAAAGATTACTTATTCAAGCTTGTTCTATGTATTTGTTTAATGCCAACCAAGGCGCTATTGATGTAGACAGCTCGGTAGTTTTAGCTTGTAAAGCTTATAAACTTCCTGTTTCTTTAGCATACGATGAAGGTTTTAACAATGGTTCGTATATTATTGGAAAAGATTTAATTGAAAAAGAAGATACTAATTCTGTTAAAAAACTACTTCCAAAAACAAAAAATGAAGATCGAATCTTATTATCGCTTCAATTAGCGAATTTTTATCTTTTTAAAACTGGGACAAAATTAGAAGATCTTCAAAATGCTAAAATTTATATTGACGATGCTTTGCGCACAAGCAATCAGCTTAAAAATAAAAAATGGAAGCAACAGAGTTTAATTCTTTTAGGCAAATATTATTATCAGGCCAATAATCAAACAGAAGGCAAAAAAATATTTTTAGAAGTCATAGCTGAATGCCGAAAACAGAATGACAAAAAAGATCTTGCTGAAGCTCTTGATGCTTACGGAACGCTCCTGTTTAATCTGGATCCCGAAAAAGAAAAAATACTTCAGGAAGTCGTTTCGCTTTATGCATCCTTAAAACTAGAAGAAAAAAGAATCGAAAATTACATGAAGATTACTACTATCTATTTTTGGGGAGGAAAAATAAATGAGGCCAAAAAAAGACTCTATCAAAATTTAGTTGATTTACGAAAAATAGGTTTTGAACATCAGCAATATGCTGAAACTACTATTTCTTATATTGAAGCGAATCAGTTCAATTTAAAAAATTCTCTTTATTACGCACAAAAAAGCGTTAACAGAATAGAAGAGACAAACGATTATACTTTTGCAGATATCTTTTATATGCGTTTGGCAATGGTATATCTAGGTATTGGTCATTTTGACGATGCAATGAAACTGGCACAGAAAAGTATTGAATACGGTAAAGACAATATTGTAAACAGCGGAAGCTGGTATAAAAGTTTTATAACTTCTGCCGCTTCATTATCTATTCGAGGACAAAATAAAGAAGCTATTACTTATATCAATTCGATTATAAAAGTGTATCCGCCTAAAAATACCTTTGACCAAATGTTGGTTGCTTTTGCACTTGGAAACTGTTATTGGGAATTAAAAAATTATGTAAAAGCCGAAAAATATTTCCTAGAAATGGATTTTTATGCTTCCAAATTAGATTCTCCCGAAACTTTTAGAGATGTTGCCAATTGCTATTCTGCAATTGCCTCTTTCTACGCAGGAAGAAAAAATCTTGAAAAAGCTACTTATTACACTAATAAAGTTTTAGCCCTTTCTAATAAATACGACAAAAATTACAACTCTCAAACTTTGATGACTGCTTTGTATCGAATTGATTCTTTAAAAGGTGATTTTCGTTCTGCTCTTTCTAATTATAAAATATTTAAAAAGTTAAGTGATTCTCTTTATAGTATTTCGAAAAACAGACAAATCGAAGAATTAAAAATTCAGTACGAAACACAAAATCAAGAACACGAAATCAAATTATTAAATCAGGAATCGAATTTAAAAGGTCTTGCATTAAAGAAATCCAAAATGTTGAACAGTGTTTCAATATGGAGTTTAGTTTTGCTTCTCATTACGATTGGATTATTGTACAATCGTTATCGTTTGAAACAACGAAATAATGTCAAATTAGAATTAAAAGAAAAGGAAATCAGCAAAGCAAACGCCAACCTGAGACATTTATTGGACGAAAAAGAATGGCTTTTGAAAGAAATTCATCATCGTGTAAAAAATAATCTGCAGACTGTAATTAGTCTTCTCAATTCACAATCAGCTTATTTGGAAAACGATATGGCTTTGTCGGCAATTAAAAACAGTCAGCACCGAATTCATTCGATGTCTTTGATTCATCAGAAATTGTATAATTCTGAGAATATTTCGACTATTAATATGCCGAATTATATTAAAGAATTAGTCGAATATTTGCGTGAATCTTTTTCACTTGGGCAGAGAATTCGTTTTGAAGTAAAAATCGATCCGTTAGAATTAGATGTGGCGCAGGCTGTTCCGCTTGGATTGATTTTGAACGAGGCGATTACCAATTCTATTAAATATGCTTTTCCAAATGACCAAACCGGAATGATTTATATTACGCTTGAAGCGAAAGACGAAAATCTGTATGAATTGACGATTTCTGATAACGGAATTGGGTTTGATCCAAATGGCAGCGATAAAAAAACAAACTCTTTCGGAATGAGTTTAATAAGAGGTTTGAGTGATGATATTGACGGAAATTTGACCATGGAAAATAATAACGGAACAATCCTGAAAATTGAATTTGCACAAGAATTTCCGCTGAATCCAAAAAGGAAATCGATTTAAAGCTAAATTTGTACATCAAATACCGATTCGGTTTTAGCTTATCTGCAAATGACACACAAAATTTTAATTATAGACGACGAAGAGAAACTGAGAAGTCTGCTGGCACGAATTATAAAATCGGAAGGATTTGAAGTTTTTGAAGCGAAAGATTTGAAATCGGGTTTCAAAAAACTGGAACAAACCGAAATTGATGTTGTTTTGTGTGATGTAAAACTGCCTGACGGAAATGGCGTAGATTTTCTTCAAAACATAAAAAGCCATTTTCCTTTAGCTGAAGTAATTCTTTTGACCGCTTTCGGAAATATTCCCGACGGCGTTCAGGCAATGAAAAATGGCGCTTTCGATTATATTGTAAAAGGCGACGATAACGATAAAATTATTCCGCTTCTTTATAAAGCTGTAGAAAAAGTACAATTGCAGAAAAAAGTGCAACAGTTAGAAAAACGCATTAATGATAAATATTCTTTTTCTACCATTATAGGAAAATCGAAAGGAATCGAACAAGTTATCGATTTGGCTCAAAAAGTAGCTAAAACCGATTCGACTGTTTTATTAACTGGCGAAACGGGAACCGGAAAAGAAGTTTTTGCACAGGCCATTCATGAAAACAGCAATCGTGTTGGAAAATCTTTTGTGGCACTAAACTGCAGTACTTTCACAAAAGAGATTTTAGAAAGTGAACTTTTCGGTCATAAACAAGGCGCTTTTACCGGAGCTTTAAAAGATAAAAAAGGTTTTATTGAAGAAGCGAATGGCGGAACTTTATTTCTCGATGAAATTGGAGAAATGCCAATTGATCTTCAGGCTAAATTATTGCGTGTTTTAGAAACCAGCGAATATATTCCCGTTGGTGACACGACTCCAAAAAAATCAAACTTCAGATTAATTGCAGCTACAAATCGTGATTTAAAAACAGAAAGCGACGAACATCGTTTCCGTTCTGATTTGTATTTCCGTTTAAATATTTTCGAAATTAAATTGCCTTCTCTGCGAGAAAGAGTGAAAGATATTCCGCTTTTGGCTAATTATTACGTGAAGCAATTTTCGGAAAAAACGAATAAAAAAGCCTTGCAGATTGGTGATGATTTTCTTCAGAAATTAGAAAATTATTCCTGGCCGGGAAATATTCGTGAACTTAAAAACGTTATCGAAAGATCGGTTATTTTGAGTAATGGCGATATTTTGACTTCAGATGTTCTGCCTTATGAAATGCAACATCAATCGGAAAATAATTCGAAACCAATGTCGGCTTTCTCGATGCAGAGTGTTGAAAAACTGCACATTCAGAAAGTTTTAAATTATACGAAAGGCAATAAAGCGGAAACGGCTAGATTGCTGGAAATTGGGATTGCGACTTTGTATAGAAAATTAGAGGAGTACAATATTCAGCCGTAATCCTGCAAGGTTTTCAAAACCTTGTAGGTTTAGATTTTTAATAATTTAAATATTGCGTTTAATAGAATACCTACAAGGTTTTGGAAACCTTGCAGGAAACGTAACAACCTTATCATTTCAATAAAAGCTTATCATTTTGATAGGCTTTTTTTATGGCTAATTTTTGGCACAAAAACTCATTCCTTTTATTTACAACACCTTACATACATCTTCATTTTTTCGGAACATCTTTTGGCATAAGGAGAGAGAACATTAAAAATTCATTCCAAATGAAAAATCAAGTAACCTCAATCTACAAACAAGCCGAACGGTTTGCTGAGATAACCAAAAAATCTATTATATCTGGAAATATCGTTCGGGCTAAAAAATGCCTGGCCCTTGCCGAACGGTTATTTATCACCGGAAGCATCGAAACTAAAAACGCCATTTCTAATGTGTATGTTTTCTCGGTTTCGTCTTTTATGGAAATGCGTCATTGCAATATCTCGCATCTTTTTCCACAAACACTTAAAGCAGAATATATCAAACAGGTTAATACCTCTGGTGTTTAGAAAGTTTAATCGGTTAACTGTTTAATTGTTTAATCGAAACAAATCTATCCCGAGGCTTCGGGACTAAAATCTTAAATCTAAAAATAATTATGATTACCATTCTTCTTCTCGCTTTGGCAGTTTTACTGTTTGCGATTTGTTTTTTATCAGTTGAATTCTTTGAAAAAATCTAAATCATGACAGCACTCTTTATTATTTCAATCGCCGTTTTCGTGTATTTGGTTTATGTATTAATCAAACCTGAAAAATTCTAATGTGAAAAGTTAGGAGTTATAAGTTAAGGGTTAAAAGTTTATTCCTTGCTTGTTCCATTTTACAAATCACATCAAAATCTAAAAAATAATCTCAAAATTATGAATACAGAATTAATAGGCGTCATAGGTATTTTTATCCTCACTGTTATTTTAGCCATACCGTTAGGAAAATATATTGCTAAAGTTTTCCTGGGAAATAAAACACTTCTTGACCCAATTTTCAATCCAATTGAAAAATTTATTTTTAAAATCAGCGGTATTAATCCAGCTGAAGAAATGAACTGGAAACAACACCTAAAAGCACTTTTAAGCATCAATATGCTTTGGTTCTTTCTCTGCTTCTTTGTTTTACTGTTTCAGGGTTCTTTACCATTAAATCCAGATAATAATCCATCCATGACACCCGATTTGGCTTTTAATACTGCTATTTCGTTTTTAGTCAATTGCGATTTACAGCATTATTCAGGCGAAAGCGGTGTTTCTTATTTGTCTCAAATGGTTTTAATGTTCTTGCAATTCGTTTCGGCTGGTGTCGGAATCGCTGCTGCGGTAATGGTTTTTACTGCAATGAGAGAAAGAACCACAGACAAACTGGGGAATTTTTACAACTATTTCGTTAAAAGCTGTACACGTATTTTATTGCCACTTTCAGCAATCGTAGCTATTGTTTTAGTTTTCAGTGGAACACCTATGACTTTTGAGGGGAAAGATACTATCACAACTTTACAAGGCGAGAATGTTGAAATTTCTCGCGGGCCTGCTGCTGCCTTTATTGCGATTAAACATATTGGTACAAACGGAGGCGGGTTCTTCGGCGCTAACTCAGCACATCCATTAGAAAACCCAACTTATTTTACTAATGCGGTTGAACTTTGGGCACAAATGATTATTCCGTTTGCGATGATTTTTGCCCTTGGATTTTTCTTAAACAAAAGAAAGTTATCCTATATCATCTTCGGTGTTATGACTGTTGGATTTTTACTCTTGGTAATTCCGACAATCTCAAGTGAAATCAACGGAAATCCTGCTATTGCAAAAATGGGAATCGCACAGACAACCGGAGCGATGGAAGGAAAAGAAGTTCGTTTTGGTCCAGCCATTTCAGGTTTCTGGAGCATTGCTACAACTGTAATTTCTACAGGTTCTGTAAACAGTATGCACGATAGTTCGATGCCCGTTTCTGGAGCAATGCAGTTATTAGCCATGATGGTAAATGCATTTTACGGCGGATGTGGTGTGGGTTACCTCAACTTTTACATCTTTATTATTCTGGCTGTATTTATTTCTGGTTTAATGGTCGGACGAACTCCCGAATTTTTAGGAAAGAAAATCGAAGCTCGGGAAGTTAAGATTGCTGCTTTTATCGCGATCATCCACCCATTATTGATTTTAGCTGGAACTGCTTTAGCTTCTTATTTTGCCGCACATGATACTGCGATGGGTTATTGGTTCAGCGGAAATGCCACTGGCTGGTTGAACAATTCTGGAAATCATGGTTTCTCGGAAATGTTATATGAATATACTTCAAGTGCTGCCAATAACGGTTCTGGTTTTGAAGGTTTAGGCGATAATAATCCGTTTTGGAATATCACAACTGGAATTGTTTTACTGTTAAGCCGTTTCATTCCAATCATTGGACCTCTTGCAATTGCGGGTTTACTAGCCAATAAAAAATACATTCCTGAAAGCGCCGGAACTCTTAAAACGGATACTACTATTTTCGGAATTATGACTTTTGCTGTGATTGCTATTATTGCGGCTTTATCATTCTTTCCTGCATTGGCACTTGGACCATTGGCGGAGTATTTTACACTGAAATAATAAATCATTTTTCAATGCTTAAATTATTTTAAACACATAGAAACATAGTTTTTTCTTTTCCTAAAAAAGATGAATAAAAAGAAACTAGTTTCTAACACATAGTTGAAATAACAAATTGTTCATTCCTATTTTAAATATAGCCCGTGGTTTCAACCACGGGAAACGTATTGTGGAGATACCGAATGTGATATACGTGGCGTCCCAATGGTTGAAACCATTGGCTATGTTTCCATACTATGTCAATATTGTTTAAACGCATAACATCTAACAAATAACATTTAACTTTTTACAAGAAAATGACAACTAATAAATCCACATCATTATTTGAAAGTCAGCAGGTAAAAGAAGCATTTGTGCAGTCTTTTGTGAAACTGAATCCAAAATTGATGATCAAAAATCCGGTAATGTTTACCGTAGAAATTGGAACTGCCATTATGTTTGCAGTCTGCATTTCAATCTTAATGGGCGCAACCGATCAGGGAAGTCTGGCTTATAATATAATTGTATTCTTAATTTTGTTCGCTACTCTTTTGTTTGGAAATTTCGCCGAAGCTATTGCCGAAGCCCGAGGAAAAGCACAAGCAGACAGTTTAAGAAAAACACGTGAAGAAACTCCAGCAAGACAGATTCTGCCAAATGGAGAAATTAAAAACGTAAGTTCTTCAGCATTAAAAAAAGATGATATTTTTATCTGTGAAGCCGGTGATTTAATTGCAGCCGACGGAGAAATTATCGAAGGTCTTGCTACCATCGACGAAAGTGCTATTACAGGAGAAAGTGCTCCAGTAATTCGCGAAGCGGGCGGTGACAAATCTTCGGTTACAGGAGGAACAAAAGTACTGTCTGATAAAATTAAAGTACAAGTGACTTCTGAACCTGGCGAAAGCTTCTTAGACAAAATGATTGCTTTGGTTGAAGGGGCAAGCCGTCAGAAAACACCAAACGAAATTGCTTTGACAATTTTATTAGCTGCTTTTACTTTAATCTTCATCATTGTCTGCGTAACCTTAAAACCTTTTGCTGATTATGCTAATGCTCCTATTACTATTGCAGCTTTTATTTCTCTTTTTGTCTGTTTAATTCCAACTACAATTGGAGGTTTACTTTCTGCTATTGGTATCGCAGGTATGGACAGAGCTTTGCGCGCCAACGTAATCACTAAATCTGGTAAAGCGGTTGAAACTGCTGGAGATATTGATGTATTGCTTTTAGATAAAACTGGAACCATTACAATTGGAAACAGAAAAGCGACTAATTTTTATCCAACAAAAGGAATTTCTTTTGATGATTTTGTGAAATCGGCTGTTTTGAGTTCGCTTGCCGATGATACGCCTGAAGGGAAAAGTATTTTGGAATTAAGTGAAGCTATTGATGTGAAAAGTGAATCAAAAGCAAGTAATTTAAAAAACACTTCTGAAATATCACACACCATCAAATTTACTGCCGAAACCAGAACTTCTGGTGTTATTTTAAAAGACGGAACAAACATCAGAAAAGGAGCTCAGGACGCTGCCAGAAAAATTGCAGAACAAGCCGGAAATACTTTTCCTAAAGATACAGCTGATCAAGTTGTAGCGATTTCATCTAACGGAGGAACACCTTTAGTAGTTATCAAAGACAACGAAATTCAAGGTGTTATTGAACTTCAGGATATTATCAAAACCGGAATGAAAGAACGTTTTGAACGTTTACGCCGAATGGGAATCAAAACGGTTATGGTTACAGGTGATAATCCACTGACAGCTAAATTTATTGCCGAAAAAGCTGGTGTTGATGATTTTATCGCTGAAGCAAAACCAGAAGATAAAATGAATTACATCCGAAAAGAACAAGCCGAAGGACGTCTAGTTGCGATGATGGGTGACGGAACAAATGATGCTCCTGCCCTTGCGCAAGCCAACGTAGGTGTTGCCATGAACAGTGGAACTCAAGCCGCTAAAGAAGCCGGAAACATGGTCGACCTTGACAATGACCCAACGAAACTAATCGAGATTGTTGAAATTGGAAAACAGCTTTTAATGACTCGTGGAACTTTGACTACGTTCTCAATTGCTAATGACGTTGCTAAATATTTCGCTATCGTTCCTGCCTTGTTTATTACAGCAATTCCAGCGCTTCAAGGTTTAAATATTATGCATTTGCACAGTCCTGAAAGTGCGATTTTATCGGCTGTTATTTTTAATGCGATTATCATTCCGATCTTGATTCCGCTTGCACTGAAAGGTGTTGATTACCGACCAATTGGAGCAAGTGCGATTCTTAAAAGAAACCTTTTAATTTATGGTTTAGGAGGAATTATTGTTCCATTTATCGGAATTAAAATTATTGATTTGATTGTTGCTCTATTTATGTAAAAAAAAGGTGCTAAGGTTCTGAGACACTAAGGTGCTAAGATTTCTTAGTCCTCAGAACCTTAGTCCCTTAGAACCTCTAAAAATAAAAGAAATGAAAAATATATTCTCACTCATAAAACTTACAGTTGCTCTTTTGCTTCTATTCATTGTCATCTACCCTTTAGCCATTTACGGGATAGGTCAGCTAGCTCCAAATCAGGGAAAAGGAGAAACTATCACCGTTAACGGCAAAGTTGTCGGTTATCAAAAAATCGGACAAAAGTTCGATAAATCAAATTATTTCTGGGGAAGACCTTCGGCTGTTGATTATAACGCTTCCGGAAGTGCAGGAAGCAACAAAGGCCCAAGCAATGCTGATTATCTGGCTTTAGTTCAAAAAAGAATTGATACGCTTTTACTAGTGCATCCATACTTGAAAAAATCTGATATTCCTTCAGATATGGTAACAGCTTCAGGAAGTGGCTTGGATCCGAATATTTCTCCTCAAGGTGCTTTAATGCAGGTAAAACGAATTGCTAAAGAAAGAAAACTAGATGAAGCTAAAGTAAAAGCTTTGGTAGAATCTAAAATTAATACTGCTGTTGTTGGACCTGAAACGGTTAATGTTTTGGAATTGAATGTGGCTTTGGATGCGCTTCGCTAAAGATGCTAAGGTTCTAAGATTCTGTCCCGATAGCTATCGGGACTAAGTTTTTCTCCTGCAAGGTTTTCAAAACCTTGTAGGTATGAATATGCATCAAGTATTATCATGAAGTAATACATATTATTTGTCATTTCGACGTAAGGAGAAATCCTCGTTGCTAAATCGACACAGATTGATATTCTTTGTGGAGCTACTTGCGAAGATTTCTCCTTACGTCGAAATGACAAACTAAACGATAAAAACTAAACTTTAAAATTAAATACCTACAAGGTTTTAAAAACCTTGCAGGAAGACAAAACACCTTTTTACCCCAAATGTCATAGCCCCGATAGTAGTGGAAATCCTTTTGCTTTTTTCTTTAAAAAGCAAAAGATTGAAACGGATAGCGGGATTAGCTCCTAAAAAATCTACTAAATAAATAATTGAATACCACAAAAATGAAAAAAATAATACTTACAGCTTTAATCGCTTTTGGTTTTAGCAATTTACATGCACAAGAAGAATCCAAAAGTCCATTGACATTTTCGGGATATGTAGACGCTTATTACAGTTATGATTTCGGGAAACCGGAAAATCATACACGGCCAGAATTTTTTTACAGTTATAATAAAAGTAATGAAGTCAACCTGAATTTGGGAATGGCAAAAGTGAATTACGCAACAGAAAATGTCCGTGGAAATTTTGCTTTGATGGCAGGAACTTATCCGCAGTATAATATGTCGGCTGAACAGGGTTTATTGCAAAATGTTTATGAAGCTAATGTTGGCGTTAAAATTTCGAAAAACCATAATTTATGGATTGATGCGGGAATTATTCCTTCACACATTGGTTTTGAAAGTGCAATTGGGAAAGACTGCGCCAACTTAACCCGAAGCATTCTGGCGGAGAATTCTCCTTATTATGAAGCGGGAGTGAAAATTGGTTATACGTCTGAATCTGGAAAATGGTATTTGGCTGGAATGTATTTGAATGGCTGGCAAAGAATTGAAAAAGTGGAAGGCAATCAAACGCCGGCTTTCGGAACTCAGGTTACGTTTAAACCATCTCATAATGTGACATTAAACTGGAGTACTTATGTTGGAAATGAACAGCCGGATATTGATAAAAAATGGCGTTATTTCAATAACTTTTACGGACAATTTAAAGTGGCTGAAAAAGTAAACTTAACGACTGGTTTTGATATTGGTTCACAACAATCGGCTAAAGGAAGCGATAAATATGATGTTTGGTTTTCGCCTGTTGTGATTCTGCAATACAAACCGATAGATAAGATTCAGTTATCGGCAAGAGGTGAATATTACAGCGACGAAAAAGGTGTAATCATCGCAACAGAAACGCCAAACGGATTTAAAACTTATGGTTTTTCAGCTAACTTTGATTACTTAGTTACTGATAATGTAATGTTTAGAATTGAAGCGAGAAATCTGTCAAGCAAGGATGAAATTTTTACCCAAAACAATCAGCCAACGGACACAAATACGTTTGTAACGACTTCGCTGGCGATTAGTTTTTAATTTTTACCATTAAGATATTAAGTTAATTAAGTACTGGGCTTAATTTTCTCTTTGGAAGCTTCATTAAGTTCAAATCTTAATTAACTTAATATCTTAATGGTTCGTTTATAAAAAAACTTAGCGCCTTTGTGGCAAAACAAAAAAACATGGAAAACGAAAACAACGCACAGCATTTTCTGGATTTGATTCAGAAATCACGGAAAGGAAAGTTTAAAATCTACATTGGAATGAGCGCCGGTGTGGGCAAGACTTTTCGTATGCTTCAGGAAGCGCATTCGTTATTGAAAAACGGAATCGATGTGAAAATCGGCTATATCGAAACGCATATGCGGAAGGAAACGCATGAACTGCTGGCTGGTCTTCCGATTATTCCGAGGCGGACTATTTTTTATAAAGGAAAAGAACTGGAAGAACTCGATGTTCAGGCGATTATTAACCTTAGACCAGAAGTTGTTATTGTAGATGAATTGGCACACACCAATGTCGAAGGAAGCAAAAACGAAAAACGTTGGCAAGATGTTTTAGAAATTTTGGAAGCTGGAATTAATGTAATTTCAGCGGTTAATATTCAGCACATTGAAAGTTTAAATGAAGATGTAAAACGGATTACAAACATTGATGTTCAGGAACGTATTCCTGACAATGTTTTGCGATTGGCGGATGAAGTCGTAAATATCGATTTGACTTCTGAAGATTTGATTGCGCGTTTGAAAGAAGGAAAAATTTATACGCCAGATAAAATTCAGACTGCTTTGGCGAACTTTTTTAAATCGGAACAAATTCTGCAATTGCGTGAATTGGCTTTAAAAGAAGTGGCGAGTCAGGTAGTTCGGAAAGTAGAAAATGAAGTCCCGAATCTTCATGCTTTACGGCATGAAAAATTGCTGGCGTGTATTAGCAGTAACGAAAAAACGGCTAAAATTATAATTCGGAAATCGGCACGTTTGGCAAGCTATTATAATGGTTCATGGTATGTTTTATATGTCGAAACGCCAAAAGAAAGCAGTAACCGAATTGCACTTGACAAACAAAGACATTTAATTAATAACTTTAAACTCGCGGTGCAATTGGGTGCGGAAGTTATTAAACTAGAAAATTCAAATATTACAGATGCTATTTTGAAAACGGTAGAAGAAAAACAAATTACAACGGTATGCATCGGGAAACCGCATTTTAATTTGTTTAAAGTAATTTTGTCTACAACAATTTTCAGGCGTTTGCTGAACAAATTGTCTTTGTCAAATGTTGATCTTGTTATCCTATCATGAAAAATATTAAACCATATAAGTAATATAAGTTCATTTAATACGGGACGTTGAAGTATTAACCGCAAAGGCGCAAAGGTTTACGCAAAGCACACAAAGATAAAATTAAAAAACTTTGTGTCCTTACGACTTTGCGAGCAAAAACTCTAGCGAACTTTTCGTAAAAACTTTGCGCCTTTACGGTTAAAAAACGAATATTTCCTTATATCACTTATATGGTTTCAAAAAACTAAATGTTTTATAAAATGAGAATTAAAACCAAATTGAATCTGGGTGTTGGATTGTTATTTTTAATGATCATTATACTTTCGCTGGTTAGTGGATATTCTGTTTTTTTGATCAAAGCAGATACAGAGAATATTCTGAAAGCCAATTATAATACGCTGGAATATTCCCGAAATATGATTTTGTCTTTGGACGAAATTAAAGCCAGTCCTAATAGTAAGATTCATGTTTTCAAGGAATATCTTGAAAAACAAACGCAAAATGTTACCGAACCAGGAGAGAAAGAAGCTACAGCGAATCTTGAAAAAAACTTCGCTCTCTTAGAAAAAAATGGTTCTAATGATGCTTTAAAAGCACAAATCAGACAAGATATTTTTGCTATTATGAAGCTGAATCTCGATGCCATAAAACAGAAAAGCGATATTGCCAAACTTACTGCCGAAAATGCCAATTTATGGATTGCCATTGTGGGAAGTTTATGTTTTTTGATAGCTTTTAATCTGCTGGTTAATCTTCCGAATAATATTGCGAATCCTATTAAGGAACTAACGCTTAGTATTAAGGAAATTGCGAATAAAAATTATTCTGAAAGAGTTCATTTTACGAGTCACAGCGAATTTGGAGATCTGGCAAAATCGTTCAATACGATGGCGCAGAAACTTCAGGAATATAACGACAGTAATTTGTACAAACTCTTTTTTGAAAAGAAACGACTTGAAACGCTTATCAACAATATGAATGATCCAATTATTGGTTTGGATAATGAGGGAATTATTTTGTTTGCCAATGATGAAGCTTTGAAAATTATTGGTTTGAAGCTGGAAGAGGTTATTGGAAAATCGGCTTCGGAACTGGCTTTATCGAATGATTTGATTCGTTCTCTGATTTTAAAAGAAGCTTCAGATGCTCCTAAAAAACAGCCTTTAAAGATTTTCGCCCACGGAAAAGAAAGTTATTTCGAAAAAGAAATTCTCAATATTACGATAGTTCCAACTGGAGAAGAAAAAGAAATCAATATTGGCGATGTCATTATTCTGCGAAATATTACGCTTTTTAAGGAATTGGATTTTGCCAAAACCAATTTTATTGCCACCGTTTCACACGAATTAAAAACGCCAATTGCTTCTATAAAGTTAAGTCTTCAATTGCTTCAAAATGCCAAAACCGGCGATATGAATGACGATCAGAAACAATTGGTTGAAAGTATCAAAGATGACAGTCAGCGATTGTTGAAGATTACAGGCGAATTACTGAATTTATCACAATTGGAAACTGGAAATATTCAGTTGAATATCGAGAAAAGCAATCCGCATCAAATCGTAAATTATGCCGTTGAAGCGGTAAAAGTTCAAGCCGATCAAAAACAGATTCAGTTAATTGTTGATGCCGATGAAAACCTAAACGAAGTAAAAGCCGACAGCGAAAAAACAGGTTGGGTTTTAATTAATTATTTATCAAATGCGATTCGGTATTCTTCTGAAAAAAGTACAATTCATATTAAACTGAAAAAAGAAAATAATCAAATCGTATTTCAGGTTATCGATACTGGAAAAGGAATTGATACCCGATACAAAGACCGTGTTTTTGATAAATATTTTCAGGTTCCAGGGAGCCAAAAATCCGGAACGGGATTGGGGTTAGCGATAAGCAAGGAATTTATTGAAGCTCAGAATGGAAATGTTGGGGTTGAGAGTAATTTGGGATTGGGAAGTACATTTTGGTTTTCGTTAAAAGTATAAATGATTTAACAGTATTTTGAAAATAAATCTTTAATTTTGAGCATTAAAAGAATCTGATATGGATATGACAGCGCAAATAAAAGAAAATTTAATCTCCAGAATTAGAGATTCTAAAGACATGAACTTTTTAAAAGCACTTCAAACTATTTTTGATTCTTCTGAACAATCTTTATATGAATTAAATCTTGAACAGCAATCTTCTATCGAAACAAGCAGAAGTCAAATAAAAAATGGCGAGTTTCATAAAAATGAAGATGTAATTTCAGAGATGAGAGAATGGCTAAAAAAGAAATAATCTGGTCTGATCTTGCCAAACTTGAATTTTCCAATATTCTTGAATTCTATGTTCTTAGAAATGGAAATTCAGACTACAGTTTAAAAATTCTTGAAGAAGTTGAAGACTTATTGGAAACTCTTTCCAACAATGAATTTATAGGAAGGCTTACATCGAATAAAGTCACCCGTGTTATCCCTATGAAAATCTATTTGATTTTTTATGAAATTAATAATGATCAGATAGAAATATTGTCTTTTTGGGACAATCAGCAAAATCCAAAAAAAAGGAAAATAAAGTAAGGCTTTTATTTAGACAATCTTAATCCAATTACCCTATTTAAAACCAACAGATTAAAGTTCGCTTAAGGTTCAATTAAGACCAAAATACGGGCTTGGAACATTCGTTACTATTGCAAAATATAAACGACAAAAACAATGTTCCACAAAGCGGTTTCTCTGGTATTTCTATTCGGATTATTTTCTGCAAATGCACAACAAAACGATTCGATCACAAAAATTGACAGTACTTCACACCAACTAAAATTCAATTACAAACAATTGATTATTCCGTCGGTTTTAATTGGTTATGGCGTGATTGGTTTAGAAAGCGATCAGCTTTTGAGTTTTAATCACCAAATTAAGGCTGAAGTTACGGAAGACATCGACGAGAAAGTTACCATTGATGACTTCTCTCAGTACGCCCCTGCAGCATCTGTTTATGCATTGAATGCATTTGGCATAAAAGGCAAGAATAATATGCGGGACCGTTCGGTAATATTTGTGACTTCGTATGCAATTATGGCAACAACGGTTTTAGGATTAAAATCGATTTCACACGTAGAAAGGCCTGATGGAAGTTCAAACAACTCCTTTCCTTCCGGACATACTGCCACAGCTTTTGCCGGAGCCGAATTTTTATATCAGGAATATAAAGACAAATCTATTTGGTATGGAATTGCGGGTTATGCCGTTGCTACAGGAACGGGATTATTTAGAATTTACAACAACCGTCATTGGCTTACCGATGTCGCTGCCGGAGCCGGAATAGGAATTTTGAGTACCAAAATTGCGTATTGGATCAATCCGTATATCACTAAAAAGTTATTCAAGTCTTCATCAGAAGTTAAATCAACTTCTATGGTTGCGCCTTTTTACAACGGACAGCAGTATGGATTAAGTTTTGTAAAAGTTTTTTAGGTTAGTTCTTCATTTATAGCTTAAGTTTGTTGAAAACATTAAGCCATACATTAAAATGAGTTATATAGTTGTAGATATAGAATCAGACGGACCAATTCCCGGGGACTATTCCATGATCTCTTTTGGAGCTGTTCTTGTAAATGAAAAACTGGATAAAACATTTTACGGACAATTAAAGCCTATTTCTGATCAGTTTGATCCGGTAGCTTTGTCCATTTCAGGTTTTGACAGAGAAACCACTTTAGGTTTTGATGATCCAAAAGAAGTAATGCTCAATTTTGAAGAATGGATAAAAGAAAACTCAAAAGGAAGACCTATATTTATTAGTGATAATAATGGCTTTGACTGGATGTTTATCTGCTGGTATTTTCACCATTTTCTAAACAGAAATCCTTTTGGTTATTCCTCCCGAAGAATCGGTGATTTATATTGCGGTCTGGTAAATGATACTTTTGCCCAATGGAAACATCTTCGAAAAACCGTGCATACACATCACCCTGTTGATGATGCTATGGGAAATGCCGAAGTATTGTTATATCTGAAAAATGAGATGCAGTTAAAAATTGACTTGAAATAAATAAAAGAGATTGCTTTTAATACGAATATTTCGTGATTAACTACTTATTTCTTTTCAAAGTTATTCAACCCGATAGAATGTATCATATAAGGCCACATTTCGGTTCCTTTTGCTCCTTTAAATGTTCCCATATTTGAGGTTTTTTCATATTCTCCGTCTTCTTTTCTTTGAATATCCGAATCGTAACTCATAGAATATTTAGATCGGTTTTTTAGGAGCAAAACTACTTTCATATTCTTTTGCTTTTCATCTTCTGTTTTCCCATTTGTTGC
The DNA here is from genome assembly GCF_057809475.1 of Flavobacterium sp. FG19. Taxonomy (NCBI): domain Bacteria; kingdom Pseudomonadati; phylum Bacteroidota; class Flavobacteriia; order Flavobacteriales; family Flavobacteriaceae; genus Flavobacterium; species Flavobacterium sp. FG19. The sequence continues at coordinate 150,807 of NZ_JBMDKA010000014.1, read as the reverse complement.
TAAACAGAAATAAAAATCAATCGTATCATTTTCTCCATTTTCAGCAAACAATTTGTCATTTTCCCAAGTGTCAATAATTTCTGTAAATGGCTCAAACTTTATAATAGAGAAATTAAACTTAACAGAATCAATTGGAATCAATTTTATAGTAAATTTTGATCCTATCGGAAAAGCAAACCCATTTGCAGGTTCGCTAGGCAAATCCTGAGCTGATCCAATAAAAGCTGCAAATACAAGGAGAATAAATAAATATTGCTTCATAAAAATCTTGTTTATCTCAGCTAATATAAACTTTTTATGTATTCGAAGTATTATTTTTAATCTCTCGAACTTCACGTTTCAATTCTAAAAGCAAATCTTTCATTGCTCCGGTTTCCGTCGTTTCCTGTTTTTTATCCGAACGGCCGATATTACATTCGTACTCCCAAATCTCCAGAATATCAGAAGCTTTCACTTCATAATTCGGATAAAAACTATTGTCTGATTCTAAAACTAAAGAATTCTTTTTGTTTTTATTGAGACGTTTGTAAACCATTCCTTCACTTTTGGTAATCAGAATATAGGTTTTGCCGTCCATCACCTCTCCCAGTTTTTCTACATAACGGCCAATAATAATCGAACCATCTTCGTGCGGAGGCATTGAATCGCCTTCAACAGGAAATCCGCGATGTTTTCCAGGTCCTAAAAAAGGAAGTGTAATCTGCTGTAAACTTTCAATATATTCCGGATCAGCATATCCGTTTAGATAACCTGCTTTTGCTTTTTGAGATACAATTTCGATATAATTTTCTCCAAAACTATCTACCTGGATTGGTAAAATCAATCGGTTCCCTTCCAGTTTGATCAAATTTTGCACATCAATTTTGCGTATATCGACAGATAATATCAAGTCAATACTCATATGAAAATATAATGCAATCTTCTTTAAAATGTCATACGGTGCTTCCGAAGTTCCATCTTCGTATTTCACGTATCTTCCTCGGGTAATGCTCAGGTTTTCAGCTAATTTCTCCTGCGATATTTTATGCTTAACCCTTAATGCTCTGATGTTGTCTGAAAATAAGGACATAATTAATTTGTTACGATTTAGAACAGCAAATATACTAAAAATGTTATTATCTGTACTAATTTTGTTTCATACAAAAATCAAAGGAAAATGGCACGGGCAATTGTACATATGGATCTGGATACCTTTTTTGTATCCTGCGAAAGACGCACCAACTCAGAACTCAACGGAATTCCGCTTATTATTGGCGGAGGCGACCGGGGCGTTGTAGCATCTTGTTCGTATGAAGCCCGCAAATTTGGAGTTCGTTCTGCTATGCCGATTCGTATGGCATTAAGACTTTGCCCAGACGCAAAAGTGATGAAAGGTGACATGGAATTGTATTCTCAATTGTCTCATGATGTTACTGAAATTCTTCAGGAAAAAGCGCCTGTTTTAGAAAAAGCAAGTGTCGACGAATTTTACCTTGATATTACCGGAATGGATAAATTTCATGGCAGTTACAAATGGACAAATGAATTGGCTCAAAAAGTCATTAAAGAAACCGGACTGCCAATTAGTTTTTCTTTATCTATCAATAAAACAGTTTCTAAAATTGCAACCGGAGAAGGCAAACCTGTCGGGAATCTTCAAATTCCGGAACAAGAAGTTCAGGACTTTTTAAATCCGCTTTCGATTCAGAAAATACCGATGGTTGGGGCTGTAACTTTCCAGCTTTTATCCCGAATTGGCGTTCGTAAAATTCAGACTTTAGCCGAAATGCCTGCCGAAGTTTTACAGCAAATGATTGGCAAAAATGGTTTGGAACTTTGGAAAAAAGCGCACGGCATTGACCACACACCTGTTGAACCTTATACAGAAAGAAAATCAATTTCGACCGAAACTACTTTTTCCCAGGATACTATTGATCTTGCCAAACTGAGAAGAGTATTATTAGGAATGGTAGAAAAACTGGCTTTTCAGCTTCGTGCGGAACAATGGCTGACTTCGACTGTTACAGTCAAAATACGTTATGCCAATTTTGATACCGAAACCAAACAGTGCCGAGTGGCCTACACCTCAGCAGATCATGTGCTGACAAAAAATGTAATCGAGCTTTTTGAGAAAGTCTATCAGCGTCGTATGCGTTTGCGTTTGATTGGTGTTCGCTTTAGCGGATTGGTTCGCGGAACGTATCAAATTGATCTATTCGAAGATACTCAGGAAATGCTGTCACTTTATGAAGCGATGGATAAAATGAAAAGCCGTTATGGTTTTGATGCCGTAATGCGCTGTGCAGGAGCCCACATTAAACCCAATACGAAAGACGAAATTTTAAAAAGAAAAAAATAATGTATCTCAATTGTCATTCATACCATTCACTACGTTACGGTACGATTCCACTTAAGGAATTGATTGCCGAAGCTGTTACATGCGGTATAAAAACAATGGCATTGACGGATATAAACACGGTTACAGGAATTTACGATTTTATAAAAGCATGCCAGGAAAAAGAAATCAAACCTTTGGTTGGAATCGAATTTCGATGCAATCACGAATTCCGATATATTGGCTTGGCGAAAAATGCAGAAGGTTTAGCGGAAATGAACAGATTCTTAACAGAACATAATTTCAGCGGAGAAGCTTTGCCATTACGAGCTCCAAAATTCGAATCGGTTTTTGTGATTTATACTTTAGAAAATGCTCCTGAAACACTTTTGGGAAATGAATTTATCGGGGTTCGTCCTGAAGAAGTTTCAGGTCTTCTGACTTCAAAACATAAAAATAAAATCTCCAAAATGGTGATTTTACAGCCTGTAACTTTTAAAACTAAGGTTGAATACAATCTGCATAAAATTCTTAGGGCAATTGACACCAATATTATTCTATCGAAACTCACAGAAACGGATTACTGCAAAGTTTCGGATGTAATGAAACCTGTAGAATCTCTTTTGCCTTTTTATGAAAAATATCCTGAAATCATTTTAAATACACAACGTATCATTGACGATTGTAATTTTCAATATGATTTTTCGGCTAAAAAAAATAAAGAATTCTTTACCAAAAACCGGGAAGAAGATATCAAAATGCTAACAAATTTGGCTTGGGAAGGATTTGAAAAACGTTACGGGAACGAAAATATTGAGGCAAAAAAACGGGTAGAAAAAGAACTAAAGGTTGTTGATGAATTAAAATTCAGTGCTTATTTTTTAATTACCTGGGATATTATCCAATACAGCAACAGTCAGGGATTTATGCACATTGGTCGCGGAAGTGGTGCCAACAGTATCATTGCTTACTGTCTCGGAATTACCGATATCTGCCCGATCGAACTGGATTTGTATTTTGAACGTTTCTTAAACCTCAACCGAAAAACGCCTCCTGATTTTGATATTGACTGGAGCTGGCAGGAACGTAATGTAATTTTAGAATATATCTTCAAAAAATACGGTCGGGATCATGTTGCATTTTGCGGTACAAATGTGGAATTTAAATACCGGTCAATTTTTAGAGAAGTCGGAAAAGTTTTTGGTCTTCCGAAAGAAGAACTGGATATGCTCGCGAAAAATCCAATGGCTTTGCATGAAACCAATAAAATCGTGAAAATGGTTCAGCAATACGGAATGCTGCTTGAAAAATATCCAAACCAACGCAGCATGCATGCCTGCGGAATTTTGATTTCTGAAGAACCGATTACCAATTACACTCCTCTGGAAATGCCTCCAAAAGGCTTTCCGATCGTGCTTTTTGATATGCATATTGCCGAAGAAATTGGTTTTGACAAATTTGATATTCTAAGTCAGCGCGGCATTGGACATATTGATGACAGCGTAAAACTGATTGCTAAAAACCGGGGCATAAAAGTGAACATTCGCGATACTTCGATTTCTAAAGACGAAGCCGTTTGCAATTCTTATTTGGCCAAAGGAAATACAATTGGCTGTTTTTATATCGAAAGTCCCGCTATGCGTGGATTACTGCGTCGTCTAAATTGTGACAATTACAAAATTCTTGTCGCCGCGTCGTCTATCATTCGTCCCGGAGTAGCACAATCCGGAATGATGAAAGAGTATATTTTTCGCCATAATAACCCTACTCAGTTTGAATATTTTCATGAGGTTTTCAAAGAACATCTTGGCGAAACTTATGGCATTATGGTGTATCAGGAAGATGTAATTAAAATCGCCCAGCATTACGGCGGACTTCCTGCACCAGACGGAGATATCCTTCGTCGTGCCATGTCCGGAAAAGGACGATCACTGGAAGCTCTGCAAAAAGTAAAAGATAATTTCTTTGCGAGTTGTGCTCAAAAAGGTCATCCATTACCGTTGAGTCAGGAGATTTATCGTCAGATTGAATCTTTTGCAGGCTATTCTTTTTGTAAAGCACACTCGGCTTCTTATGCGGTTGAAAGTTATCAGAGTTTATATCTGAAAGTCAATTATCCTGTTGAATTTATGACGGCGGTAATTAACAATCAGGGCGGATTTTACAGAACTGAGGTTTATGTGCACGAAGCACGAATGTCTGGCGGAACGATTCATAATCCGTGTGTGAACAAAAGCGAATATCAGACTACTTTGTACGGAACTGATATTTACCTTGGTTTTATGCATATTCAAAGTCTGGAATCTAAAATCGCACATTTAATTGAAGAAAACCGAAACAAAAACGGCGATTATATTTCTTTAGAAGATTTTATCAACCGAATTCCAATTGGGATTGAAGGCGTTAAAACCCTGATTTTTATTGATGCTTTTCGCTTTACAGGAAAAACCAAAAATCAGCTTTTGGTAACGGCCAGTCTGTTATTGAATAATTTTAAGCCTGAAAACAGAGATTTAAAATTACTGCAGGAACCCGTTAAAGAATACAAGCTTCCAACATTGGAACGTTCTGTTTTTGAAGATGCCTTTGACGAAATAGAGCTTTTGAGCTTTCCCGTTTCCTGTACTGTTTTTGATCTTTTGCAAACGAAACATCGCGGAGATGTTATGGCGAAAGATTTGGTTCAATATCATAAAAAACAAGTCAGAATGCTGGCGTATCTGATTTCGAGAAAACACGTTCCGACAAAAAAAGGCTCCATGTATTTTGGAACCTGGATCGATCATGAAGGGACTTATTTTGACACCGCTCATTTTCCGGACAGTCTGGCGGAACATCCTTTTCAGGGCGGAGGCTGTTATTTGTTGTTAGGAAATGTCGAAGTCGATTATCATTTTCCGACGATTACGATCACCAAAATGGCCAAAATGCCTTTTATTCCGGATCCACGATATATGGATGCTAAAGATCAATACAGAACACAAAACCAAATTAAAGAAGATATAAGCCTTACACATAGAAAACCATATCCATCAGGACATGAAATTAATCTGCCGAGACACCGAATGAAGTTTTAGTTTTCAGTCTCAGTCTCAGTATTCAGAAATACTGAAAACTTAGGCTGAAAACTGAGACTGAATACTGAGACTGAATACTGAGACTGAATACTGAGACTGAATACTGAGACTGAAAACTTAAAAGAAGAACTTACGTTATATAAAGATGAAAAATACGGAATATGCTATAGTCGATATTGAGACCACAGGCGGGAATGCCAGTGGCAGCCGCATTACTGAAATTGCGATCATTATTCATGATGGTAAAAATGTGCTGGATCGTTACGAAACACTTGTAAATCCTCAACAGGACATTCCTCCTTCTATTTTTGGATTAACAGGCATTAATAACGAAATGGTAGCCAATGCACCAATCTTTGATGACATTTCAGAGAAAGTTCTCGAAATGCTTACAGATCGTATTTTTGTAGCACATAATGTCAACTTTGATTATTCATTTGTTCATCATCAATTGGAACAAGCTGGTTTTAAATGGTCGGCGAAAAAGCTTTGTACTGTTCGCGCTGCGCGAAAAATCAAGCCGGGATTAGGTTCTTATAGCTTAGGAAATCTTTGCAATTCGTTGAATATTTCTTTAGAAAACCGACACCGCGCCGGCGGAGATGCCGATGCTACTGCTCTATTATTTTCTCTTTTAATGGAATGGGATGATGCAGGTGAAATCGAAAAAATGATCAAAAAAACGGCGCAAGATCAACGTCTTCCTCCTAACCTTCCGCCAGATGATTTCAATAATTTACCTGACAAACCCGGTGTCTATTATTTTTATAATCAGGCAAAAAAAGTGATTTATGTTGGAAAGGCTATTAATTTAAAGAAACGTGTGGCTTCGCATTTTAGCGGCAATAATATCAATCCACAGAGACAGCATTTTTTAAGAGATATCCACGGAATCTCTTTTGAAGTCTGTGCGACCGAGTTAATGGCACTTCTTTTAGAATGCACCGAAATCAAAAAATTATGGCCGACTTATAACAGAGCCTTAAAACGTTTTGAATCTAAATTTGGCATTTACCAATACGAAGCCCGAAATGGTTATAAATATCTTGCTATTGGGAAAGTGAGCAAATTTCAGGTCTGTCTTCATGAATTTAGCAGTTTGTATGAAGGCACTAATATTCTTAGAAGTTTGGCTGAAAGATTTGAAATTGACCATCGTTTCTGTAAATATACAAGACCTGAAGAAGGAGAGTTTTTCCAGAATAACAATCCGCAAAGTCTGCCCGATGTTTTAATGCATAATACACAAGTTGATAATGCAATTGATTATTTGTTAAACAACAGACCTTCTTTTGCCATTATCGATAAAGGAAAATCAAAAGAAGAACGCAGTTGTGTCTGGATTGAAAACGGACATTTTTACGGTATGGGATATCTTCCCTCCGATGTTTCCATTCATGAACCATCTGACGTAAAAAATTATGTTACACCTTATAAAAGTAATCAATACATCGAACAGTTGATTTTTTCTTATGCAGAAAAACATCCACGAAAAGTATTCTTTAAAAAGCAGTTTTTAGACTAAGATTAAATTTGAGAAAAATAGAGCTGTAAAAATCAAAATTATGACACTATTTAGCGACACCGAATTATTTACTACCGGACAAGCTGGCAAAAAAATATTTGACCTGCCAGACTGTGAACTGATTTTAATCGAAAATTTCTTTAGCAAAGAAGAATCTGATACTTTTTATGAAAGAATACTTCGTAAAACCAAATGGCGAGAATATGAAATGGAAGTTTACGATAAGACTTACACTGTTCCCAGAATGATTGCCTGGTATGAAGATAAAGACAACGCAGGCGCAGATCCCAAAGGCCCGGACTGGACGTATGAATTATTAAAAATAAGAAGTCGTGTGGAGAAAGAAACCCAGCTTGATTTTAACAGTCTATTGTTAAATTTATACCGAAACGGGAAAGATGGCGTTGGCTGGCACAGCGACCGCGAAGACAATTCAGGCAAAGATCCAATCATAGCTTCTGTTACTTTTGGAGAAACGAGAATGTTCAAACTTCGTCATAAATTCAGAAAGGATATTCCGCTGGTTGAAATTCCGCTTCATCATGGTTCTTTTCTGCTAATGGCGGGCACTACGAATAGTTTTTGGCAGCATCATGTTCCCAAAACCGCTCGCAAAGTTTTACCCAGAATAAATTTAACTTTCAGGCAAACGCAACGTAATGCGTAAGTCATTAGGAACTAAAAACTAGCTGATTTATTAGCTAGATTCCAATGAGGAAAATTCTTTCGAAAAAAGTTAAAATACTGATTGTATGAACGTTTTATTAGGCTGAACCTTCCTTTTTTACTATTTTTGCAAACTTTTAAAAAACTATAATACCGTAATGGCTTATTCAAACAACGATTTAGCGCGCTTCTTAGATGCGCAGAACAAACTTTATCTTACTGCTCTTTCTGAAATCGGAAAAGGGAAAAAAGAGACGCATTGGATGTGGTTTATTTTTCCTCAAATTAAAGGTTTAGGAAAAAGTGATACTGCAAATCTTTATGCCATTAACGATTTAAAAGAAGCTTCAGATTATTTGGAACATCCTATTTTAGGGAAACATTTAATTGAAATTTCAGAATTGTTATTAACCTTTAAAATGAAATCGGCTGACGGAATTTTTGGTGACTTAGATGCCCGCAAATTACGTTCCTGCATGACTTTGTTTTCTTTAGTAGAAAATGCAAATCCAATCTTTCAGGAAGTTTTGGAAGCTTTTTTCTCGGGAGAATCAGATCCGCTCACCTTATCAATTATTAATTCAACTATAGAATCATCGCTTGAGCCTGCTGTTGTATAAATAACAGTCTCATTGATTTTAACATTCTAACACTGCCTTACCGCAGTGTTTTTTTGTTTTTAAAAGTAAGAGTCCAAATGTAAAACTTTATATTTGTATATACCTGATCTTCATCATCCTCAAAAAACAAAATCATGAATGAAAAAATCAAAACCTTACAAATTATCCATCTTGCCATTTGTGCCGGAACTTTGGCTGCTTACTTCTTTCTAATAGACTTTTCATTGAAAACACTAGAAATTCCAAACATAGATTCATCGTCAGCTATCTATGTACTAATACCCGTATTGGCCTATATCCTGAGCACCTTTTTATTTAGATCCCAGCTAAAACAAATCGACCCTAAATTGAAGTTAGAAGAAAAAATGCCCATTTATCAAGCCGCTTCTATTATGCGATGGGCAGTTTTAGAAGGTGCCGCATTTTTAATATTATTTCTAAAACCTGACTTTGTACTTTTTGGAATACTAGTCATCATTTATCTTATTTTTCTAAGACCTACAGAAGAAAAAATTAATACTGATTTGAATTTATAATATGCTGATTCTATCAGCGAAATTTCACTAAATAAAACTCAATTTACGATATATAACATCTTATTTAAAACCATAAAAGCTCTAAAACCCTTGTTTTTAGGGCTTTTTTTTATGTGGCATGTGCATTGTTTTTTTTAAAGCAATTAACATTAAACCACATACATCATGAAAAAATCAATCCTTATTTTACTAGTCATCTTTTTTAACCACACTATTTCAAAAGCCTGCGATAAATGCGGTACTTATAACAACAGTGACTTCAAGATAAAATCGGCCGCTATAACACATAAAGCCGATTTAGGCATTACCGTGTGGGATATTAAAGTAGAAGGAACGGCAGGCAATACAATGCCAAAGCCTGTCGGACAGTTAAACGGAGCTCCTGTTCTCGCCTATGTTTTTCCAACAACTTTAAAATCCTCTGATATTGGTTTCGGTCAGGTTGAAGGAATTGTCGCTTTGGGATTAACTTCCCATCCTGACTTTGAAGATACACCTTTGTGGGATGAAAACCTGGACGGAAATTATCTTAACGATGGTCTCATCTGGCATGCGCACTGGGTTCTTCTGGTAGAAGACAAACGTGTTGGCGGCGGACTTTCGGTTAAAGAATTTACAAAAGGGGATCCAAATGTCGTGCTTCCTCCTACAAATCCCGGAATGGCGATGTATATGGACAGCCCTGGTTTTAATATTATTACCAAGGGAAACTCTATAAAAGTGATTGTTCCGGATTTTCGAATTAACAATAAAACCAATTTTAAATTCGATGCCGTGACCTGTTATATGGAAGTTAGTACGGGGGCAGGAAGCTCGCATGAAGGCAGCGGAGCTAAACCAATGCTGGGGGTTTACAAGGTTTATAACGTTGCCAGCGGGAATCTTTCGCTCCCTTATTCTGTTAAATAACTAAAACTTTTTTACAATGAAAATTTTTAATATGCTATTAATTAGTCTGTTTATCACTTTAGCCAATACTACTATGAAAACTTATGCACAAATAGATTACGCATCAGATCCTCATCTGACTCCTGCCGTAAAAGCATTTTTAAAACCCTTAAATGGCGGCGGGGCTCCTCTTGAATCACTTCCTGTTACTGAGGCCCGAAATATTCTGGCAGGCGCTCAAAATGCTTTTAAAGTTGACTTATCCGGAATTGAAGAATCTGAAAAAGAAATTACTGCTGACGGATATAAAATCAAACTAAACATTGTTCGTCCAAAAGGAGCTAAAGGCAAGCTGCCGGTTTTTATGTTCATACATGGCGGCGGCTGGGTTTTGGGCGATTACCCAACACATAAACGTATGGTTCGTGACTTAAGCGTACTTACAGGTTACGCTGGTGTTTTTGTGAATTATTCCTTATCACCGGAACATAAATATCCACAACCTGTAAACGAAGTGTATGCGGCTGCAAAATGGATTGCAGCACACGGAGATGAAATTAATGTAGACGGCAGCAAACTGGGAATCGTGGGCAATAGTGCTGGTGGTAATCTTGCCACAGCAAGTGCTTTAATGGCCAAAGAAAAAGGAACATCATTATACAAAGTGCAAATTCTATTCTGGCCCGTAACAGATGCTGATTTTGAAACAGAATCGTACAAATTATATGGAAAACAACGTTTTTTAACCGATACACTAATGCAGTGGATGTGGGACCAATATGTAGACAAATCCAAAAGAAAAGAGATCTACGCTTCTCCTCTTCAGGCCAGTTTATCGCAGTTAAAAGGTCTTCCACCTACTTTGATTCAGGTAGCTGAAAATGATATTTTAAGGGACGAAGGCGAAGCTTATGGCCGAAAACTAAGCGATGCCGGTGTGGTAGTAACTACTGTTCGTTACAATGACGTCATTCATGATTTTGGTTTGTTAAATGGCCTGGCCGAAATCCCGCAGACTAAAGCATTGTTTTTACAGGCTGCAGCTGAATTGAAAAAGTATTTACAATAATTTTCTCTAAATCTAAATCGCATGAAAACAAATTCTAAATATGTACTGTTTATAACAGGGGCTTTTGTAAGTCACACCTGCTGGGATGGCTGGGTAAACTATTTTGAAGAAAAAGGATATACAGCCGCTGCCCCGCCCTGGCCTTTTAAAGATACTTCGGCAAAAGAGCTCCGTGACCGTCAGCCTAACGATATTGGTCTAGCCACTTTAACCCTGACACAATTAATTGACCATTATGCCGCCATTGCCAGATCTTTTCCCGAAAAGCCGGTTATTATCGGACATTCTCTGGGCGGCTTAATAACGCAGATTTTAGTGAATCGTGATCTGGCTTCGGCAGGAGCTGCTGTACATTCGGTTCCGCCTATGGGCGTAATTCCGTATGAATTTACTTTTCTGAAATCTGGCTGGAAAGTTCTGGGACTTTTTACTTCCTTAAAGAAAACCTATTTAATGTCGTTTGAAAAATTTCAGTATGCTTTTGTAAACGGCCAGCCTTTAAGCATACAAAAAGAAGCATATGAAAAATATGTAATTCCGGAATCTAAAACGGTCGCACGAGGCGGTTTAACCTCAGCGGCGGCCGTAGATTTCAAGAAAGACCATCCGCCTTTATTATTTATGGCCGGAAGTGAAGATCAGTTTTTATCTCCTCATTTAAATACCCGTAATTTTAAAAAGTACAAGCGAAACCAATCTATTTTAGATTATAAAGAATTTAAAGGCCGAAACCACAATGTACTGCTTCTGGATACCTGGAAAGAAAATGCTGATTTTATTCTGAATTGGGTTGATAATGCCTTATCTGATAAAGATTACGGTAAAGGAAAAGTTCTGACCAATTCCATCTATTAAAAATTCAGTCTGCAGATCAGACAAATTAGAAGCTATTTAATCAAACCATATAGTTAATCCGTCTTAACTGGTTAGATCTGGTGACCGTTTGAATACTGTTCTGTTATCGTTTTTGGAATATTTTAGTTTTAATTTTTGGCGGATAAAATAGTCTGCACAAAAAAACGCCCTGAGATTATCAGGGCGTCTTTTGTTTATTGGCAATGATCACAAAGTGAAACATTCATTATTTTATGCTTTAGATTTGGTAAGATAATATACAGGAATACCTGTTAACATAATCAATACGCCCCATCCGCAAGTTGAAAATTTTGTAATAAGCAAAGAAATACAAATAGCCGAAGCTGTAATAATATATAACAAAGGTAAAAATGGATAACCAAAAGCTTTATAGGGTCTCTCTGCATTCGGCATTTTTTTACGCAGAATGAAGATTCCGTAGATCGTTAAAATGTAAAAAATTAAAACTATGATGATGACAAAATCTAATAAGTCACCATATTTCCCTGTCAGACACAAGGCCGAAGCCCAGATACATTGTGCCCATAATGCCCAGGCCGGAACACTGGAACTATTTAAGACAGCTGCCTTTTTAAAGAAAAGACCATCTTTTGCCATAGTATAGTAAACCCTTGCCCCCGCCATAATTAATCCGTTGTTACAGGCAAAAGTCGAAATCATAATCATAACGGCAATGATTAATGCCCCGATATTTCCAAAAATATACTGCGAAGCTACTACTGCAACACGATCAAATTTGGCTGTAGCAATTTCGTCTAACGGAATTACAGCCAGGTACATGATATTCGTTAAAACATAAATAATGGTTACAATAAAGGTTCCGAGAAACAAACTCAATCCAACATTGCGCTGTGGATTTTTAATTTCTCCGGCAATAAAAGTTACCCCGTTCCAGGCATCGCTAGAGAATAACGATCCTACCATTGCTGCTGAAATTCCGCTGATCAAAGCTGTTCCGGCAATTGGAAACCAGGATCCGCTGTCTTTATCAAACGAGCGGGTAGTCCAGGCATTAGTCCAATTGGCATCCCAGACAGAAGCTTTTGCTGCCAGTGTTAATCCAAAAACCACTAATCCCAGTAATGATAGAATTTTGATAATGGTTAAAACTGTTTGAAGAATTTTACTGTTTTTTACCCCCTGCTGTTAATATAACTTAACAAAACGATTGTAAAAATAGACACCAATTGCGCTGCATTTAGCTTAAACGATCCTAACTGGTACAGTATATTTTCATCGCTTAAAGGTTCATATAAATAAGCTGCAAATTTTGAAAAAGCGACTCCAACCGCTGCAATGGTTCCGGTTTGAATTACAGCAAAAAAACTCCAGCCATACAAAAAGGCAATTAATTTGTTGTAAGCTTCCTTTAAATAAACATACTGTCCTCCCGCTTTAGGAAACATGGCACTAAGTTCACCGTAACTCACCGCAGCGATAATTGTAATTAATCCCGATACGAGCCATATGAGTGTCAGCCATCCTGCCGATCCTACCTGCCGGGCTATATCGGCACTTACAATAAAAATTCCGGATCCAATCATAGAGCCCACCACAAGCATGGTGCCGTCTAATAATCCGAGTTCTCTCTTAAAATGTTCTTGTTCGTTCTCTTGCATTTTTTTGGTTTTAGGTTGGTTAAAGATATATATTTTTTCAACATTTCAGATTTCAGAGTGCAGATTTTAAAGTATTAAAACTTTTGGTCTTCTTCCTCCGTTATCAGACCATCTTATCTGTCTTTTACGGTTTAGGAAACTATAAAAGGATGCTGTTTTATCTCTTACTTAAGTCTTTTTCAAAAGATTTTTACTAATTATTTATACTTTAGTAACATTAAAAAACTAAATTCAATTTTTAACTATTTAGTACAGTATTGCACTTATCAACTTAAAAACAAAAATAAATCTATACTGAATGAACGCTCAAGAAATACTAATCAATAAGATCGCACAAAGTAAAATTGATTTTACACTTGGTATACAGCTTTTATTAGAAGATAATCAATATGAATTTGAGAAACTTCATAGTACTTTATATAATTATATCATTAACGCTATTCCCAACAAAACGGATTATAACTCAGAAGCATATCAAACCGCAATACGTACAATTCCTTTAAAACCGACTTATACTCCAATTGTACTTCTTAAAACTTATCCAACAATAATGGCATTGCGAAAACTAACCGCTCTTCCAAAATCCGAAAACAAAAAAACAATAACAGCATTGCTCTGGATTTTCAAAATAACAGACACTGAAAGACGTAATACAGAATGTAAAAATGGATGCGGGCATTTCTGGCATAAACTTACCTGATAGTCCAAATAATTGCCTTTTTTAACTTATACCCCAAATTGTTCCGACTTTTCTCAACAGTGAACAATACTTATTACTACATTAAGTTTAAGATTACAAAAGTTAAACAAAACAAATCAAATTAAATACTATTGATCAGGAAGTATTTAAACAATATTATTTGAAAAACTTTTTAACAAAAAGATAAAAAAAATCCACACTAAACAATCAACTCATTAAAAATCAAATCATTATACTTATTTCAATTTCAAAACAAAAAATATTTTCGTACTACATAAAGATTCGTCTTTTTTTATTAAATTTGATTAAAGGCTACACAAGTCTTAAAAAAAAGCTGCATTTTCATTAACAATTGTTCATTTTCTTCATTCTGATAATCAGCCTCAAAATTACAGATAAGAAGCAAAAAACAGCTATACAAAAGGCAGGAAGCTAATATTAACCTACTAATATTAAAATTATGCACAAGAAGATTCGGTCTTTAAAAAATCTGCGTCTGCCAAATGTTTTCATACTCATTTTAATTGTATTTATTTCATGTGCCCTACTCATCTGCATTAATTTTTTTACAATCAAAATATTATCTGCAAACAGAGCTTATGCAAACGGGGAGTCCCATTATTCCAAAGCACAAAAAGACGCTTCCCGCCATCTTATTACCTATCTTTACAACAAGGATCCGTATCAATGGAAATTATACAAACAAGAATTAAAAGTACCTCAGGGTGACGGAATCGCAAGAAAAACACTTTTAAAGGCCGGAGACAACGAAGCTGCCAGACAGGGTTTTCTTGCCGGACGCAATCACAAAGACGATCTTAATGATGTAATATGGCTGTTTGTAAATTTTAAAAATGTTCCATTTCTGGCAAAAGCAATTCACGAATGGGAACAGGGTGATCTCTTAATAGATCAGCTTTTTATAGTGGGAGCACAAATCAATGCCAAAATTCGGCTCAATACCCTCACCATTACTGATCAGAGAAAATTTCTTTCGCAGATAAACTACATTAGCGGAAAACTCAATACTAACGAACGTAATTTCTCAAACACCTTAGGCGAAGGAACACGAAAAATCAAAAGCCTGCTGATTGTTGCCAATATTTTTTTTATCCTGGTAATTGTTCTAAGTGTCTGTTCGTACTATTCGATAATGGTAAAACGACTCACGATTTCAAAAAAAGAAATTGAAGCTAAAAACGAGAATTTGACCCTTGTAAACCATGAACTGGATCGATTTGTTTACAGTGCCTCTCATGATTTGCGCTCTCCTATAACATCCTTAAAAGGACTAATCGAAATTACGCAGCTGGAAGACGATATCGACCAGATAAAAGAATATCTGCAGCTGATGCACAAAAGCCTCACCAAACAAGACCAATTTATAAGTGACATTATTGATTATTCCAAAAACAAACGAAAACAAATCATTATTGAACCTGTAAGTCTGAAAGAAATTTTTAACGAAGCAATTTCGCAGCTAATGCATATTGAGAACGCCAACAAAATCACTTTTAATCAGGAACTGCAAATAGACGAAATCCAAAGTGACGGATTACGTTTAAAAATAATTATCAGCAATCTTATATCAAATGCCATCAAGTATGCCGACAGCAGCAAACAGGAAATGTTTATTACTATTAAAACCTATATTTCAGAAGGATTTAACAGAATTGAAGTTTCAGACAATGGTATCGGTATTAAAGACGACTGTAAAGATTACATTTTCGAAATGTATTTTGGAACTAATAAAAACAAAGGATCCGGCCTAGGCCTTTACATTGTAAAAGAAGCCGTAGAAAACATTAAAGGAAACATTTCTGTTATTTCAGAAATCAATATTGGAAGTAAATTTATAGTCGCCATCCCAACTTCTTATGGAACATAACCCTGCCATACTATTAATTGAAGACAACTTAATCGATCAGCTCGTTACCACAAAACTGCTAAAAAAAGTTTTGAACATAGAGACGGTTTTTGTTGCGAACAACGGTTTAGAAGGTTTACAATGGATTATAAAAAACAAGGATCCCAAGCAAAAACTGGTTATTTTACTAGACATTCAGATGCCGGTAATGAACGGCTTTGAGTTTCTGAATATATTTCAGACACTTAACGAGGAAATAAAAAAAGAAATTCAGATATACGTGGTGTCTTCCACACTGGATTCTGATGAAATTAATCAAATCCAAAAAAACGAATCTGTGATAAATTTTCTAAGCAAACCTATTCCAATTGAGGAACTAAAGAAACAGCTATTAAAAAGCCGGCTATTGTAAAACCCTGTTTACCTGAGAAAAACTTCTTTGATAATACGGCTCCTTAGTTGAAGAAATTATAACTCCGCCATGAGTTGAAGAATGCACAAATTTAATTTCCCCATCCTGATTTTCAACAACCATTCCCACATGATTAATATGACGCCTGCCATTTGTCCTGAAGAAAATCAAGTCTCCTTTCTGCGCTTCAGAGGATGTTATTTTTGTTCCTATGCGGGATTGTTCAATAGAACTTCTTGGCAGTTTTATATCGAAAATTCCAAAAGTACAGAACATTAAACCAGAACAATCAAAACCTGCTTTTGTTGTACCGCCCGAACGATACCGTGTACCTATATTTTCAGTTGCACTTAAAACTAACTGATCTATTAATTCAGAATTAGTACCGAGCCTGACCATTGTAGAATCTTTTTCAATCACCGGATTCTCCGCAATCTGCACCGGGGGATTTTGAGTTTCTAAAATCTGAGGTTCAGAGACATTCAAAGCATTTACAGCATCCGCTTTTTCTTTTGTTGTTTTAATTTTCAGCACTGTCCCTACAGAGAGTTTTCTTTTTTTAACTGAAGGATTCTGCTTCTCCAATTGCGCAACCGTTATTCCGTATTTTTTAGCTATCGCATATTTTGTTTCTTTAGGCTGAACCTCGACGACAACCTCAACAACTGTTGAAACAGCAGTTTCTGTTTGCGGAGTTTCTGCTTTAGCGAGTACATTATCTACTGCAGCCGGAATTGGAGCATTATTGTTTGACGGAATTGTAATCTGCTGTCCAATTTTCAAACCTTCATTTTCAAGAGAAGGATTTGCTTTTTTGAGTTCATCAACAGAAACATTATATTTTTTTGAGATTCCCCAGAGGGTTTCTTTAGACTGAACTTCATGCTGTCCGGAATTAGTACTCACAACTACCTGAGAAGAAGACGGAGCCGGTTTTGCATTTTTGTCCGGTATCAACAAAACCGAATTCAGTTTTAATATTTTAGGCGTATTAGGATTGGCCGCCTGTATATCTTTAGCTTTTACTCCGTATTTTTTAGCAATTACAGTAAGGTTTTCTCCTTTTGATATTTTATGTTTGATATATTTTTCCTGAGAAAAAGCACCAACCGTGACAAAAAACAATACTATAATTAATCTAAAAACCATACTCACCTATTAAAGTTTATTACTCCTTTTTTAAGTTTAAACAACAATTTGAACTCAGAAAGCGTAAATATATTGCCTAAAAAGCGAATTTAACTTTTTAAACTAAAAAAAACACCTTTTTTAACAACTAATTTACTTCAATTTAACAAGTACGGTATGAAAATTGAGCCAACTTTTTGAAAAGCAGCCCCTTATAAAAAGCTTCAAAAATTGCAAAAACTAACTTCGATTTAACCTGGAAAACTTGTGAAAAAATTACTCTTAACGCTTCTTTTTATTCCCATATTTTCTATGGCACAAAATATAAACGGAATAGTTGTTTCTTCAGACAACCAGCCGGTTTCGAATGTAAATATTATGTGTTTTTCAAAAAAAATCAAGACAGTAAGCGATAAAAAAGGAAAGTTCAGCCTGCCAAAAGAATCAGGAATTAACGAAACCGATACTTTACAATTTTCACATATTGGATACAAGATTTACAAAATTTCTTTTAACGAATTCAGAAACCTTAAGTTTAAAATATCACTTGAAGAAGAAACAGAGAATTTGTCAGAAATAGCCATTCCCGCTAACAGGAAACTGAAACTAAAATCAAAGATCACTTTTAACAAATTATCTCCTTTAAAAAATGCAGCCTATTCTTTTGGCTCTTTGATCCATGATGATAAAATTTATGTTGCAGGCGGAAATGCTTCTTTTGAATCTGATGCTTTTTTAAGAGCCAAAGACAAAACGATAACAGATGACATGGCACTTTTTATGAATTTCTATTATGACGAACTCCGCCGTCAGGAAGGTTCACTCTCATACAAAGGCGATTTTTTAATTTACAACATTCAAACAAACTCCTGGCAGACTTCTGAAGTAAAATTTAAGAAAAGAGCCCATAATAAAATTCATTATTACAACAACAAGATTTATGTTTTGGGCGGTAAACGAATTTCTCCAAACGGAAAATTCGAATACCTGGAAAATGAAATTGAAGTGTTTGACTTTAATAAAAACGAAATTACAATCGATAAAACGAATCCGCATCAGGCTAGTAATTTTGCTTCATTTACATACAAAGACAATATTATTGTTATGGGAGGTTCAATAAAAACAACTCTAACAGGCAGAAAAACATTTACAAATAAAGTTCATTTTTACAACATCACTTCAGGTTTATGGTACGAACTTTCGGACATGCCAAAAGCAAAGGAAACCGATGGAATTTTGATAGGAGACAAAATTTATTTAATTGGAGGAAATGATGGAAAGCCATTATCAGAAATTGTGAGTTTAAATTTACTTGATGAAAAATGGAAAAATGAAGGGGAGCTATTTTCTGCATTAGAAAATCCTGCTATCACTTCTCAAAATAATACTATTTACATCTTTAGTGATCGAAAAATAAATGTATACGACACAGATTCCTGTCAATTAAAAGAATACCTAATTGACCTTGAACTAAAATCATCCGCAATGCATTTTTATGAGAACAAACTATATATAATTGGCGGTTATAAACAAAATGAATATCGTACAGAACCTTCTGCCGAAACCTACAGCATTGCCATTGAAGAATTCGAAAACACAAGACCACTCCGCATTAAAACATTAGCATCAAAAAAAACTTTACTTAAGAAAACCGAATAATCCTGTTCTTTTTTACAGATCTTTCACAATGCATACAACAAACACTTTTTACAAGAAGCGATATCAAAATTTAAGACAAACCCTCTACAAATAAAACAAAAACGCCCTGTTTCCACAGAGCGTTTTTAACATCATTACATTATAGTCATTAAGCTTTTCCGGCCGCAATTAAGTTTAATGCGGATCCAGCTACAAACCAGCCAATCTGCCCGGCATTATAAGTATGGTTTGCCAGGATAATGTCTTTTGTTCCATTTACATGAACAAACTCTAATGTTAATGGTTTTCCTGGAGCAAACTCCGTTAAATCTAAGAAATTGATTGTATCGTCTTCTTCAATTTTATCATAATCTGCTTCGTTTGCAAAAGTCAATCCTAAAAGACCTTGTTTTTTAAGATTGGTTTCATGGATACGGGCGAAAGATTTCACCAATACCGCTTTTACCCCTAAGAAACGAGGTTCCATAGCCGCATGTTCGCGAGAAGAACCTTCTCCGTAGTTATGATCTCCCACAACAATAGAAGGAACTCCGGCTGCTTTGTAAGCACGAGCCACAGCAGGAACAGCATCGTATTGTCCAGTTAATTGATTTTTAACTGAATTTGTTTTTTGGTTATAAGCATTCACAGCTCCAATCAGCATATTGTTTGAAATATTATCCAAGTGACCACGGAAACGCAGCCAGGGCCCAGCCATAGAAATATGATCGGTTGTACATTTTCCGAATGCTTTGATCAATAATTTAGCACCCGTGATATTTTTACCGTCCCAGGCATCAAACGGAGCTAATAATTGCAAACGCTCTGATGTAGGATTTACTACGACCTGAACATTTGAACCATCTTCAGCCGGAGCCTGGAATCCTGGATCTTCGGCGTAAAAACCTTTTTCAGGAAGTTCGTCACCCGTTGGCGCATCCAGCATTACTTCTTCTCCATCTTCATTGATTAATTTGTCTGTTAATGGATTAAAGCTCAAATCACCCGCAATTGCCATAGCCGTTACCAATTCCGGCGAACCAACAAAGGCCAATGTATTGGGATTTCCATCGGCACGTTTGGAGAAGTTACGATTGAACGAATGAACGATAGTATTTCTCTCTTCTTTTTCTGCTCCTTCTCTATCCCACATACCAATACATGGTCCGCAGGCATTAGCAAAAACGGTTGCTCCGATTTTATGGAATGTATCGATAAATCCGTCTCTTTCTATTGTGGAACGCACTACTTCAGAACCCGGCGTAATAGTGAACTCTGCTTTTGTTTTTAAGTTTTTAGCAGCAACTTGCCTTGCCAAAGAAGCAGCACGGGAAATATCTTCGTAGGAAGAGTTCGTACAAGAACCAATTAGACCCACCTGAATTTGCAACGGCCAATTATTTTTGATTGCCTCCTCTTTCATTTTAGAAATCGGAGTAGCTAAATCCGGAGTAAAAGGTCCGTTTAAATGTGGCTCTAATTCTGATAAGTTAATTTCGATAACCTGATCAAAATATTGTTCCGGATTTGCATAAACTTCAGGATCTCCGGTTAAATACGGAGCGATTTTATCGGCAGCATCTGCCACATCAGCTCTGTTTGTAGAACGCAGATAACGCCCCATTGAAGCATCGTAACCAAAAGTTGAAGTTGTAGCTCCAATTTCGGCCCCCATATTACAAATTGTTCCTTTTCCTGTACAAGACATTGCTGTCGCACCTTCTCCAAAATATTCTACGATTGCTCCAGTTCCTCCTTTTACAGTCAGAATACCAGCCACTTTCAAAATAACATCTTTAGGAGCTGTCCATCCTGATAATTTACCCGTTAACTTTACTCCAATCAATTTAGGAAATTTAAGTTCCCATGCCATTCCTGACATTACATCTACAGCATCGGCACCACCAACTCCAATTGCCACCATTCCTAAACCACCTGCATTTACAGTATGTGAATCGGTACCAATCATCATACCACCCGGGAAAGCATAATTTTCAAGTACGACCTGGTGAATAATTCCTGCCCCTGGTTTCCAGAAACCAATTCCGTATTTATTTGAAACAGACGAAAGAAAATCAAAAACCTCATTACTCTGCGTTTTAGCTCTCGCCAAATCTGTTGCAGCGTCTATTTTTGCCTGAATTAAGTGATCGCAGTGCACGGTTGTTGGAACAGCAACTTTTGACTTTCCAGCGTGCATAAACTGCAATAACGCCATTTGAGCTGTAGCATCCTGACATGCAACACGGTCTGGTGCAAAATCAACATAATCTACACCTCTTTTAAATACCTGAGACGGTGTTCCGTCCCAAAGGTGATTGTATAAAATTTTCTCTGTTAGGGTAAGCGGACGACCAACAAGCTCTCGCGCTTTATCCACACGAGACGGCATGTTCTCATACACTTTTTTAATCATTTCAATATCAAAAGCCATAAGTCCTGTAATTTGTTTGTTTTCTGTTTTTTTTGAACTTTCTAAGTTACAAAAAATAGAGGAGCTATAAAAGAAAAAGCCCGAGTTTATCGCTCGGGCTTTTGATATATTAATAATCGTAAGATTACATTACTAATGATTTGTTTGAAGGTGCAAACTTAGTTAAGTTAATACCATCAACCGCAGCAGTATACTCTTCGATAGTAGGAGTTCTTCCTAAAATTGTAGATAAAACTACAACCGGAGTAGAAGAAAGAAGAGACTCTCCTTTTTTACCTTCTTTATCCTCTACAACTCTTCCCTGGAAAAGACGAGTTGAAGTTGCCATTACTGTATCTCCTTTTGCTGCTTTTTCCTGGTTACCCATACAAAGGTTACATCCTGGACGCTCTAAATACAACATGTTTTCATATTCAGTACGCGCTGCACCTTTTGGAGCATCATCATTAAATTCGAAACCAGAATATTTTTGTAAAACTTCCCAATCCCCTTCAGCTTTAAGTTCATCAACAATGTTGTATGTTGGCGGTGCCACTACAAGCGGTGCTTTAAACTCCACTTTACCTGTTTGTGCTTCAACATTTTTCAACATTTGAGCCAGGATTTTCATATCTCCTTTGTGAACCATACAAGAACCAATAAATCCAAGATCTACTTTTTTATCTCCTCCGTAGAAAGATAAAGGTCTGATTGTATCGTGAGTATATCGTTTAGAAACATCAGCATTGTTTACGTCCGGATCGGCAATCATTGGTTCAGCAATCTGATCTAAATCAACTACAACTTCAGCATAATATTTAGCATTTGCATCCGGAGTTAAAGCAGGTTTTTCAGAAGTTTTAATTTCTGTAATTCTCTTATCTGCTTTGTTGATCAATCCCTGAAGAACGTGTTTGTCGTTATCCATTCCTTTATCGATCATAATCTGGATTCTGCCTTTTGCAATTTCCAATGATTCAATCAAAGTATCATCTTCAGAAATACAGATAGAAGCCTTAGCTTTCATCTCTGCAGTCCAGTCTGTAAATGTAAAGGCCTGGTCAGCAGTAAGTGTTCCAATGTGAACCTCAATGATTCTTCCCTGGAATACGTTTTCTCCTCCAAATTGGTGAAGCATTTGCGCCTGAGTAGCATGAACCACATCACGGAAGTCCATATATCCTTTCATATCTCCTTTGAAAGTCACTTTTACAGATTCCGGAATTGGCATAGAAGCCTCTCCAGTAGCTAATGCAAGAGCAACAGTTCCTGAGTCAGCACCAAAAGCAACTCCTTTTGACATTCTGGTATGAGAGTCACCACCAATAATGATAGCCCACTCGTCAATCGTAATATCATTAAGTACTTTATGGATAACGTCAGTCATTGAGTGATAAACACCTTTCGGGTCACGAGCTGTGATCAAACCGAAATCGTTCATGAATTTCATCAATTTAGGAATGTTAGCCTGCGCTTTTTTATCCCAAACTGAAGCAGTATGACAACCTGATTGATAAGCACCGTCAACAATTGGAGAAATTACCGTAGCTGCCATAGACTCTAATTCCTGAGCAGTCATCAAACCTGTAGTATCCTGAGAACCTACAATATTTACTTCCACACGAACATCAGATCCGGCATGTAATACTTTCCCCGGAGTTGTTCCTACTGCATTTCTGTTAAAGATTTTTTCAACAGCAGTAAGACCTTGTCCTTCGATAGAAACTTCTTTAGACGGAGCAAATACAACCGGAGCTGTAACACCTAAAGTTTTTGCTGCAAATGTCTGTAGTTTTTTACCAAATACAATAGCATAAGAACCACCAGCTTTGATGAATTCCATTTTTTGAGGAGTAAAAGCTTTAGAAATGTCGATCAATTCCTGATCACCATTATAAAGTTTTTTCTCTTTAATGTTTATTGTTAAAACTGTTCCTGTAGCAACAGAATAAGCCTGCTCTAAAACTGGCTCGTCGTTTTCGTTACGAACAACATTCCCATTAGCATCCACTTTTTTAACCCAGTTTTTAAGGTCTAATCCAATACCTCCCGTTACGTCAACAGTTGTCAGGAAAATTGGAGAAATTCCGTTTGTTCCTCCAACAATTGGAGCAATATTTACAAATGGAATATAAGGACTTGCCTGTTTTCCTGTCCAAAGTGCTACGTTATTTACACCTGACATTCTGGAAGAACCAACCCCCATTGTTCCTTTTTCAGCAATTAACATCACACTCTTATCAGGGTGCTGCGCCTGTAACGCTCTAATTTCCTGTTGTGCCTGAGGCGTAATCATACACTGTCCGTGTAATTCACGATCTGAACGAGAGTGTGCTTGGTTTCCAGGAGAAAGTAAATCTGTTGAAATATCTCCTTCACCAGCGATAAAAGTCACTACCTTAATTTCGTCAGCTACTTCTGGTAATTTTGTAAAAAACTCAGCTTGAGCATAACTCTCAAGGATTTCTTTAGCAATTTCATTGTTGTTTTTGAATGCCTCTACTAAACGATCTGTATCTGCTTCGTAAAGGAAAACCTGTGTTTTAAGCACTTTTGCTGCTTCTTTTGCAATAGCAGCATCATTACCTAAAGCTAAATCTAATAAAACTTCGATTGAAGGTCCGCCTTTCATGTGTGATAATAACTCAAAAGCAAAAGCCAGAGTAATTTCATTCACTACAGACTCACCCAGTATAATTTCTTTTAAAAACTTGGCTTTTTCACCAGCAGCACTTGTCGTACCCGGTAATGTATTGTAAATAAAAAAGTTAAGAGAATCTTCTCTGTATGGATTGTTTAAATCTTTAATTTGCGCAATGATTTCGCTTAATAATTCAGCACTGTCAATTGGCTTTGGGTGTAACCCCTGTGTTTTTCTTTCTTCAATTTCTTGAATATAATCCTTATAAATGTTCATAATTAAGGCAGATTTATTTTTTTACGCAAATTTACGCATTAAAGCCGATAATTAAAAATAATATAACAGAACTCCCCTTTTCAAAAATTATTATTGCTAAAAAACGATTTTGACTGCTTGTTTTTGCTAAAATCTTAATTTTGAATTAAAAAAATGAATTATTGATATTTTAAAATCCTTTCTTTAACAAAGTCGAAATTTTATGTTACGAAGCAAGTAAGATTTTTACCCTTATTTCCGTAAAGAATAGTTCTAAATTAAAATTTATATCGTTATAGTAACATGTTTTGAGGTCCGTTAAGCCATTTTTTAATTCGTCAAAACTCTTACTTCTAAAACCTGAAAAAAATACCCAAATATTATTTGTAATTCAATTTTTATTATAACTTTGTTTTTCAAAGTACTTTTAAAAACACACTACTATGAAAGACAGATTAACTTCATTTAACGAGTATAAAGAAAAAACAGGTGTAAGCATCAGCATCATTTCAACTCTTTCACTTCTTCTTTTGCTTTGCATCATTTTAATAAACAATGCGTTCCAATCAGATGCATCAGCCCCCTTATCCATGATAGTCCTGATATTTGAATTTATATATGGCGTATCACTTAGTTTTTTACTCTTAAAAAAAAGAAGCGCATACATTCATTTACTGCCTTTTCTTTTTTTTAACTGGCTCATTGGCTGCTTTGCTTTAAACGCCCTTATCCCTGTTTTTGAAGATCTGCCAGTCTGGGTATATGGTCTTACCCTTATTTTCTGTCTTTCTAATTTTTTCATTTATACAGACCCTGAAAAAGACAATTTCACACTGACCTTTTGCTTTTTAAATGGTCTTTCGTACACTCTTATTTTATATTATGCCTTGTACCTTCTTCCCGTCACTCCTATTTCTGCTATTGGTATTGCGGCTTTGGGCCTCGGATTTTATGGTTTGGTGCCAGCTATAATTTCAGTTATACATCTCTTTAGGTCTGTCAGATTATTTCACGAAAACAAAAAGCAGTTTATGGCATTCGCCGGCGGCGCTTTAAGCATTTTATTCGCTTTATTTGTTTTTGTATACCGAATGAATATCGAAAACGAACGAATTGGAGAAGACTATATTACACAGTCATTCAATTATAACCAGGATTTACCCAATTACATCCTGATTTCGCAGCATTTTGAACCCAATTTCTTTAATGAGATTTTACTCAAAAAAGATATTGTTTACAAAAGCAGCGATGATTTTTTCAGCATGAGAGGCCTTGATTCTTTTGGGAGTACACAATACCACGAAAGAAAAATTCATAACCCTTTTATTAATATTGCCTATTTATTCTGCCGCGATCTTAATTTAAGCACAGATGACCGTATTAACATCCTGAAATCGAATTTTGATAAAAGACTGGAAACAGAAGAACAATTATGGAGTGGTGAAGATCTGTTTACCAAAGAAATTAAAGAAGACGTTAAAATCTATCCCGCCTCAAGATTGGCTTATACAGAAATCACTATGAAAATTGCATGCGAAAAAGAATCCTGGCAGGACAAAGAGGCTATTTACTCCTTTCAACTTCCTGAAGGCTCAGTCGCTACTTCACTTTCTTTGTGGGTAAACGGAACTGAACGAAAGGGAGTTCTAACCACAAAAGAAAAAGCCGAAAAAGCATACAAACAAATTGTTGGTGTCGAGAGCCGTGACCCATCTTTAATGCAGTGGAAAGAAGGAAACAAAATTGTAGTCCGCGTTTTTCCTGTAAATTACAAAACCCCCAGAACCTTTAAATGTGGTTTTACTACTCCTTTACAAGCAGGTCAATCCGAAATGAAATACAAAAGCATCTCGATAAAAGGCCCCAATATCTCAAACGCCTCTACTCTTTCGCGAATTCAGGTTACAGACGAAACAAAAGTCAGAACCAGTAAGAATTTTGAATTAAAAAACAATTTCTACAGCAATACTTCAAAAGGACTGGATGATTGGGAAGCCGTTATGCCTTTAAGTAAAAAATTCCGGACGAGCTCTTTTACCTGGAAAGATAAAACATATAAAATAGAAGAAATTCAAAAAGCAGTTGTTCCATTTGCTCCATCAGAAATTATTTTAGATCTCAACAGCAGCTGGACTTTACATGAAATAGAATCCTTTGTCAACTTAAATGGAAAATCAATTTATGTATATCAGGACAACGAAAAAACAGCTATTAACCGGGACAATTTTAAAACCATCCAATCAGAGTTTAAAAACCTCCACTATTCTTTACTGCCGCTTTACAAGATTACCAAAAACAGTTTAGTGGTCACAAAATCAGGTACGTTTTCTGCCAATTTTGAAGAACTGAATGAATCTGAATACTTAAATAAAATCAGAACCGGAACCCAGCAGCAGAATTTGAAAGTGATTAATTTTTCTCCGGAAACCAATCCGTTTTGGCAGACTGTCAAAGAGCAGAAATATGTTGATTATTATCAGACTACACTTCAAAATTGCTTAAAAATGATCCAACAGCATCAGTTTGCCATTTATAAAACAGAAGAAAACTCGGTAAACATTGAACCTGCAGGCATTTCAATTCAGGAAACCACTAAAGACAGTATTTCCAAAAATGATGGTCCCAATCATATATACCGAATGTATGCTTTTGGAAAAGTTTTAGAGGAACAGGTCAAAATCCAGAATGACACATTAGCTTCAAACCAATATGTCTCTCTGGCTAAAGATGCTAATATTGTAACTCCAATTTCATCTTTAATTGTTCTGGAAACGGATGAAGATTATAAAAATAACGGAATCGAGAAAAATGTTGATACTTTAGGAAATGCTTCTATTAAAAATGACGGTGCAGTTCCGGAACCTTATGAGTGGGTACTGATTATTATTGGTTTGACCGCAATTTTATTTTATTACCGAAAAAACAAAACCCAAAAAGCATAATGACTGTATTACTGCAATCTTATCAAAAATCAATCGTTCTTCTGGCTATTACAATTCTGTTAGCTATAAACTATACTATTGTATTAGCCGGACTGGACAATAATTTCTTTGGGATTATATTTTCTGTTTTATTATTCCTGTACACAGGGAGAGAAACCACTTTAAAACTGAGCTATCCTCTCCTTGGTATGATTTGTTTATTGGAATTCATCAGCTACAGACTTCATACAAAGTCATTACATTTTTATGCCCTACTATTACTGATATGTTTTATTTATTACAGTTTCACCAAAAAGTTCTCCTTTATCGCTTTTATCTGCCTCTTTTTATTTTCCTCCATTTTTGATCAGTTTTTTAATTATTTAACGGTTGAAATAAAACAAACACTTTGTTATGGAGTCTATCATACCTTAAAAAACTTTCTTCCGATAACAAAAATCGAGGGAGTTAATTTTTATATTAACGATGCAAAAGTTTCTATTGATACCGCCTGCATGGGTTTGTCGATGTTTAAAACGGGATTACTTTCGGGAGCATTTTTACTAACTTTAGAAGAACGAAAACAACAAAAATATTTCAGCATACTGCAAATTTTAGTTTTTTGCAGTGTTTTAGTTATTCTGAATATTATTTCTAATTATTTCAGAATTATCACTTTGGTGTTATTCAATTGCACCGAAGAAAATATCCTGCACCATACCATCGGCATTGTGTGTTTTGTCTTTTATCAAATAACTCCCATTTTATTTCTCATCCGATTTTTTATTCCAAAAAAAGATGAAATAAGCGGAGGCAAGATTCAGCTAAAATTTATACCGATACTATTTGCTGCCGGAATTTTATTTATTACCAGTTTCGAAATCAAAAAAGAGCAAAACCATTCTTTGTTAGAAAATCTAAATCCTGCTTACAATATTAAAAATGGTATTTGGGTAAACAATGAAGTTTTTAAGATTACAACTCCTGAAACTTTAACCTATATAAAAACACCTATTCATAAACCTTTAATCTGCTGGACAGGAAACGGATATAAAATTATTGAATCTAAAGAAATCAGCAGAAACAATGAAAAAATATGGCTGACCAAAATGGAAAAGAATAACATCCGGTATTTCTCTTATTGGTGGTACGAATATGACAATAAAAAATACACCTCACTCACAAAAGTTTTACTATTGAAGCTTTTTCAAAATAAAACGGTGCGTTTAATAAATGAAACCAGTATTCAGGAACTGAACTAAAAAAAGCCTGATCAAAAAATCAGGCTTTTATATCTTACATCAGCTTTTTAATAATAACTTCTTCGGTTATTCCTTCAGCATCTGCTTTATAGTTTTTAATAATTCGATGGCGCAGAATTCCGGTTGCTACGGCCTGTACATCTTCAATATCCGGTGAAAACTTACCATTAAAAGCGGCATGGGCTTTTGCTGCCAGGATTAGATTTTGCGAGGCTCTCGGTCCTGCCCCCCAATCCAGATAATTTCTAACAAAATCATTTGTCAATGCATTATCAGGACGTGTTTTACTTACCAGCGTAACCGCATATTCGATTACATTATCTGCTACAGGAATTCTTCTGATTAAATGCTGAAAATCTATAATTTCCTTAGCGGTAAACAGAGGTTTTATTTCTACTTTGTTATCAGAAGTAGTCTGCTTAACCACTTTTACTTCCTCTTCAAAAGTTGGATATTCCAGCTTAATCGCAAACATAAAACGGTCTAACTGTGCTTCCGGTAGAGGATAGGTTCCCTCCTGCTCAATTGGATTTTGAGTCGCCAGTACGAAATACGGCAGATCCAGTTTATAATTCTGTCCGGCAATAGTTACAGAACGTTCCTGCATCGCTTCCAATAAAGCGGCCTGTGTTTTTGGCGGTGTTCTGTTAATCTCGTCAGCTAAAATAATATTCGAGAAAATAGGCCCTTTTATAAATTTAAAATGCCTGTTTTCATCCAGAATTTCACTTCCCAGAATATCCGAAGGCATCAAATCCGGCGTAAACTGAATTCTTTTAAAATCTAAACCTAACGCCTGAGAAAGGGTATTTATCATTAAGGTTTTGGCTAAACCCGGAACACCAATTAAAAGAGCGTGTCCTCCTGAAAATATACAAAGTAAAATTTGGTCAATTACGGCATCCTGCCCTACAATGATTTTGGCTATTTCGTTTTTTAATTCGGTACGTTTCTGAACTAAATTGTGAATTGCTGTTACGTCAGACATTTATGAAGGTATTTTAAATTAAAAAGAGTTAGTTTAATGAATTCATAAAACTAACTCTTTTTCTTTATTTAATAAAAATTATTTTTTCAACCAGTTATTAGCAAAGGCACAGTCTCTGTACTCTCCGATAATTTTAATATAAGTATCTTTAATTTTAGTATCAAACCATTTAGCAATAGCATTGATTTGTTTTTCTTTTAAGGCTAATTCTTTAATTTTGGTATAATCCTTAGCATAATCAGCTACGTGCTCGTCAATTCTGTTGGTAACCGTAATTAATTTATACGTTTTCTTTCCTTTATCATCAGTATTTAAAATAGGCTGAGAAACTTCATCGTCTTTTAAGTTTGAAACCTGGCTGTACAGGGAAGGATCCATTTTCGTCAGCTCAAAACGGGTATCCTGAGTATTTGGATTTATTAAAGTCCCTCCGTTTGCTCTGGTTTCTTTTTCGTCAGATTCTGTTCTGGCCGCATCTGCAAAAGTAATCTCTTTACTTAAAATTTTAGCTCTTACATTTGCCAGTCTTTCTTTAGCCTCTTTTAAAGCTGCATCAGAAACTACCGGAGCAATTAAGATATGTCTTAATTCAACTTCCTGTCCTTTTATTTTATCTACCATAATAATATGATATCCAAAAGTAGTTTCAAACGGTTGAGAAATCTCCCCTTCCTGCAGACTAAAAGCAACATCTTTAAACTCTTTTACGAAAGGTGTTTTACGGGTCATTTTATAATATCCCCCGTTTGGAGAAGATCCCGGATCCTGTGAATATAAAACTGCTTTTGTTGCAAAACTTGATCCGTCCAGAACATCTTGTCGGATAGCATTTAAACGGTCTATTACTTTCTGTTTATCTTCTTTTGAAACTTTAGGTTCTGCTACAATCTGTGCTACTTCCATTTCGGCACCAAAAGTAGGCAGTTCATCTTTAGGGATTTTTTTAAAGAAATTACGAACTTCTTCAGGTGTTATCTCTACATCTTTTACAATTTTTTCTCTCATTTCTGAAGCTAATTTCTGCTCTTTCAGGATGTCAGAAAAATAGGTTTTAAATTCCTCTACAGAACTCTTTTTATAGTATTCCACTACTTTATTGATATCTCCAACCTGCTGAACCATATAATTCAAACGCTCTTCCATCATACTTCTGATCTCAGCATCACTTACAATAATACTGTCCTGAATAGCCTGATGGGCATATAACTTATCTTCTAACAGTTTTCCAAGCATCTGGCATCTTGTAATATCTTTAATACTACCACCCTGACTTGTTATTTCCAGATATCCCTTATCAATATCAGAGTCTAATACGATATAATCTCCAACGGTTGCGATGATACCGTCAATTTTCTGTTTTCCATGAACAGGTTCTGCCGGTTTTTCCGCTACAACATCCTTAATAATTTCCTGAGCAGAAATCATTGAAGTGAAAAAAAGTAAAAAACACATTGTCAAGGCTAACTTATAATCAATTGTTTTTAGCTGTAGTTTTTTTAATAACATTATTTTAAATTTAATTTGGATGTTAAAGATCTGTTCTTTACAATTTTGCAAGCTGCTATTTCTTCTCTCAAAAACCATTCTGAAAAACGAAACAATCAGTCTTTGTTTTTTATATAAAACGAACAAAAATAACAATTCAATTACATAATACAACTATCCCCCATAGTATTAACAAAAAATTATGTGGATTGGAATTAAATTGGTGAGGGATTTTCCATTTTCTTGATGACACTCTTACAGGTTCACTTCGGGACAATATAGATATGGTTTATTTTCAGCTTAATAAAAAAAAGTTGTAAACACTACAACGTTTTCGTTGCAAAACTATTTTCCTACAAAAACAAACCGAATAGAAAAACTCCTACTTTAGATGCGTAATTGTTAATTTATCTGGTTAAAAAATAAGAATATCTCTATTTTATCACTTCAAAATTAACAATTACAAACTTTATTAATTTAACCTTAACCACATCTATTATGAAAAAACCTATTGCAAGAGCATGTTTTATGGCTGTAATGACAGCGTTTTTGTATTCATGCTCACAAAATGAGACCAATGAAACCGACTCTAAAGCGGAAAGCCGGCAGTTTAAAGTCATCGATGTTACACATCACGATGGAAAACCTTTCAGTACCGGAAAATCCTCATCTCTTACCGGAAAATATGTAGACAATCCCGGAGGAGGGGTTATGATGCAGGCTTTTTACTGGGACGTTCCTGCCGGAGGAAACTGGTGGAATACCGTAAGCAGTAAGGTAACTGCATGGGGCAATGCCGGAATTGGTTCTATCTGGCTGCCGCCGGCTTCAAAAGCACAAAACGGAGCTTTTTCTATGGGATATGATCCTACCGATTATTTCGATTTTGGAGATTATAATCAAAACGGAAGCGTTGAAACCCGATTTGGTTCTAAAACTGAATTAGTAAATTTAATTACAGCTGCTCATAACGAAAACATCAAAGTTTATGCTGATATTGTAATTAATCACAACAGCGGCGGGCAATCTGAAGCGAACCCTTATACCGGAACCAATACATGGACTAATTTCAGCGGGGTGGCTTCGGGAAAATTTACCCGAAATTATAACGACTTCTACAAAAACAGTTACGGTAATAATGACGAAGGGGCTTTTGGCGGTTTCCCTGATTTATGCCATGCCAATCCTCATGTTCAGGACTGGTTATGGATTAGAGCCGACGGAGTGGGTAAATACTATAAAAACACCATGAAATTTGATGGATGGAGATTCGATTATGTAAAAGGCTTTGGTCCCTGGGTCGTAAATGCCTGGAATGCAAATGTCGGAGGATTTTCGGTTGGGGAATACTGGGATTCTAACGTAAATACACTGGAATGGTGGGCTAATAACGCCAACAGTTCTGTTTTTGATTTTGCCTGTTATTATAAAATGAATGATGCTTTTGATGGCAATAATCTGGCATTATTAAATGATGATATGATGTGGAAACGAAATCCGTACAAAGCGGTAACTTTTGTAACCAATCATGATACCGATGAAATCTGGAGTAAAATGTTAGCGTACTCCTATATATTAACTCACGAAGGTTATCCAACCATTTTCTACAGAGATTATGAAGAATGGCTGGATAAAAATAAACTGAACAATTTAATCTGGATTCATAACAATAAAGCGACCGGAACGACTTCTATTTTATATTCTGACAATGATGAATATGTAGCCAGAAGAAATGGTTATAACGGAAACCCTGGGTTAGTAGTTTATATCAATAACTCCGATGTTTGGCAGGAAAGATGGATTCAGACGAATTGGGCCAATACTCAAATTAAAGATTTCACCGGAAACTCTTCCTGGTATCCTACAACTCAGGCAGACAAATGGGTAAAAATACAATGTCCTCCAAAAGGATATTCAATTTGGTCAATTAATCAGTAATTTTAAAAATGACTATTTTAAGGCTGTCGCAAAACAGCCTTATTTTTTTCTAAAAATCTCCTAATAAGAAAGACTTCCCAAATTTACGAACTGAATATTTTTATAAAGCCGTATTTAATAGTACTTTTGCAACCTATTTATACGAAATATGAGCTTTTTAAAAGAAATACAACGCAGAAGAACATTTGGAATTATCTCCCACCCCGATGCCGGTAAAACTACATTAACGGAAAAATTACTGTTATTTGGAGGGGCTATTCAGGAAGCGGGAGCGGTAAAGAATAACAAAATTAAAAAAGGAGCAACGAGTGATTTTATGGAAATCGAACGCCAAAGAGGTATCTCGGTTTCGACTTCTGTACTTGCTTTTAATTATAAAGACAAAAAAATCAATATCCTTGATACTCCTGGACACAAGGATTTTGCCGAAGATACTTTTAGAACTTTAACTGCTGTTGATAGCGTAATCGTTGTGATTGACGTTGCAAAAGGGGTTGAGGAGCAAACTGAAAAACTGGTTGCCGTTTGTAGAATGCGTAACATTCCTATGATTGTATTCATCAACAAATTAGATCGTGAAGGTAAAGATGCTTTCGATCTAATGGATGAAGTGGAGCAAAAATTAGGTTTAAAAGTTACGCCGTTAAGTTTTCCTATCGGAATGGGTTATGATTTTCAGGGAATTTATAACCTTTGGGAAGAAAACATTAACCTTTTCAGCGGAGACAGCCGTAAAAATATCGAAGAAACAATTGCTTTTTCTGATGTTCAGAACAATCCGGAATTAGATAAAATTGTGGGAGAAAAAGCAGCAAATAAACTTCGTGAAGAATTAGAATTGATTGATGAAGTTTATCCAAAATTTGAACGTCAGGATTATTTGGATGGAAAAATTCAGCCTGTGTTTTTTGGTTCAGCTTTAAACAACTTTGGAGTTCGCGAATTATTAGATTGTTTTATAACAATCGCTCCGTCTCCAAGAGCAAAAGATTCTGAAACTAGAACAGTTGAGCCTACAGAAGAAAAAATGTCTGGATTTGTTTTCAAAATCCACGCAAACATGGATCCAAAACACCGTGACCGTTTAGCATTTATCAAAATTGTTTCGGGAACTTTTGAAAGAAACAAACCTTATTATCACGTTCGCCAAAAGAAAAATTTAAAATTCTCTAGTCCGAATGCATTCTTCGCAGAGAAAAAAGAGATTGTTGACATTTCGTATCCAGGAGATATTGTTGGTCTACACGATACTGGAAACTTTAAAATTGGAGATACATTAACTGAAGGCGAAATCATGAGCTTTAAAGGTATTCCAAGTTTCTCTCCGGAACACTTCAGATATATCAACAATGCCGATCCGATGAAAGCTAAGCAATTGGAAAAAGGAGTGGATCAGTTGATGGACGAAGGGGTTGCACAGTTGTTTACTTTAGAGATGAACAACCGTAAAGTAATTGGAACGGTTGGAGCGCTTCAGTATGAGGTTATTCAATATCGTTTAGAGCATGAATACGGGGCAAAATGTACTTACGAAAACTTCCCTGTTCATAAAGCCTGCTGGGTTAAGCCGGATGATGCTAAAAATGAGGAGTTCAAAGAATTTAAACGTATCAAACAAAAATTCCTGGCTCATGATAAATTCGGGCAGTTAGTATTTTTAGCAGATTCTGATTTTACCATTCAAATGACACAGAGCAAATATCCTACTGTGAAATTGTACTTTACTTCTGAATTTGATTA
This sequence comes from Flavobacterium sp. FG19, assembly GCF_057809475.1. Taxonomy (NCBI): domain Bacteria; kingdom Pseudomonadati; phylum Bacteroidota; class Flavobacteriia; order Flavobacteriales; family Flavobacteriaceae; genus Flavobacterium; species Flavobacterium sp. FG19. Next base: position 116,229 of record NZ_JBMDKA010000014.1, on the reverse strand, counting down.
ATTCTTTTACAAGAACATACTATATAAAGGCTGTCATATTAAAATTGACAGCCTTTTTCATTTACATTCCCCAAAATGTAAATTTGATTATTATCGCGTATAATTAATTCCTAATCCACCTGCGATATAAATTCTGTTAAGCTCTTCTGCATCAATAATTATGTTTTTTATCAAAACATTATTTTTAGCTGATTTTACATCTAACGCTATTTCTTTTGAGAGATAATAATCATTAGCTGTAATTGTTATCATTATCGTTTTACTATCCTTAAAAACTTTGGTTTCAATACAAAATTCACCTGTTTTAGGATTTACTTTTACAGAACTTTGTGAGTTATTAAAAGCAATCATTAAATTAGAGTATGCTTCTTTATCAAATGGCCTGTTTGTTTTTGCTTCTAACAGTTTTCCTTTTATGATTAATGAAACTTCTTGATTTCGAGTTTGATTATAAGCTATTTTACCTATTTTGTAAGGATTCGGTTTTGGGCAGTTTACTTCTGTTTTAACAACTTCTTTCTCTTGTGCTGAAAGATTTGATGCAAGTAAAACAGATGCTGCAACAGCTGCATATTTTAAATTACTGATTTTTGAAGTTTCATTATAAACAAATTCTTCTTCCAACTGAGTCGTTTTTAATCGTGCACATATACTTTTATCCTTATTTTTAGCAATAAATTTAGCTACTTCAGCATTCGTTTTTTTACTTAAATCAATTACATTTTTCATACACGAATTGCAAAATGAACCCTGTGAATTTGGAATCATTTTATCAAAATTTTCAGAACAAGGATTTGCTATTTCTAAGGTGAATTTCTTTTTCATACTCTATTCTATTTATAAGTTAAAAAACTTTCAAGATGCTTTCTTACTTATCTAGAGTATCCATTTTATAAAAAGGTTGGGAAACAAAGAAAATATTTTTGCGTCTTCTTATAACCATCTCATTCTTAAACATAAAAAAAAACGCTAATTACTATTAGCGCTTTCTTTTAATTTGAATTAAATCTAACCTTACTAAGTCATTATATTTCAAAAATTAATCTTTCATAGGATCTGCTAAAATAATCCAACACTGGAATCAGAAGAAATTTAGTCGATTAAAGTAAATTAAATCAGATAAACGACATATACCTTTTAGTAGAAATCAAAAAAAAGCCCCATTAAAATGGGGCTTCTTAAATTTATGCTTGTCCAGCCGGACCAAAATTAAGCGGAATTGGTGCTTGTTCCGTTTCTTTGATTTCGCCGTGAGCGGCTTCAAATCTGTGGATGTTTTCACCTATTGCTCTTAATAATCTTTTGGCATGCTGGGGTGTCAAAACAATTCTTGACTTTACCTTGGCTTTAGGAATACCGGGCATAATGCTCACAAAATCTAAAACAAACTCAGATGATGAGTGATTAATAATCGCAAGATTAGAATAAATTCCTTCTGCGACAGTTTCGTCCAGCTCAATATTAATTTGTTCTTGTTGTTGTTTCGGATTACTCATAGTTTCCTAAATTAATAAATATATTCTTCTTTATTAGCCATCATTTCGTTGTAATCGTCTTTAGATCCTACGATAGTGTTATCGTACTCTCTCATACCAGTTCCCGCAGGAATTCTGTGTCCAACGATTACGTTTTCTTTTAATCCTTCTAAATCATCTACTTTACCAGCTACTGCAGCTTCGTTAAGTACTTTCGTTGTCTCCTGGAATGAAGCCGCAGAAATGAATGATTTAGTTTGTAACGAAGCTCTTGTAATACCTTGTAAAACTGGCGTTGCAGTTGCAGTAATTACATCTCTTGCTACAACAAGATTTTTATCTGTACGTTTCAATAATGAATTTTCGTCACGTAACTCACGAGGCGTAATAATCTGACCTGGTTTCAATACTGAAGAATCTCCGGCATCTTCCACCACTTTCATTCCGTATAATTTATCATTCTGAATGATAAAGTCTTTAGTATGGATCAATTGATCTTCTAAGAATAGAGTATCTCCCGGATCTTCTACTTTTACTTTACGCATCATCTGACGAATAACAACCTCAAAGTGTTTGTCATTGATTTTTACCCCTTGCAGACGGTAAACCTCCTGAATTTCATTTACCAGATACTGTTGAACAGCTGCCGGCCCTTGAATTCTTAAGATATCATCTGGTGTAATGGCACCATCAGACAATGGTACTCCCGCTCTTACGAAGTCATTCTCCTGTACTAAGATCTGGCTTGAAAGTTTCACTAGATACTTTTTAATCTCACCAAATTTAGATTCGATAACGATCTCACGGTTACCTCTTTTGATTTTACCGAAAGATACAACTCCGTCAATTTCAGATACAACCGCTGGGTTTGAAGGGTTACGAGCCTCAAGAAGCTCAGTAATTCTTGGTAAACCTCCCGTGATATCGCCCGCTTTAGAAGAACGACGTGGGATTTTTACTAATACTTTACCTGCTTTAATTTTCTCACCATTTTCAACCATAAGGTGTGCACCTACCGGTAAGTTGTATGAACGAATCAATTCACCTTCTTTACCATAAACCAATAAAGTTGGGATTAATTTTTTGTTTCTGGCTTCAGAAATTACTTTTTCCTGGAAACCAGTCTGCTCATCGATCTCCACCATGAACGATTGTCCCTGCTCTAAATCCTCGTAAGCAATCTTACCAGTAAACTCAGAAACAATTACACCGTTATAAGGGTCCCATTTACAGATTACAGTTCCTTTTCCAACAGTTTCACCATCTTTAACAAAGATACTCGAACCGTAAGGGATATTATGTGTATTTAAGACAATTCCGGTTCCTTCGTCTACTAATTTTAACTCTGTAGAACGGGATACAACGATATCAACCTCGTTACCTTCACTATCTTCACCTTTAACTGTTTTTAAATCTTCAATCTCAAGTCTACCATTGAATCTTGTAACAATACTAGACTCTTCAGAGATACCTCCTGCAACCCCTCCAACGTGGAACGTACGAAGTGTTAACTGTGTACCTGGCTCTCCAATAGACTGAGCTGCAATAACTCCGACAGCTTCACCTCTTTGTGTCATTTTACCAGTAGCTAAGTTTCTACCGTAACATTTAGCACAAATACCTTTTAAAGCTTCACAAGTTAATGGAGATCTAACTTCTACTTTTTCAACTGGAGAAGCTTCAATAGTTCTCACAATCGATTCTGTAATTTGCTCTCCGGATTTAACCATTACTTCATTAGTAAGAGGATTAATTACGTCTTGCAATGCAACACGTCCAAGAATTCTCTCTCCTAAAGATTCAACGATTTCCTCATTTTTCTTCAATGCTGCAACTTCAACACCTCTTAAAGTTCCACAATCTTCGATGTTAACAATAACATCCTGAGAAACATCATGAAGCCTTCTTGTCAAGTAACCAGCATCGGCCGTTTTAAGAGCCGTATCCGCAAGACCTTTACGGGCACCGTGAGTAGAAATGAAGTACTCAAGGATCGAAAGACCTTCCTTAAAGTTAGAAAGAATCGGGTTTTCAATAATCTCACCACCACCAGCAGTAGATTTTTTAGGCTTAGCCATCAAACCACGCATACCAGTTAACTGACGAATCTGCTCCTTAGAACCCCTCGCCCCAGAATCAAGCATCATATATACAGAGTTGAAACCTTGCTGGTCTTCTCTAATATTTTTCATTGCCAACTCTGTTAACTGAGCATTTGCTGAAGTCCATACGTCAATAACCTGGTTGTAACGCTCGTTATTTGTGATAAGACCCATGTTATAGTTAGTTGAGATACCTTCAACCTGCTCTCTGGCATCTGCAATTAACTTCGTTTTTTGTTCTGGAATTCTAATATCACCTAAAGAGAATGATAAACCTCCTCTAAATGCGAATTTATACCCCATATCTTTCATATTATCCAAGAAAGCAGCCGTTGTAGGTACATCAGTCACACTTAAAATGTGTCCAATAATATCTCTAAGGTTTTTCTTAGTCAATACGTCGTTGATATATCCAGCTGCTTCAGGTACTACTTCGTTAAATAATACCCGTCCTGCAGTTGTCTGGATGATTTTGTACACTAATTCTCCGTTCTCATTAAAATCTTTTGCTCTGATTTTCACACGAGCATTCAATTCTAATCTTCCTTCGTTTAATGCAATATTTACTTCTTCAGCAGAATAGAAAGTTAAATCCTGACCGATAATTTTGTGATCTTCTGTAGAAATACGCTCTTTGGTCATATAGTATAGACCCAAGACCATGTCCTGAGAAGGTACCGTAATTGGAGCACCATTTGCAGGGTTCAGGATATTGTGAGAAGCCAGCATTAATAATTGTGCCTCTAAAATAGCTTCTGGTCCTAATGGTAAGTGAACCGCCATCTGGTCACCATCGAAATCGGCGTTGAAAGCCGTACATACTAATGGGTGTAACTGGATCGCTTTTCCTTCAATTAATTTTGGCTGGAAAGCTTGGATACCTAATCTGTGCAAAGTAGGAGCACGGTTCAGTAATACTGGGTGTCCTTTAATTACGTTTTCAAGGATATCCCAAACTACTGGCTCTTTTTTGTCAATGATTTTCTTAGCAGATTTTACTGTTTTTACAATACCTCTTTCAATCAATTTACGGATAACGAAAGGTTTGTATAACTCAGAAGCCATATCTTTTGGCAATCCGCACTCATATAATTTTAACTCCGGACCAACAACAATTACCGAACGAGCAGAATAATCCACACGTTTTCCTAAAAGGTTTTGACGGAAACGTCCTTGTTTACCTTTTAAAGAGTCAGATAATGATTTTAATGGTCTGTTAGATTCTGTTTTAACAGCAGAAGCTTTACGAGTATTATCGAATAATGAATCCACAGATTCCTGTAACATACGTTTCTCGTTTCTTAAGATAACTTCTGGAGCTTTAATCTCCATTAATCTTTTTAAACGGTTGTTACGGATGATTACACGACGGTATAAGTCGTTCAAATCTGAAGTTGCAAAACGACCTCCATCAAGTGGTACAAGCGGACGTAATTCTGGTGGGATAACTGGAACCACTTTCATAATCATCCATTCTGGACGGTTTTCGCGGTTTTCGTTAGACTCACGGAAAGATTCCACAACTTGTAATCTTTTTAAAGCCTCAGTTTTTCTTTGTTTAGAAGTCTCGTTGTTAGCGCTGTGTCTTAATTCATAAGATAAAGCATCTAAGTCAATACGAGCTAATAAATCCATAATACACTCTGCTCCCATTTTGGCAACAAATTTATTAGGATCTAAATCATCTAAATATTGGTTTTCCTGTGGAAGAGTATCTAAAATATTCAAATATTCTTCTTCAGTTAAGAAATCTAATCTTTGTAACGATTCTCCATCTGCATTTTTAGCAATACCAGCCTGGATTACTACGTATCTTTCGTAGTAAATGATCATATCTAATTTCTTAGATGGAAGACCAAGGATATAACCAATTTTGTTTGGAAGAGAACGGAAGTACCAGATGTGAGCGATTGGCACAACAAGGTTGATGTGTCCTACTCTGTCACGACGTACTTTTTTCTCAGTAACTTCAACACCACAACGGTCACAGATGATACCTTTGTAACGAATTCTTTTATACTTACCACAAGCACATTCGAAATCTTTTACTGGTCCAAAGATTCTTTCGCAGAAAAGTCCGTCACGCTCTGGTTTGTGAGTTCTATAGTTAATTGTTTCCGGCTTTAAAACCTCTCCTCTTGATTCTTTCAGGATAGATTCTGGTGAAGCCAATCCAATAGAGATTTTGTTAAATCTTTTTACCGGATTTTTGTCTTTATTGTTTTTGTTATTCATCATAGTTTTTACTATTGATTTATTTTGCAATTAAAAAATTGAATTTAGATTTATAATCTACTCTTTAAAAAATCAAAGAGTTAATCATTCAGCTACTACCTCGGGTTACTTCTCTAAACCTCAAACTTAAATTTGAAGTGCTAGTTATAAAATGCCTTGCATTGTTATAAAAAATCGGAACGGGTTACGGGTATAAATCTTTAAAAACTTTTATAAAAAAGTGCTCAGTATCCAGTATTTAGTGTTCAGTTTATCACTGATTACTAAATACTGAACACTGAATACTAAAACATTATTCTTCCAAACGAAGATCTAAACCTAGACCTTTCAATTCGTGCATTAATACATTGAATGATTCTGGTAAACCTGGTTCTGGCATAGTTTCACCCTTAACGATAGCCTCGTAAGTTTTAGCTCTACCAATAACGTCATCAGACTTAACAGTTAAGATTTCACGTAGTGTACTAGAAGCTCCATAAGCCTCAAGTGCCCAAACCTCCATCTCTCCAAAACGCTGACCTCCAAATTGAGCCTTACCTCCAAGTGGCTGCTGCGTAATCAATGAGTATGGTCCGATAGAACGTGCGTGCATCTTATCATCAACCATGTGTCCTAATTTAAGCATGTAAATTACACCCACAGTCGCTTTTTGTGCAAAACGCTCTCCAGTTCCACCATCAAACAGGTAAGTATGTCCAAAACGTGGTACTCCAGCCTCATCAGTCAAAGCATTGATTTCGTCCAGAGAAGCACCGTCGAAAATTGGAGTAGCAAATTTTCTACCCAAGTTCATACCAGCCCATCCAAGAACAGTCTCATAAATCTGACCAATGTTCATACGTGAAGGTACCCCAAGTGGATTCAATACGATATCTACTGGTGTTCCATCTTCTAAGAATGGCATATCTTCATGACGAACGATTCTGGCAACAATACCTTTGTTACCGTGACGTCCTGCCATTTTATCACCTACTTTTAACTTACGTTTTTTAGCGATATAGATTTTAGCCAGTTTCAAGATTCCAGATGGTAATTCATCTCCAACTGTAATAGTGAATTTCTCTCTTCTTAAAGCTCCTTGTAAGTCGTTCAGCTTAATTTTATAGTTATGAATTAAATCATTAACCATTTTATTAGTAGCGTCATCAGCAACCCACTGACCTTTGCTTAAGTGAGCAAAATCCTCTACTGCGTAAAGCATTTTTTGAGTATATTTTTTACCTTTTGGTAAAACTTCTTCACCCAAATCATTCATTACACCCTGAGATGTTTTTCCGTTAACGATCAGGAATAATTTCTCAACCAATCTGTCTTTTAATTCAACAAATTTAGTTTCGAACTCCATTTCTAAAGCGCCTAAAGCATCTTTATCCTGAGTACGTTTACGTTTATCTTTTACGGCTCTTGCAAATAATTTTTTGTCAAGAACTACACCATGTAAAGATGGAGACGCTTTTAATGAAGCATCTTTTACATCACCCGCTTTATCTCCGAAGATTGCACGAAGCAATTTCTCTTCTGGAGTTGGATCTGATTCTCCTTTTGGTGTAATTTTTCCGATCAAAATGTCGCCAGGTTTAACCTCTGCTCCAATTCTGATCATACCGTTTTCATCTAAATCTTTAGTAGCTTCTTCAGAAACGTTAGGAATATCGTTTGTTAACTCTTCGTTTCCTAACTTAGTATCTCTAACCTCTAATGAATAATCATCAACGTGGATAGAAGTAAAAATATCATCACGAACTACTTTTTCAGAAATTACAATCGCATCCTCGAAGTTGTACCCTTTCCATGGCATGAACGCAACTTTTAAGTTTCTACCTAAAGCTAATTCTCCATTTTGAGTAGCATATCCTTCAGACAATACCTGACCAGGAACAACTCTGTCACCTCTTCTTACGATTGGTTTCAAGTTGATACTTGTACCTTGATTGGTTTTTCTAAATTTAATAAGGTTGTACGTTTTCTCATCAGCATCAAAACTTACCATTCTCTCGTCTTCTGTACGATCGTATTTAATAGTAATGATGTTAGCATCTACGTATTCAACAGTACCATGCCCTTCAGCATTGATCAATACTCTTGAATCAGAAGCTACCTGACGCTCTAAACCTGTACCAACAATCGGCGCTTCAGGACGGATCAAAGGAACTGCCTGACGCATCATGTTTGATCCCATCAACGCACGGTTCGCATCATCATGCTCCAGGAAAGGAATCAAAGATGCAGAAATCGAAGCGATCTGGTTAGGAGCAACGTCTGTATAATGAACTACTGATGGCTCAACAACCGGGAAGTCACCTTCCTCACGAGCAATAACATTGCTAGCTGTAATTTTACCAGAAGCGTCCATTTCAATGTTTGCCTGAGCAATCATTTTACCTTCTTCTTCTTCAGCACTTAAGTAAACCGGAGTACTTTCTAAATCAACTACTCCATTAGTTACTTTACGGTATGGAGTTTCGATGAATCCCATTCCGTTTACTTTTGCATAAACACCAAGAGATGAAATCAAACCAATGTTTGGTCCCTCAGGAGTTTCAATCGGACATAAACGACCATAGTGCGTATAGTGAACGTCACGAACCTCGAAACCAGCTCTCTCTCTCGAAAGTCCACCTGGTCCAAGTGCAGAAAGTCTTCTTTTGTGTGTAATCTCAGCTAATGGATTCGTTTGATCCATAAATTGAGATAACTGGTTAGTACCAAAGAAAGAGTTGATAACTGATGATAATGTTTTAGCATTGATCAAATCAATTGGTGTAAACACCTCGTTATCTCTAACGTTCATTCTCTCACGAATAGTTCTAGCCATACGTGCCAAACCAACACCGAATTGTTGAGACAATTGTTCACCAACTGTTCTAACACGACGGTTTGATAAGTGGTCGATATCATCAATCTCTGCTTTAGAGTTGATCAACTCGATCAAATATTTAACGATTGTAATGATATCTTCTTTAGTAAGCACTTGCTTATCCATAGGGATATCTAAATCTAATTTTTTGTTCATTCTGTAACGACCAACTTCACCTAAGTTATAACGTTGATCAGAGAAGAACAATTTATCTATAATACCACGAGCAGTTTCCTCATCAGGCGGTTCAGCGTTACGCAGCTGACGGTAAATGTGCTCTACAGCTTCTTTTTCAGAGTTTGTAGGGTCTTTTTGTAACGTGTTGTGGATAATAGCATAATCTGCCTGGTTATTATCCTCTTTGTGTAACAAAATAGATTTTACATTAGAATCAATGATTTCTTCAACATTATCTTTGTCGATAATAGTATCACGATCAAGGATAATTTCGTTACGTTCGATAGAAACTACCTCTCCGGTATCCTCATCTACGAAATCCTCGTGCCATGTGTTCAAAACACGCGCAGCAAGTCTTCTTCCAATATATTTCTTAATACCAGTTTTAGAAACTTTAATTTCTTCCGCTAAGTCGAAAATTTCAAGAATATCCTTATCTCTTTCGAAACCGATAGCACGGAATAAAGTTGTTACAGGTAATTTTTTCTTTCTATCGATATATGCGTACATTACGCTGTTAATATCTGTAGAGAATTCTATCCAGGAACCTTTAAAAGGAATTACTCTGGCAGAATATAATTTAGTTCCATTTGCGTGGAATGACTGTCCAAAGAAAACCCCTGGAGAACGGTGTAACTGAGATACTACAACACGCTCGGCACCGTTAATAACAAAAGTACCACTAGGAGTCATGTAAGGAATTGTTCCAAGATAAACATCTTGTACAATGGTTTCAAAATCTTCGTGTTCTGGATCTGTACAGTATAGTTTTAATCTGGCTTTTAAAGGCACACTATAAGTAAGACCTCTCTCTATACATTCTTGAATTGTATAACGCGGCGGGTCAACAAAATAATCCAGGAATTCCAATACAAAGTTGTTTCTTGTATCTGTAATTGGGAAGTTTTCCATGAAGGTATTGTATAACCCTTCGTTGCCTCTTTCGTCAGATTTCGTTTCTAATTGGAAGAAATCTTTAAAAGATTTAACCTGAACATCCAAAAAGTCTGGATAGTCAGGGATATTTTTTGTAGAGGCAAAATTCAATCTTTCAGTCTGATTTGTTATCATCAATGGACAAAATTTTGATTAAAAAAAAGTAATTTATTTTTGTGTAAAAACACACTGTTTAATCTATACTTTCTTAATTATAATCAATACATCTTTAAAAATAAAACAAGTAAAACAGGTTTGATTTTCTTTCTTCGTATTGATCAAAAACTTTTTCGTATTTTAAACTATGGGATAATAAAACTTGGTATATATTTTATTATACGAAAAATGGTTTAGGCCTTTGAGTGTTAACTCAAGGCCTAAACCTAGTTCTTAAACTGAGTTTAATTATTTAAGCTCAACAGTAGCTCCAGCCTCTTCTAAAGATTTTTTAAGACCTTCAGCCTCTTCTTTAGAAACACCTTCTTTAACGTTGCTTGGAGCACCGTCAACTACGTCTTTAGCTTCTTTAAGACCTAAACCAGTTAATTCTTTAACTAATTTTACAACAGCTAATTTAGAAGCTCCTGCATCTTTCAATACAACTGTAAATTCAGTTTGTGCTTCTTCAGCAGCACCTTCTCCACCACCAGCAGCAACTACTACAGCTGCAGCAGCAGGCTCGATACCATACTCATCTTTTAATATTGTTGCTAATTCGTTAACTTCTTTAACTGTTAAGTTAACTAATTGTTCTGCGAATTGTTTCAAATCTGCCATTTTCTCTATCGTTTAAAATGATTTGTAAAAAATATAATTTAATTATTGTGCGCTAATTAAGCAGCAAGGAAGAATGCTTCCTTACATTGATAATTACTCTGCTCCTTCTTCTTCGCTTCCAGCGAATTTGTTTTGTAAAGCAGAAATAATTCTTTGAGCCGGAGATTGTAATAATCCAATGATTTCTCCAATAAGCTCTTCTTTAGATTTAATTGTAGCTAATGCATCTAATTGGTTATCTCCAATGTATACTTCAGAATTGATGTAAGCTCCTTTTAAAACTGGTTTATCAGATTTCTTACGGAAATCTTTGATAATTTTTCCAGGTGCGTTAGCAACATCAGAAATAAAGATAGCACTGTTACCAGTTAAAACTGTAGGTAAATCTCCATAATCATTATCAGAAGCCTCCATTGCTTTGGCAAGCAAAGTGTTCTTTACAACCTCTAATTTGATACCTGCTTTGAAACAAGCTCTACGCAAGTTTGAAGTTGTCTCTGCGTTTAAACCAGAAATATCAGAAATGTAAATGATATTTGTACCAGCTAACTGCGCAGTTAAATTTTCAATCGCGATTGATTTTTCTTCTCTAGTCATACTAAAAATTTTTAACTACCAATTATACTGCTTTTGGGTCTAATGCGATAGCAGGACTCATTGTGCTTGTAAGGTGAATACCTTTAATGTATGTACCTTTAGCAGCAGTTGGTTTAAGTTTTATTAATGTTTGAATAATTTCGTGTGCGTTGTCAACAATCTGCTCAGCTCCAAAAGAAACTTTACCGATTCCTGCGTGTACGATACCAGTTTTATCAACTTTAAAGTCAATTTTACCAGCTTTAACTTCTTGAACAGCTTTAGCAACATCCATAGTTACAGTACCTGTTTTAGGGTTTGGCATTAAACCTCTAGGTCCTAAAATACGACCTAACGGACCTAATTTACCCATAACAGCAGGCATAGTAATGATCACATCAACATCTGTCCAACCGTCTTTAATTTTTTGTAAGTAATCGTCAAGACCAACGTGATCTGCTCCAGCTTCTCTTGCTTCAGCTTCTTTATCCGGAGTAACCAATGCTAATACTTTAACGTCTTTTCCTGTTCCGTGAGGTAAAGTAACTACACCTCTCACCATTTGATTCGCTTTTCTTGGATCAACACCCAAACGAACTGCGATATCAACAGACTCATCAAATTTTGCAGAAGCAACAACTTTAATTAATGCAGCAGCATCTTTTAAAGAGTATAATTTGTTCTTTTCAATTTTTGAAGCAGCCTCTTTTTGCTTTTTTGTTAATTTTGCCATTTCTTTTTCTTAATTAAAAAGGAGCATCTCCTGATACAGTTATACCCATAGATCTAGCTGTTCCAGCAACCATACTCATAGCTTTCTCAATTGTGAAAGCATTTAAGTCCGGCATTTTGTCTTCAGCAATAGTTCTAATTTGTTCCCAAGTAACGCTAGCTACTTTTTTACGATTAGGCTCACCAGAACCAGATTTTAGCTTTGCAGCTTCCATTAACTGAACTGCTGCTGGAGGAGTCTTAACAACAAAATCAAATGATTTGTCTTTGTACACAGTGATTTGCACTGGACAAATTTTGCCAGGTTTATCCTGAGTTCTAGCATTAAACTGCTTACAAAACTCCATGATGTTAACCCCAGCAGCTCCTAAAGCAGGTCCAACCGGTGGCGACGGGTTCGCAGCACCTCCCTTAACTTGTAGTTTAACTACCTTACTAATTTCTTTAGCCATTTTTAAAAAATTTAACACTGTAATCAATGGAAGCGATCACAGTGGTTTATTATAGTGTAACAAAAAATTATACTTTTTCGACTTGCATAAAACTTAACTCTAATGGGGTTTTTCTTCCGAAAATCTTAACCATTACTTCAAGTTTACGCTTCTCTTCATTGATTTTTTCAACCGTACCATTGAAACCATTAAAAGGACCATCGATCACTTTTACTGTTTCACCTAAGCTAAACGGAATTGATCTTGTATCTGTATTAACAGCAAGCTCATCCACTTTTCCTAACATACGATTTACCTCAGACATTCTCAAAGGAACAGGTTCTCCGCCTTTAATCTCGCCTAAAAAACCAATTACACTCGTAATAGATTTAATAATATGAGGTACCTCACCAACCAGGTTCGCTTCGATCATAACATATCCAGGGAAATACACTTTATCCTTAGACATCTTTTTCCCTTCTTTTACAGTAACCACTTTTTCAGTAGGCACCAAAACCTGGGAAACATAATCTTCCATCCCTAGTCTGGCAATCTCAGTTTCGATGTAAGCTTTAACCTTATTTTCCTGGCCGCTTACCGCTCTAACCACATACCATTTCTTCACATTATTATCTGCCATCACAAAAAAATTATCCTTTTAACCAGTTAAAAAATCCAGCTAAGGCTTTTGCAAAAAATTCGTCCACTCCCCAAGTTGCCAAAGCGAACAGAATCGAAAATACAGCCACAACAATTGTCAATTTTTGAACCTCAGCCCAAGCTGGCCAAGTAACATTTGACTTTAACTCCTCGAAAGCCTCTGATAAATAATTAGTAACTTTTGTCATTTGATATATTTTTTATTGCACGGGCGGAGGGATTCGAACCCCCATCAACGGTTTTGGAGACCGCTATTCTACCCTTGAACTACGCCCGTAATTAAAGCCAGTGATTAAAAAAATAATCACTGGCTTTTTATTTATTTTAATAGAATTACTCTACGATTTCAGTAACCTGACCAGCACCAACTGTTCTACCACCCTCACGGATAGCGAAACGTAAACCTACGTTCATAGCGATTGGGCTTAATAAAGCAACCTCAATAGTTAAGTTATCACCTGGCATTACCATCTCTACACCTGCTGGTAAAGAAATAACTCCTGTTACGTCAGTTGTACGTACGTAGAACTGTGGACGGTAGTTATTGTGGAATGGAGTGTGACGTCCACCTTCTTCTTTTTTCAAGATATAAACCTCAGCTTTGAATTTAGCGTGTGGTTTTACTGAACCTGGCTTAATAATAACCATACCTCTTTTGATATCAGCTTTATCAATACCTCTTAATAGTAAACCTACGTTATCTCCAGCTTCACCTCTGTCAAGGATTTTACGGAACATCTCAACTCCAGTGATAGTAGAAGTTAATTTTTCAGCCCCCATACCAATGATTTCAACAGGATCTCCAGTGTTAGCAACTCCAGTTTCGATACGACCTGTAGCAACAGTTCCACGACCTGTAATTGTAAATACGTCCTCAACTGGCATCAAGAATGGTTTAGCAACGTCACGTACCGGCTCTTCGATCCAGTTGTCAACAGCTTCCATTAATTCGATAATTTTAGGTACCCAGTTTGGATCATTGTTTAATCCTCCTAAAGCAGAACCTTGAACTACAGGACCATTATCTCCATCATATTCGTAGAAAGATAATAAATCTCTGATTTCCATCTCAACAAGCTCTAATAACTCAGCATCATCAACCATATCCACTTTGTTCATGAAAACAACGATTCTTGGAATACCAACCTGACGACCTAAAAGGATGTGCTCACGAGTTTGTGGCATTGGACCATCTGTAGCAGCAACTACTAAGATAGCTCCGTCCATTTGAGCAGCACCAGTAACCATGTTCTTTACGTAATCCGCGTGACCTGGACAGTCAACGTGAGCGTAGTGACGGTTAGCTGTTTCGTACTCTACGTGTGATGTATTAATAGTAATACCTCTTTCTTTCTCCTCTGGAGCGTTATCGATTTGATCAAACGATTTTGCTTGACAGTAACCAGCATCTGACAATACTTTAGTGATTGCAGCAGTTAATGTAGTTTTTCCGTGATCTACGTGTCCAATTGTACCTATGTTTAAGTGCGGTTTGGAACGATTAAAATTCTCCTTTGCCATTTTACTTAATTTTTAATCTTAGTTATATATTAATTTTCAATTTCCTACTTACTTGAGCCAATGTCGGGATTTGAACCCGAGACCTCTTCCTTACCAAGGAAGCACTCTACCCCTGAGCTACACCGGCAAGGTTTTAATTTTAAATTGTTAATCACAGATTTTTAGATTACGTTTATTTCCTAAATCTAAAATCTGCAATCATTAATCCGAAATTAAGTTTGGTGGGGAGAGCAGGATTCGAACCTGCGAAGTTTTCACAGCAGATTTACAGTCTGCCCTCGTTGGCCGCTTGAGTATCTCCCCTAAATCATTTATAATTTTAAATTTCAATTTCAAACATTCAAAATCTCAATTCACATCATAAATTCTTGTTTTTCAATATTTTAAAAGAACCTGTTTCAAATCGCATCTGAAACTTTTTCTGAGCCGATAGAGGGACTCGAACCCACGACCTGCTGATTACAAATCAGCTGCTCTAGCCAGCTGAGCTACATCGGCAATTACATTAAAAAAGTCCGCTATTTCTAACGGACTGCAAATGTAGGTATTTTATCTTTTAATCAAAACATTTTTTAAAAAAAATTTCAATTATATGTGCGCTCTTATTTTTTCTTTCCTTTTTACCAGCAAACGCTCTAGCGATTCCGCCGAAAGTTCCACAGCTTCCTCAAAGGACTTACACTGCTTTTTAACCAAAAACTCATCTCCCGGAACATTAATCTTAATCTCTACTGCTTTATTCTCCTTCTCACTTGTTCTTTCTACTTTCAAAAAAACATCAGCCGAAACAACGCGGTCATAATACTTTTCAAGCTTATCCATTCTCTCTTGAATAAAATCCACCAATTTTCTGTCGACAGTAAAGTTAACTGCATGAACATCTACCTTCATAATAATAATTTTAGGGTTAAACTTTTCGGAATTACTATTTATTTCTCGGATGCGCATCTGTATACACCTTTTTCAACTCTGCTAAACTATTATGAGTATAAACCTGCGTAGACGCCAAACTCGAATGACCTAATAATTCCTTAACTGAATTCAAATCTGCCCCGTTATTGAGTAAGTGGGTCGCAAATGTATGACGAAGCACATGCGGACTTTTTTTTACCTTTTCAGAGACCCTACTAAAGTAACAATTTATTAATCGATACACAAAAGATTCGCTTAATTTTAACCCTTTTTTCGAAATAAA
The DNA here is from genome assembly GCF_057809475.1 of Flavobacterium sp. FG19. Taxonomy (NCBI): domain Bacteria; kingdom Pseudomonadati; phylum Bacteroidota; class Flavobacteriia; order Flavobacteriales; family Flavobacteriaceae; genus Flavobacterium; species Flavobacterium sp. FG19. The sequence goes on along the minus strand of NZ_JBMDKA010000014.1, from coordinate 100,555 downwards.
AAAATAATCCGAATCCACAATCTGATCAAGCCCTTCTCTCTCTTTTAGATACAACACAATCTGATCTGTCACAACAGGCAGAAGCGGCACTATACGCTCCTTGTTCCGCTTACCCAGCACCTTTACCACACCAGAAGACAAATCCACATTTCGCAGCATCAAACCTATTAATTCTGCCCGACGCATCCCGGTAGTATAAAAAAGCTCCACAACAAGCTTGTCCCGCACTTCCTCAAACCCAGCCGGAGACTCAACATCCTGCATTAAATCCCCTACCTCTTTTTCAGAAAAAGGAATCTGAACTATTTTTGGCGTTTTGAGTGCCTTATGCTTAAGCATCGGATTAACTTCTATCTGCTTTATTTTCAAAAGAAACTTATAATAAGCCTTCAGAGAAGCCATTTTCCGGTTAACCGAAACATTTGAAATTCCACTATCCACCAAAGAAACAATCCAGCTTCTTATCTGACTGTAATTAACCTTATCAATCCCATCCTGCTCAAAATACCCTTTATTAAATTCTTCAAAAAAGCCAATATCAGCCAAATAAGCATTCACCGTATGAGAAGAATATTTTTTCTCCAGCTGCAGATAATCCCAAAACGCTTCTTTATTCGTCTTCATAAAAACTCAACCATTAACATCAAAAAGGCTTTTAAAACAAAAAACCGTTAGGATCAAAATTAATACATTTTGATCACTAACGGTAATTATTTACTAAAAGCCGCTATTAACTCTCTAAACTATCTTTCAAAGTCTGGATGTAAGCTGCTTTTTGAATTTGAGCTCTTTTTACAACAGATGGTTTAATAAAAGCAGTACGTGCTCTTAATTGACGAACAGTTCCTGTTTTATCAAATTTTCTTTTATAGCGCTTTAATGCTCTATCGATATTTTCTCCGTCTTTAATTGGTATAATTAACATAATATAGACACCTCCTCTCGTTAAGGCTGCAAATGTAAAAATTAATTATGAATTATGAGTTATAAATTTTGAATTATTTTTTTTTCAGAGAATAGAAAAAAGAAAACAGAACATAGACAAGATCTTTTTTACCCTCTTTCCTCTATTCTCTTTTTTCTATTCCCTCAACAAATTTCTTGAAATAACTAATTTCTGAATCTCGGTAGTTCCTTCTCCAATAGTACACAGCTTAGAATCCCGGTAAAATTTCTCTACCGGAAAATCTTTAGTATACCCATATCCTCCATGAATCTGAACCGCATCGTTTGCGATTTTCACACAGGCTTCAGAAGCATACATCTTAGCCATTGCCCCTGCGGTCGTGACGGGTTTATGCTGCTGTTTTAAATAGGCCGCTTTATGCAATAGCAATTCTGAAGCTTCAATTTCCGTTGCCATATCAGCCAGTTTAAATGAAATTCCCTGAAAATTACTAATCGGCTGTCCAAACTGATGTCTTTCTTTTGAATATTTTAAAGCGGCTTCATAAGCTCCTTTTGCAATACCTAAAGATAAAGCTCCAATTGAAATACGGCCTCCGTCTAATATTTTCATAGCCTGAACAAACCCCTGACCTACTTCTCCCAGCCTGTTGGCATCAGGCACACGACAGTTGTCAAAAACAAGCTCGGCAGTTTCACTTGCCCGCATTCCTAATTTATTCTCTTTTTTTCCTGAAGAAAAACCGGACATTCCTTTTTCAAGAACAAAGGCAGTCATTCCTTTAGAATCTCCTTTTTCTCCCGTTCGGACTACTACTACTGCTACATCGCCTGATATACCATGGGTAATAAAGTTTTTAGCTCCATTTATAATCCACGAATCACCATCCTTAACAGCCGTTGTATTCATTCCTCCTGCATCAGAACCGGTATTATGTTCCGTTAGACCCCATGCTCCTATATATTCAGCCGCAGCGAGTTTAGGCAGGTATTTTTGTTTTTGCTCTTCATTACCAAAAGTCAGAATATGATTGGTACAAAGTGAATTGTGTGCCGCAACCGAAAGCCCTATTGAAGGATCTGCTTTTGAAATTTCCTCAATTATAGTAATATATTCATGATACCCTAATCCTGAACCGCCGTATTCTTCGGGAACTAAAACCCCCATAAATCCCATTTCTCCTAATTTTTTAAATAGCTCAACAGGAAAAATCTGGGCTTCGTCCCACTCCATTATATAAGGTTTGATGTTTTTTTCAGCAAAGTCCTTTATAGATTGCGCAATCATCGACTGCGTTTCATTATAGTCAAAATTCATTTTACTAATTTTTTAGAACTCCAAATATAAACTAATTATTTTTGCTTTTTCAACAGGAAAACCTTTAATTTTTGACAAATCCTCAATATTATTAAAATTTCCGTTCATACTTCGACAGGTAACAATTTCTTTGGCCAGGGCATATTTAAAATACGGAAACTGCGACAATTCCTTTAAAGACGCATCATTTATTGCTATTTTCTTAAGTCCGGCAGGGACAACAACTGTAAAATGAACATTCAGTTCTTTAATAACTTCCGGAGAAAGCCCCCAGATTTCTTCCATTTGTTCCATTGAGACAAATCCTCCCAGTATTTCTTTTTGTTTCAGTATTCTCGAAGACAATCCTTCCCCTATTCCATATATTCTGATCAAATCTTCCTGACTGGCCTGATTAATATCCCTCAAAACAATCTTTTCTTTCTTTTCAAATGTTTTTGGAACATATTCCTTTTTCTCTGATTTAAAATCATTTTTCTTTTGTGTCCAGTCCGGAAATTTAAAAAGAGGAGACAATACCTTTAATAAAGAATCCGACACCTGTGTCACCTTTTGAAATTCTTCTGCAGAGTTTACATACTTATTTTCTTTTCGAAAGGCTAAAAGCCTGTCGATCTCCTGCACTGACATTCCAAGTTTATATCCTTTATAGTCGGTAATAAAATTGGGATTAAAAGTATATACCTTATGTGTATCGTTTGATTTTAACTCTTTCGCAGCATCAATTTCTGCTTGCAGTGAAAGCCATTGATTCTCTTCCGGAAACTTTTGTTCCGGCTGGCTGAAATCAGTAAAAAAATAAACCAGCTGTAAAACCACTATAATAAGAAATAATAAAAAAATCCCTATTCGTTGATGATTTGTAAACTTAAAATAGACGTTAAAGACCTTAAAATTCATTTTTAACAAAAATATACAGGTTATAGCAAAGTCTAAATTAAGGGAAAATAAATTGAATTATTAAGAAAAATATTAAAAATTTAAAGAAAATACACTTTAACAGTATCAGAACCCTTCTTTAATTAAATTAATAAATTTCAGGCTATAAAGTACATAGCACTTCTGATTCTCTAAAAAATTAAATATTTTATAACTTAAAACATGATAATTGTTTTTATTTTTTACAAAAAACAATACATTTGGAGCTTAATAACAAATAAACCAATATTATAATATGTCAATTTGGAAAACTAAACCTCTTTCGGTATTGCTTGGTGAAGCATCCGAATCTGAGAAAGGACTAAAAAGAACCTTATCTTCACGTTCGCTTGTTGCACTTGGAGTTGGAGCAATTATTGGAGCGGGACTATTTTCGCTAACAGGAATTGCCGCTGCCGATCATGCTGGTCCGGCTGTTACCATTTCTTTCGTTTTAGCTGCTGTAGGCTGCGCATTTGCCGGACTCTGTTATGCTGAATTTGCCTCCATGATTCCTGTTGCCGGTAGTGCTTATACGTATTCGTATGCTACTATGGGAGAATTTATGGCCTGGATTATTGGCTGGGATTTAGTTTTAGAATATGCATTAGGAGCCGCTACGGTCGGAGTAAGCTGGTCACGTTACCTGCTGGAACTGCTTGCTAAATTCAATATTCACCTTCCGCCTGAATTGATTTGTTCTCCATGGGAAAAATTAACTTTAAGTAACGGAACTGTAGTTGACGGCGGAATCATAAACTTACCTGCTATTTTTATCGTTTCCTTACTTTCATTACTATTAATAAAAGGAACAAAAGAATCTGCTACAATCAACAATTTATTAGTGGTTGTAAAAGTAGCGGTTGTTATTATCTTTATTGTTTTAGGATGGAAATTTATCGATCCTACCAATTACGTTCCTTACATTCCTGAAAACACAGGTGAATTTGGTAAATTTGGATGGTCCGGAATTGCGGCGGGAGCTGGTACCGTATTTTTTGCTTTTATTGGTTTTGATGCTGTTTCTACAGCTGCACAGGAAGCCAAAAACCCTCAAAAAGGAATGCCTATTGGTATTTTAGGTTCACTTATCATTTGTACTTTATTATATGTATTGTTCTCTCACGTAATGACAGGACTTGTACCTTACTATAAATTTGCCGGAGATGCAAAACCTGCTGCTACTGCATTTGCTGTAACTGGTTATGACTTTTTACAAACTGGTTTGATTATCGCTATTCTGGCTGGTTATACCTCTGTAATGCTGGTAATGCTTATGGGACAAAGCCGTGTATTCTACACCATGAGTAAAGATGGTTTACTACCTCCTTTCTTTAGTGAAATTCATGCTAAATTCCGTACACCATGGAAAACGAACCTTTTCTTCTTAGTATTTGTTAGTTTATTTGCCGGACTTGTTCCTGTAAGTGATTTGGGTCATATGGTAAGTATTGGAACCTTATTAGCATTCGTACTGGTTTGCGTAGGTGTTATGGTAATGCGTAAAAAAATGCCGGATGCACCAAGAGCTTTCAGAACTCCATGGGTTCCATTTGTACCTATTGCCGGTATCATCATCTGTTTTGCCTTAATGTATTCGTTACCAAACGAAAGCTGGGCACGATTAGTAATCTGGATGGCATTAGGAATCCTTATTTACTTTGTTTACGGTAAGAAAAACAGTAAATTAAATAATCCTGAAAAAGCATAATTTTGCTGTACATACAAAACAAAAAACGGATCATAATGATTATGATCCGTTTTTTTTATGCCTGTTGTTTTTCTTTATAAATCAAATACTGAAGTTCTTTTAGCCCTGATTAAATCTTTAAGACGAATCCAGAATGCAAGCGTGAGATAAACCCCAAATCCTAAACCGGCTGTTACAAACGAAATGTAGATAAAAAACAACCGGACACTTGTAACACGCATACCCAGTTTATCTGCTAATCTGGAAGATACATGAAAACCATATTTTTCGAAGAAAAACTTTAATCTTAAAATAGCTGACATTCGTACTTTTAATTTTGTGTCTATTATGAAAAAGACGGTTAGATTTTACAAAACTACAAATTATCTGGTGATCCGTTTTTTTAAATTGCTTAATTATTTTTCAGCAGCTCCATTCCTACTGCACATCTCAGACAAGCTTTGTGATTACAATATTCATTTTTCAACTCTAATAGAGCCTGAGTTTCAAAAGCACTTTTCGGTTTTATCCCAAAAGAATGAAACTTTTCTACAATGACATTTTTCTCAGGATCAACTTCATTCATAAACCTAATCAATTCTTCTGATATAAATGTTCCAATCGTTCCTGAGTAAGCAAACTGAACCGGAATTATCGTATTAATGATGACAAGATCAAGAAAAGCCCTGGAGAGCATTTTGCTTTTATAACGACTCTTCTTATCAAATAAATAATGATTTTCCCAATAGGTACTTACTGAGACCGCAAGCAGTTTATAAACACTCGCAACCGACTGCAGACGGACAATTTCTGAAAATAAATTTTGGTATTTATGATATAAAGCGGCCAGTTGAGAAAGCCGGATTGTTGGAAAATTATCCGGTCTGTGTTTAAAAAACTGAACCGGTTCTGTAATAACTTTTTCCAGCTGGTATTTATTAAGAAGATAAAAATACCGGAATTTTAAATCTTTAAAATACACATCTTCTTTTTCACCCTCCAGCAAACCAGCAGCTCCAAATAACAATGCTTCCAGATTTTCCACTTCAAAACCTTCTTTTCTTATCACCGAAAAAGGAATTGATTTGGCAATCTGCAAAAAGGAAGATCCGTTCGTATTTAGACCGAAATTCTTGGCCAGCAGACAAAACAAAACAGCTTCCCAATCCTGATGGGTTTCGTCCAACAGTTTCAAAACCGTTTTAGACTTTCGTTCCAGACGCTCGAAGAACAATCTTTCCTGCCAGTTCTTAAAAACAAAATCGTCTGTTTCACTAATTTGTTTCTCGCACGAAATCCAGCTTTTGGGTGTTGTGAGGGTTGTATAACCTGCCAGTGTTTCTTTGGCAACATAATCTCTTAAAACCAATACCGGAATTTCTGTATTATCTTCCCTAAAAACAGCAGTGTCATTTTCCCATACCACGTGCAGAATTACATTTTCGTAAGCCGGATCTTTTTCGTGATGATGCAGGTACCAGTCTGAAGATTTCAGGTGAATTTCTACATTCCCCGCCCACTTCTGATCTCCGATTTTAATTAGAGCATTAAAAAAATCAGGTCCCGAAAGTTCTAAATAATCTCCCGTTTTAATAATAACAACGGGTTCATTCTGCACCGTTCTTAAATTCAGAGTATCAAACTTCCTGAATTTCCAAAGATAATGAAGGAAATCTTCTTTCATTTTTTTTAGATTTTAAAGCGTCAAACAAAACCTAAAAATAATAAATTTTAAAACTATTCTTACATTTTTAAATTGTTTTTTCAAACAATTATAAAAAAAATCCGCAAAGGTTGATCTAAAAATCAATCTTGCGGATTAAACAGGAGATTAAAAAGCGGTTTATTTTATAGCCCCAATAATATCATATTTAGTAATAATATGGTGGCTTCCGTTTCCTAAATCAACCAAAACAGCATCATTTTCTTTACTGAAAAGTTTAGAAACTTCTTCAATTGGTGTACCTAATTTTACAATTGGAAAAGGTTTGCCCATTACTTCTTTAATTGGTTTTTCGGCTACATTTTTATCCGCTACATAACTTCTGAATAAATCTGTTTCATCTACAGAACCAACAAATCCGGTTATGTCTACCACCGGAATCTGTGAGATTTTGTATTTACGCATACGCTCAATAGCATGCGAAACCAATTCTTCTGTTCTGACTACAATTAATTCTTTATCGATATGATCTTTAATAACATCCTCGGCTTTAGTTACATTTTCTTCTAAAAACCCACGCTCGCGCATCCAGTCATCGTTGAACATTTTACCTACATAACGACTTCCCGAATCGTGAAAAAGTACCACTACAACATCATCCGGTTTAAAATGCTCTTTTAACTGAAGCAGGCCTTTTATACAGGCTCCGGCTGAATTCCCTACAAAAATTCCTTCTTCAAGCGCAATTTTTCGGGTATAAACTGCTGCATCTTTATCGGTTACTTTTGTAAAACCGTCAATCAGCGAGAAGTCAACATTTTTAGGTAAAATATCTTCTCCGATACCTTCTGTTATATACGAGTAAATTTCATTTTCATCAAAAATTCCCGTTTCATGGTATTTCTTAAAAACAGAACCATAAGTATCAATTCCCCAGATTTTAATATCCGGATTTTTTTCTTTCAAATATCTTCCCACTCCGGAGATCGTTCCTCCTGTTCCTACTCCTACCACAAAATGTGTAATTTTACCTTCTGTCTGTTTCCAGATTTCAGGCCCTGTCTGCTCATAATGTGCCAGTGAATTGGACATATTATCGTACTGGTTTACATACCATGAGTTAGGTGTTTCTTCGGCTAAACGTTTTGAAACCGAATAATAAGAGCGGGGATCAGTAGGTTCAACATCGGTAGGACAAACTACAACTTTTGCTCCTACAGCACGCAGAATATCCATTTTTTCTTTAGACTGTTTATCTGAAATTACACAGATCAGCTTGTAGCCTTTTACAATAGCAACCAGTGCCAGTCCCATTCCGGTATTGCCGGAAGTTCCTTCTATAATGGTTCCTCCTGGCTTAAGTCGTCCGTCTGCCTCAGCATCTTCAATCATCTTTACCGCCATCCTGTCTTTTACAGAGTTCCCGGGATTAAAAGTCTCGACTTTTGCTAATACTAACGCATCAATTTCAGCAACAATTTTGTTGAGTTTTACCAATGGTGTATTACCAATTGTTTCTAAAATATTATTTGAAAAGTCCATTTTTATTTAAGTTTTATGTGGTATTTAAAATAAGTCCCCGCACTTTTTACTGGAAGAAATTCCAAACCAGACCGAATCGGATTACGAAATCGCGATACGGATTATTGGGTGCCGAATAATAATTACTTGGCGAAAATAGCGCGTTTAAATGCTCTGTTTTTACATAGAAACGGGTTTGACGGATTCTGGCATTTATAAAAACATCAATAGTAGCATAATTTCCTATTTCTTTATCTGTCTGCACAAAAAATTCGCCTATAACAGGATTAAAACCATTACCGTAATATTTAGTAAAATAGTTAAATACAACTCCTCCCTGTGCATATAATGCCTTCTTGAAATAGTAATTAGAATAGTACAATGTATTTCGGGTTACAAAATCAGGTACATTTAAAATTAAGTCCGACTGATCTACTTTTTGATACAGCAGGGTATTATCAAACCCAAACTTTCCAAATTTAAATTCTTTATTAGCCTTAATTTCGAGGAAATTAATATTATTTCCGTATTGTGCCGGTTTTATAATCTGGGTTTGTTCTGCAATCTGATCAGCTGTAGAAGCATCTTCAAAATACAAATGGTCTTTTAAAACTGTATAAGTCGCCTCAGCATTTAACCACGGGGTGTAAATCTTGGCCCCTAACATATTTATTTTTTCATTCTTAAAATTGTTCGACCAGTTGTACGCTACATAACTGCTCTGGTACAAATTGTAGTTGTTGTTAGGCAGTTTATTAATGTTACGAAACCTGAAATCAAACTGGATTTTCTCGCTTAAATCATATCGCAGTTTGGCATCGAGGTCAGAAAGGGACTGATTGGTAATAGATCTGGTATATAAAAATCTTCCGTTCCACTTATTCTTTTGGTATTCGTACTGTGCTCCGGCGTTATTGATCTGAAGAAACAAATTATCCGGAATCGTTCTCCCGTCTTTAAAAACTATGATTTTATCATATTGGTAATTAGATCTGTAGTCATCTACAAAGAAATTAAATTTTCCTAAAAGAGAGTTTTCATAAGCCAGCCCCACTTTATTATAAAGTCTTTCAAAATGCGTCTGATCGTTTATCCCGCTGGTTACATATGATTCTCCAAAACGCTGAATCAGTTCTCCGTCAACTGTTGATAAAACTGTTGCCTGATTGTATTCATAAAATTTGTTTTCATAATTGAACTGATGGTTGACGTACAAATTATTGCTTACGTTTTTAGGATTTATTCTAAAAGCATGGTCAAAAAACAAACGTCTTCCTTTTAAAAAGGATTTTGCATCAGTCAGGTAAACCTGTAAACGCTGACGGTTTTTATAATCAGGATTGTCGCTTTCAAAATCTTCAGGAGTGGTAATCCCTCCATTTTCTTCGTTTGAATTGTCCTGATAAGTATAATGTGCATTTAAAGTGTATCTTCTGTTGGTTGTGGCATAACTGGTGGTAAACCTAAAGTTTCCGGCACTAACCAGCTGGTTGATATAATCTCCTTCTGAACGTAACCCTCTGTAAGCAATAGAAAAATTTAGGTTCTTGGACGTATTCAACGTTATAAATGAGTCCACATTCTGCCCTTTGTTAATCGTTGTATTAAAAAACAACTCTGTAAAAGGGGTTGCCGCAGAATAATAGCGTACATCTTCTGCCTGTATATAATTAAAATGTTTGGCGCTAAAACCAATTTCAGGATAAGGCGAATAACTGGTTAAACTGTATTGCAGGGTATTTAACGGCTGTCCGATATTGGAAAACTCCAGCAGTCCAAAAAGATCTTTTCGAAGATGATTCTGCTTATAAGCACTTTTTATCGTCAGCGAAGTATCGGCATAAATCGTATCATGCTCCAGCGTAATAATCTGATATTGATCTATAGTCGCAATTTTTGATTTTTTCTTTTTAACCGTATCTGTAATACTGGAATATTGCGTATTCATATCTAAATTATTCTTAGAGGCGGGTTTTGGTTTTTCCTGAGAAAACAATAATGCAGGTACAACTAATAGATATAGAAAAATGAATATTCTCATTGGATAGCTTTATAGATAATTATTTCGACAAAATTTGCTAAGCAAAGGTAAATGATAAATATGTATAAATAAAAAAACACTTCAAATTCTGCATTTACCTTGGCAGACAGTATGAAAACGAATATTTTTGCTGAAAATTTTATTTCATTTCTCTTTTAAAGTTTAAAAAAATGCTTGAAAAAAATTTCTCCGGATTTGTTTTGGAAACCGGAACCGATGAGGCTGGCCGAGGCTGTCTTGCAGGTCCTGTAACGGCTGCTGCCATTATCCTGCCTGCAGATTTTGAGCACGAAATTTTAAACGACAGTAAACAGCTTTCTGAAAAAACAAGAGCCTCTTTAAAACCTATTATTGAACAGCATGCTGTTTGTTTTGCGGTTACTCATTTGTTTCCGGATGAAATTGACGAAATAAATATTTTAAATGCTTCTATGAAAGGTATGCAGGAATGTATTTTAAAGCTGAAACAGGTTCCTGAATATATTATTGTCGACGGAAACCGTTCATTAAACGCTAAACTTGGTTTAAAAAATACTTTTGGAAAACAATTTTCTGCTGAAGAAATTGAACTTCTGAAATCCATTCCAAACAAAAGCATCATAAAAGGAGATTCAAAATACCTCAGTATTGCGGCAGCTTCGGTTCTGGCCAAAACCTACCGTGACGAATATATGGACATGATTCACGAAGAGTTCCCAATGTACAACTGGAAAAAAAATAAAGGCTATCCTACCAAAGAACACCGTGAAGCGATTAAAAAATACGGCACAACAAAATACCACCGTATGAGTTTCCGGCTTTTACCGGATCAGCTGGAACTTAATTTCGAATAATATAAAAGGGCTGTCTAAATCTTTAGACAGCCCTTTCTCTTTCCAGCTATTTAATATTTATCCCAAAATAACTTTGTATTCATTTTATCTCCTCCAATATCATTGGCCGCTTTTGTATAATTGGTTCCATTTACAGACTGTTCTTTTCCCGGATAGGTATATCGCACAGGAACTGTCAAAATATTTTTATCAATAGCTGACTTAGGTGCTTTTAAAACCGGAAAATCCAGCCTTCTGTAGGATGTCCAGGCTTCGAATCCTCTGTTATAAAGGGCAAACCAGGCCTGAGTTCCTATTTTTTCTTTCCAGGTAGCACCGCTCTGAACATTAGAATAATCAACTTTGGGTTTTTCAAGATAAGCTGCGGCATCGGCTTCTGTTAATCCCCAATCCAGCATTGAGGCCGTGATACCGGCATTGTAATAGTGTTTAGCCTGAACAGATCCACCCGGAATTAAATTTTTCTCTGCGGCTTCTGCCAGTAAAAACTGAAGTTCTGCGTAATCAAACAAGGTTCCCGGAAATGTTGGGCTGTTAAAAGTTTTCGTTAAATGTGAAGAAGCAGCATATACATTGGCCTCTCCGTAAGTTCCACCAACAAAAGTTCTTCCGGCAGGAAGCTCCGGCGTTGGGGTATCATTAACAAAATACTTTACCATTCGCGGATCTCCAACAGCATCCATTGCTGCTACAAAAGGTTCAGCCGGAACAAAATCAGTTCTCTTACTGGCAACCAGATCAGTATATAACGGATTCTGATTTCCTGTCGTAGCCAAATATACAAGTCTTATATTGTCTGCATTACCGGAAAGAGGTCCGTTTGCTAATGCTGCCTGAAGCTGTGCTGCCGCATAAGCCGGCTCGACATCGGAAATATTTACAGCCAGTTTTATAATTAAGGAATTAACAAATTTGGCCCACTTAACATTGCTGGCAGGATTTCCTGAATAAATAATATCAGCACTGCCAAAATTAGGACTTAAGGCATTTTTTTTAAATACAGCTTCATCCTTAACCAGTCTTGCGATAAGATCTCTATAAATGGTTTTGGCATCATCATAAGCCGGAAGCGGATATTTTACAATATCACCAGCCTGTGTATATGGAACATTTCCAAATGTATCTACTAATATACTATATGAATATACCTGCAGCACATCAATAAGGGCTAATTTATTCTGCTGTACAGCAATTTCAGCATCTGTAATAACCGACTGAGCTTCAATCATTGATTTAGACTCTGCTAAATCAGACAATACATCTCTGTAAAATATAGTAAAATGATTATCCGGTATTTTTCTGCCGGTAAGATCGTACTGGCTTTCACTAGGATAAGTTGTTTCTGCCCATTGCTGAGCAAAAAGCCTGAAAACATTATTATTAACGTTAGTATTTACCATTTGGTCCACCAATTTTTTCTGGGCACTTGAAAATAAATATTCAGGTTTAGTAGTCGTTGGCTTCTTTGGATCGACATTTTCATCTGTAAGATCAGCACTGCAGGAAACCAGAATACCCAGAAAAGACAGTAATAAAAGTATTTTTTTCATGATTTAAAATTTTAAGGTTAGGTTACAGCCAATGTTTCGTGTAGTAGGCAGTGAGCCGCTTGAATAACCTGCTGACAGATTACCTGAACTAAGTCCGCTTTCCGGATCTGCACCGGGAAGATTTTTATGAATGATCCATAAATTGGAACCTACCAGAGACAGTTTTAAACCTGTTAATTTCATTTTAGATACCATCTCCGTTGGAAAAGTATAGGTGATACTTGCTTCTCTTAATTTGATATAACCCGCATCATAAATAAAAGCTTTTTGTGGATTTTTAGTATAACCGTAAACTCCTCCTGCCACTTCCGGAGCAGGTGTTCGGGTTGTATTTGGAGTTCCGTCGGCATTTACACCCGGCAATATTACCCCGCCTCCGTTGGCCAGTGTATTACGTACCGGATTTCCTAATTCGTTATAACCGGCGGTAGATTCGTAAAGCCCGGAATTTTGTCCATAATACTGATCTAATGAAAAGATATCACCGCCTTTTTGCATATCAATCAAAAAGCCGAATGAAACTTGTTTGTATGTAAATTTGTTTCGAATTCCGCCTATCCAGTCCGGTGTTACATTTCCAATCACATTCGTAGTGGTTGATGTGATCACATAAGTTCCGTTTTTCGTGATTTTTTGTCCATCGGCTGCGTAGACATAATCTGCCCCGATAATATTCCCATAGGGCTGGCCTTTTTTAGCTACAATACTTACGCCTCCCTGGAAAGAACCCAAAGTCAGTGTTTCTATACCCTCTGTCAGTTCCACGACTGTATTCTTATTTTTGGACCAGTTTACAAAAACCTCCCATTGAAAATCTTTCATTTTAACTGGTGTGGCATTAAGCTGGATTTCGACACCTTTATTCTCAACCGAACCGGCATTTACATATTTTGAAGAATATCCTGTTGCCGTAGAATAATCAACCGGAAATATCTGATCTGAACTTAAACTCTTGTATATACTGGTATCCAGCCCGAGCCTTCTGTTAAAAAACTGCAGTTCTAAACCCACTTCCTGAGAGGCTGTTTTTACGGGGCGCAGATGGGCATTTGCCGCAATATTAGGCTTTGAATAAAGCGGATTGGAACCGAAATTATCAAATTTATCAAAAGTATCCTGCAGGGCATACAAGTCAATATTTCCCTGCGGATTTTCAGCATAACTTACTCTCAGCTTCCCAAACGAAAGCCAATCCTTATTAACGTGCTGTGTGAAGACATAACTTGCCGATGTTGAAAAAGTATTTACGGCATTGTCTCCTTTAGGTAAAGTAGAAAATGCATCATTACGTACCGTGCCTTCCAGGAACACAAAATCTTTATACCCCAAAGAGGCTGAGGCGTACACACTGTTAACTCCCGAATTATCTTCTCTTTCAACCGGAAACGGTGCTGCCGAATTTGAATTGTTTAAGGAATAAATACCCGGTATAATGAGTCCGCCTTCTGTAGAGGCTAAAGTTGAAGTTCGTCTCGTTCTTAAAGCATTGTACCCTAACAAACCATTTAAAGAAATAGCATCAGTAAGCTTTTTATTGAAGTTTAAAGTAAACTGATAATTCTGCTCAGAGAACATACCGTTGTATTTTTGATATCCTGACGGAACAGATGCCCTGCTTACACCAAAAACGGCACTACTTGCCCCATCTGCTCTTCTCTCTTCCCGCAGCTCGGCATAACTGTCTGTACTGGCCTTTCCTGAAGCTGTTAACCAGTCTGTGATTTTATAATCTAATTGTACATAGCCGATAAAACGGTTTCTCTCATCAGACTGAAAGTTTTTATATCGGGTAAAGTACGGGTTATTTTGAGACTTAACATTTGTTTTTCCATTAGCAGGATCCTCCATATGCCAGGCTATGTTTTGTCCTCCTGAATTTTCAAAAACACTTTTCAGTTCTTTTATATCAACATTTACCGGCCACCATTGCCTAAAACTGCTCACTACATTATCTCCGCTGTATCCGGTGGAATTTCGTCCAACCGTGGTTTGCGCCATATAATTCGCAAAAACATTCGCTGATAATTTATCCGTGAATTTATGGTTTAACTTAAGGCTTAAGTTATTCTTTTTTAATTCACTGTTAGGCAATATTCCGTTTTCCTTAAAATTGTTGTAATTGATCACAATATTGCTTTTTTCATTTCCGTCTTCAAACGAGATGGAATTATTGAATGTTTGTGCCGTTTGAAAAAAAGTTACCGGGCCGTTGGCTGCAGCAACCCAGGGTGTTTTTTGCCCGTAATTCGAAGAATAAGGGGTGTAGGCATTCCATTGGTAAACCATTAAACCAGGATCAAAAGCGACACCGTAAGAAGCATCGTCAAAAGTAGTTGCCACCTGATTCCCGTCTTTATCAATTACAAAAAAAGCTCCTGTTGGCCCAACCGGTATTCCTTTTGGATTTCCTTTATCATCATAAGTCGGTCCGTAGCCCTGACCATATTTATTTTGATATACTGGAAAAGTTTTTTTATCAAGTGATCCTAAAGTGAATTCACTCGAAACCGTAATTCCAATTCCTTTTTTTGCTTTCCCTTTTTTAGTGGTAATCATGATCACACCATTACCTGCCTGCCAGCCGTACAAAGCAGCCGCCGCTGCTCCTTTCAGGATATTTAACGATTCGATATCATCCGGATTAATGTCCATACCCGCATTTCCGTAATCATAAGTATTTCGGACTCCTTCTGTCTGCTTTGCCGTATTGGAGTTAATATTACTGTTGTTAATAGGCATACCGTCTATAACAATAAGCATCTGGTTATCACCTGTCAGGTTTTTAACACCTCTTGATACCACATTGGTCGAACCTCCAAAATTGGTATTTTTTCGAATGTAAACGCCGGCCGCTTTTCCTGAAATTTCATTTAAGAAATTCCCGCTTGCAGCTCCTGAATTCAAATCGGCTCCTTTTATTTCCTGCGAAGCATATCCAAGGGATTTTTTCTCTCTTTTAATTCCTAAGGCTGTTACTACAACACCTTCAAGTTCATTAGAAATGCTGGCCATCTTTGCGTTTACAACTGTAGACGACGCCTGAATTTCCTGAGTCTTCATACCCACGTAACTAAAAACTATAACCTCTCCCGAAGCTGCTTTGACGGAGTAATTCCCATCGATATCGGTTTGGGTTCCTTTTTTTGTTCCTTTAATCAGAACACTAACACCCGGAAGAGGAAACCCGGTCTCATCAGATACCTTTCCGGAAACTACTCTCTCCTGAGAGAAAGCCATTTGTATCATTAACATCATAAATAATGTTAAAATACATTTCAACTGTAATTTCATTTTTTGCTTTTATTTGGTTAATAAATAGCCGGCAAATCTGAAATTATTTTCTTACATTAACAATTTGAAAATGTTAAATTTTAACTTTTTTCTTACTTTTTATTTAATTTAAATTAGCTTTTGTATTACATAAGCATCTAGTAAGGGGAGCAACTATCTGGAATTCAAATAGTAACAAAAAACTATTTATACAAAAAACCACTGCAAATTTCTTTAATCAAGACCATTTATTTTCCTGAATGCAAAACGGGGCATTATTCGAAAAAGAAGATAAAGCAGTTTTACTTTTGCAACTCTGACCTCAGGCTGATTATTGGTAATTCCTTTAAGCATTTCTGAAACGGCTCTTTCTGCCGAAATAGCTGTTTTAGGCACTTCTCCTTGGTGCCAGGGCGTATTTACTACCGGAAACAGGACTTCTGTAATTTTTATTTTTTCATTTTTAAGCTGTTCCCTTAAAACTTGTGTGAAAGAATGTAATGCAGATTTAGCCGCATTGTAAAACGGATAAATAATTCTTGGTACATACACCAGCCCGGTCGTAATGTTTATGATTTTAGGATTTTCATTTTGTATCAAAAGCGGATACAATAATTTGATCAATCGTATCGGAGCCCTGAGGTTTACCGCTAATTCAGCATCTAATTTGTCCAGAATAAAACGGTCTTCTGTAAAATTGCTTTTGTTCGCAGCAGCGGCATTATTGATTAAAATATTTATTTCAGGGTAGTTAAGACGAAGCCATTCAGCAAAATCTTCGCATTGGGATTCCTGCGCAATATCGCACTGGTAGATAATTAGACCCGGAAGCTGCTTCCGGGCTTCTTTTAGTTTTTCGAACGAACGCGAACAGGTAATTACTTTGTTTCCTTTTTGGATTAGCTGGCGGCACATTTCAAATCCCAGACCGGAACTGCCTCCTGTTATTACAATGGTATTATTTTTAATTTCCATAAACTATTATTTTAAACAAAATTCAAAAATAGTTTTACAGAAACTCTTTTCCATTGACCTGTGTTAAGTCCTGTATTTTCTTTTTAGTCTGCTCAGGGATTCGGGCTGAATCCCTAAATAGGAAGCAATGATCTGCTGTGAAACACGATTTTCTAAATGGGGAAATTCATGTACAAACAGCTCATATCTCTTTTCTGCATCCAGCAGAAGGAGTTCTCTTTCTCTTTTTTCTTTTACACAAAAAGCTTTTTCGATTATTTTGAGCAAAAAACCATTCCAGAACGGATTTCTTTCTTTTATTGCCAGCCAGCCAGCATAGTCTATCTCTATAAATTCAGATTTTTCCAGTGCTTCGACTGAAAAATAAGAAGGACTGCTCTGAATCATTGCGGAATAGGAACTTATAAAATTCTTTTCCGTGATGATATTCTTTGTCACTTCATTTCCTTTTGCATCCACATAGACATACCTAAATAATCCCTCAATCACAAAAGCTATTTTTCGGGGAGTCTGGCCTTCATTAATAAAACAATGTCCTTTTGGCAGTACGGCATATTCCGAAATTTCGGTTAGTTCCTGTAATTCCTTTTCCGGAATTTGCAGATGATTTAAAAATAATTTTTTTTCTTCATTTTCCATAGGCAGCATTGTTCTACTTTCTGCTTTTCAGGAATTCGGCAAATTGTTTGGTATCAAAATAAAACGGTCTCACCGCCGTAATTTTTCCATTTTTTAAATCAAAATGTTCCGAAACAGGTACCGAAATGGCTTTACCGGATTTTTTAGCGGTGGCTTTTATCGTAAAATACAAAATGACTTCATTTTTGGAAGCATCAGTAAAATAAACCGGTTCTTTTTCTATTTCCAGACTGCAGAACTCTGCCGATTTGGTAAACATTTTGGTCCATTCATTAAATCCTTTGTAAGTCCCGCCATACGGTAATCCTTCGGCCTGATAGTACGGAGCTCCTTCTTCAATCAAAGCAGACATTTTAATCAAATCCTTTGTTTTGAAAAGGCATTCAAAATATTGTGACACTACTTTTAAATTATCGGCTTCCAATTTGTTTAAAATATCTGTTTCAGACAATTCGGCTCCTGAATCCCAAAAACTAATAATTTTACTTACCTGGCCTTTACCGTTTAAACGGGCAAAATCGCGTCCGCCCATTATAAGTGTATTCTTTTTAGCATCCATAATTTTCCATTCCCAGGTAATGTAATTGTCTTTTACAATTTTAGGACCTGAGCTAAATAAGGCATCGGGATTTTTTTTATAAAACTCGCTGATCACATTATTAAAAGGCACTATACCTTTTACAGAAGCCGAAGGATCTTCAAAAGTACTGTCGTCCAGCCAGACTGATTTTATTAGTTTTAACCGGGCATCACTATTACGTTCCTGCCATACTTTTTCATAAACCGCAATGGGATTTAATTTCTCCTTTTTCTGGGCAAAAAGTCCGTTAAACATAAAAAGGAAGCAGATGAAGTAGAGTTGTTTCATAAGTAATGGGATTTAGTTAAAGCCTTCGATAAAAGTATAAAACCAAATTTAACTTAAAAACCTCAGAAATCGGCAAGATCTGCCTAATTTGTTATCCTTTCAAAATCCCGGCTCCTGTTCTCTCATTTTTACATTTTTTACAATATTTTTTTTCAAAAATACTTTTCTAACCAAAAACAGGGGTTTCTTCCGGAGATTTAAAAGCACTCTTAAGCTGCTGTTCCCAGTCTAAAACAGATTCCAAAGAAGCCCTGTCGGCTTTATCAAAATAAAAATGCTGTTTAATTTCCAGTCCGCAGTACCCGAAAATTCCGGTGTCTGAAGTTAAAGCCAGCGCTTTGTCCATGCCTGATGCCTGATATTCGGCATTTGATTTTCCGTGCGAATTAATAATAACCGTCTGTTTCCCTTTGAGTAGTCCTTTTTGCACTCCCTGATCATACCGATAAGCAAAACCGTAACTAAAAACACGGTCAATATAACCTTTCATAACAGCCGGCATTCCCGTCCACCAGATCGGATAAATAAAAATAATCTGATCGGCCCAACTGATAAAATCCTGTTCCGTTTTTACATCGGCAGCTACCTGCCCTGCCCGCTGTCCGTACATATCCTGCAGAGAAAGTACGGGATTAAAACGAATCGCATTTAAATCACGGACTATGATTTCCTGTCCTGATTTTTCCAGAATTTCGACAATTGTATTTTTAAAGAAATGGTTTAAACTTTCCGGATTAGGATGCGCATAAATAATTAGATTTTTCATGTTTACTGTTTTTTAAAGATTAACATGACAAATGTAAAACGCGGGTTCCGGTACCCATTGTAAGAAAACGAAATCGGCTTATTCTGCCCCTGAACTGCAGATATCGTTTTGAAACTGTAAAAATTTTGTGGGAGAAATATTCATGTAAAATTTAAAATCATGAATAAGCTGGCTCTGGTCGTAATAACCGCATTCTTCTACAACTGCCAGCCAGTCTGTTTTAGAATCGCCTGTGGTATTTTTCTGAATCTGACCAACAGCTTTTAAAAACCTTTGATAACGGTTTGCTTCCTTTATACTATAACCAAAAATTTTCTTCTGGCGGAGCTGAATGTTTCTTTCGGTCTGATTGATTTTTGAAGCGATTACTTTTACAGGATTCAGATTAGGTTCCTGAAAGTCTTTCAGGAGTTTGGTTATACTGTTTTGCTCCCTTAAATAAGGTGTACAAAAATCCAGGATATAATTTACCCGTTCCTGCGTATCCGAAAGTTTTTTAAGTTCTTCCCATAAAAGGGAAAAACAGTTTTCCTGCATCAGCTGATCGGGATGAACAGGAAGGGAATCAAAAAGTACATTTCCAAAAAACCGATAAAAAGCATCTTCTTTAAAATTAGCGACCAGGATTTCGGACCCCGGCTGCAAAGTATATTCAAAAGCTTGTTTTACAGGGCCGAGAACAATACATTTTTCAACTTCTAAAAACGTATTCTGCTGTGATTTGAGAGAGGCTTTAGTTCCAAAATTAAAAGCCAGCAGAGTCTGAAAACTGGGCAGTAATGTTTTGGTTACAGGAACTGCTGTTTTGTTTTCGGCAAAATAAAAGTGGGAAAAAACAGTTTCAAATGCCGAAGGAACTGCAATTCTGTAATTGTTATTTTCTTCGGCATTTTTCATATGCTGTTTTTATAGAACCTTACTTAACAAATTCCGCTTCGAATAAATCCGTAAGGTGTTTTATGATTTTCGATTTTACTTCTTCTTCGTCTACTTTTTCTACGCCAAGTTCAACATTTAAAGAGGTTACTCCTTTACCGCGGATACCGCATGGAATAATATTATCAAAATAACCTAAATCGACATTTACATTTAAAGCAAATCCGTGCATGGTTACCCAGCGCGAGGCACGAACGCCCATTGCGCATATTTTGCGGGCAAACGGTGTACCCACGCCCAGCCATACTCCGGTTTCGCCTTCGCTCCTGCCGGATTCCAGACCGTATTCTGCCAGAGTTAAAATCATAGATTCTTCGAGCAGACGAAGGTATTTATGAATATCCGTAAAGAAATTTTCTAAATCGAGAATCGGATAACCTACAATCTGTCCCGGACCGTGATAGGTAATATCGCCGCCACGGTTGATTTTATAAAAAGAAGCTCCTTTGGCTTCGAGCTGTTTTTCGTTTAATAGTAAATTTTCTAAATCGCCGCTTTTACCCAAAGTATACACGTGCGGATGCTCTACAAACAATAAATAATTAGTTGTTGGCAGATCAAGTTCTTCCCGTCTGTTCCTGATTTTTAAATCGACTATGTCTTTGAAAAGTTCTTCCTGATATTCCCAGGTCGATTTATAATCCCGGTTTCCCAGATCCTGAAGTTGGATTTTCTTGTTCATTGTATTTATTTTTCAAACTCTACTTCAAAGTTGAGTTTGTCAGGATTCTCCATATAATCCGTGAAAGGGTATTGAATTGTAATTGATTTTCTGTCGTCACTGAACAAAGCGTTCGGATTGGATACTTTTTTAATCTTCTTCGGAAAATGATATTTCACGACATAATTAGATGAAGCAAACATCATTTTGGACATATCAGCTGTCGAATCTTTTGCTTTTTCGGCCAGTTTCTGTTTATCGATAACGGCTTTTCTAATAAATTTCTTTCCGTCGTATGAGTAACTTAGTTTGCTTTTATTGTCTCCAAAACCGCTTCCCATTGGTGTCGCTGCGGCACTTCCTTCCAGTTTTTGCAGGGCACTTGCCGTTTGCAGAATATCCTGCAGTTCATTTACATTTTTAAAATCAGTCGTAAAAATCATTTGAAACTGCTTTTTCTCGGCACTCATTTTTGTCGATACCACAAAATTTTCCAGTC
This sequence comes from Flavobacterium sp. FG19, assembly GCF_057809475.1. Lineage (NCBI taxonomy): Bacteria > Pseudomonadati > Bacteroidota > Flavobacteriia > Flavobacteriales > Flavobacteriaceae > Flavobacterium > Flavobacterium sp. FG19. The sequence goes on along the minus strand of NZ_JBMDKA010000014.1, from coordinate 79,501 downwards.
TTTTAAGTTCCTTCTGCACCTCTGGTGAAAGTTTAGCAATACTGTCTTTTTTTTCTTCAAATAACTGTTTGAAAGTAAAAGTAGAATCGATATCCTTTTTAGCATCGGCTCCCATCTGGCTTCCAATCTGATCGCCTGCCATTTCCATCAAAGCAGAACCATCCATGTCTACAGAGAATTTTCCGGTTCCGTTATCGTTGATATAGATATTTTCGGTAAAAGTACAGCTGGTTAAAGCTGCTAATAAAAAAGAAAAACTTAATAGTTTATATAATTTCATCGTGGTGTAATTTTTTATCAAAGATACGAAGTCTATTTTTAATTGTCTGGTTCTGAATTTTAAGTCTCCTGTTAATTTTCAAACAGTACTTTGAAGCCTAATTCTTTCTCATTCTCCGGAAGTTCCTTTAACGGAATATCTAATGTAAAGCTTTTTCTGTCTTTTGAAATAACTGCTTTTTTTAGTGAAACCGTTTTTATTCTTTTTGGAAAATGGTACTCAAACGAATATTTACATTCTTTAAGCATTTCATCCATCTGTTTTGTCAGCACATTTTCCTCCTGTTTTTCCTTTTTCTTCTTGTCTTTCTTTGCTTTATCCTCTTCTCCTGTACTCAAAATCTTTTCAAAAACCTTTCCATCATAGTTATAGGTAAACATACTTTTTTCCTTTTCTTTTTCTGAAACGGCACTTAAGTCCCCTAATTGTTTACCCGGCCCTACTTTGGGCATCGCTTCAAGAACATCAAAAGGCGAAACCATTTTTTTGAGACTATCGGCAGAAGAAAAATTATATTCCATATCAAACTCTAACTGCTTTTTGTCTTCATTGGACTTAACATGTACTTTGAATTTTTCAAGAATCTTTATTTTCTGCTGATCAGTGTCAGACAATTTGGCAATACTGTCCTTTGCTTTTGCAAAAACCTCCTTAAAAGTAAAAACGGTATCCATTGTCTGCTTCTTTTTTATAGAATCATTGCTCTTAAATCCCACTTTAAAGATGCCCGAAAAATCGAAACCATATGAAAAACTTCCTGATCCGTCTTCATTAAGTATCATTTTTTCTTTCATAACGCAGCTGGACACAGCAAAAACAATAAAAAAACTAAGTAGAATTTTTTTCATAAATTATAGATTTGGGTTGTGCGGCGAAGATAGTTTCTTTTCAGAATTATTTTAATTTTTATTCTAAAACAACTTCCAGATTTGTCTTTTCAGGATTTCCATAAAATGCTGAAAGTTGAAATTCTACCGTTAACTCTTTTTTATCTGAACTAATAAAAGCATCCGGATTAGAAACAGATTTGATATTTCCCGGAAAACGATATTTCAAAGTGTAAGTCTGCATCAGGTTCATATTGTTATAGCGTTCCAAAAACTTTTCAGATTGTTCTTTCGCTTTTTCTAATTCAGCCGTGTTAATAACAGAAACAGACCGTTTAAAAATTTTCCCATCAAAATCATATACTATTCTGTAATAATGATTTTCTGCCGTAAGAGCATAATTATGCTGAATATCCGACGCATAATCTTCGGTTTTAAATAAATCCGGAATTTCTGAAACTTTATCAAAATGCAGCGAAAATTTATTTTTAAATTCTTTTTCGAAAGAACTCTTTTTCAGATGCACCTTTACCCTGGCATATTTTTGGAATAACTGCTGTTCTTCTGTTTTATATTTTACAAAGTTCTCATTGTATTTATCAATAAAATCCTGAAAAACATAGGTTGTATCCTGATATATATTTTCACGGGAATACTCTCCTCCTGCCAGTTGCATATAACTGTTTTCATCCCGAATCTGTTCTGTTTCTATGGTGCCGCTTCCATCAGAGTTGATTGTAAGGGTTTCTGTAATCTGACAGCCTGATGCTAAAATCACAAGTAATATAATTACTAAATATTTCATTTTTTGTAAAAGGTTTTGATTTTAAAAGATGCTAAGATAATTAGTTTTTTATTTAATTTTCTTACAATTAAAAGTACTGCTGAAAACAAAAGTCTCTTATCCGGCCCCGATTACTTCCCATAAAATTTATTTTCAAAGGAGTTCAGTGAATTTCATTTGAAGCGGTATTGTTTTTCCTGCTTCTTTAGCAACGAAAAGATACAAGCGGATAGCGGGACTAAAGGTCATTGAAACCCAATAAATTGATGCTTCAAAAAATCTAAAATCTGCATTCTAAAATCTGCATTCTTTTCTTTATCTTTGCGCACTTAAAAAAATAGCACAAAATGGCATTATCAGAACAAGAAATCATCAGAAGAGAAAAACTTCAAAACTTACGCAATCTGGGAATCAATCCTTATCCAGCTAATCTTTTTCCAGTAAATCATACTTCAAAACAGATAAAGGAAACTTTTGAGGAAGGTAAAAAGGTTATCGTTGCCGGACGTTTGATGAGTGTTCGTGATCAGGGTAAAGCCTGTTTTGCTGAGTTGCAAGATAGCGAAGGTCGTATTCAATTGTATGTGACTCGTGATGTTTTGTGTGAAGGTGACGATAAAACCTTATATAATACTGTTTTCAAAAAATTAACCGATTTAGGAGATTTTATTGGTATTGAAGGAGAATTGTTTACTACTCAGGTAGGTGCACAATGTATTCGTGTAAAAGGTTTTACTTTCTTAAGCAAAACATTACGTCCTCTTCCACTGCCAAGAGTTGACACAGATGGAAATGTACACGACGCTTTTAAAGATGCTGAGTTGCGTTACAGAATGCGTTATGTAGATTTAACAGTAAATCCGCAGGTTAAAGAAACTTTCCTTAAGAGAACTAAATTGTTCACGGCTATGAGAGAGTATTTTAATAATGCAGGATATCTTGAAGTAGATACTCCGGTTTTACAGTCAATTCCCGGTGGTGCTTCGGCAAGACCATTTATTACGCATCATAACTCTCTTGATATTCCGCTTTACATGCGTATCGCAAATGAGTTATACTTAAAAAGATTAATTGTTGGTGGATTCGAAGGTGTTTATGAGTTTTCCAGAAACTTCCGTAACGAAGGTATGGACAGAACCCATAATCCTGAATTTACTGCAATGGAAATATATGTAGCTTACAAAGACTACAACTGGATGATGGATTTTGCTGAAGGTTTATTGGAGCACTGTGCAATTGCTGTAAATGGCACAAGCGAGGTTACTTTTGGTGAGCACAAAATCAACTTTAAAGCGCCTTATGCACGTGTTACGATGACCGATTCTATCAAACATTTTACTGGTTTTGATATTTCCGGAAAAACGGAACAAGAATTGTTTGAAGCGGCAAGAGGAATGGGAATCGAAGTTGACGAAACAATGGGTAAAGGAAAATTAATTGATGAGATTTTCGGCGCTAAATGTGAAGGAAATTATATTCAGCCAACTTTCATTACAGATTATCCAAAAGAAATGTCTCCGCTTTGTAAAGAGCACCGTGATAATCCAGATTTGACGGAACGTTTTGAATTAATGGTTTGTGGTAAAGAAATTGCAAATGCTTATTCTGAACTAAATGATCCAATTGATCAAAGAGAACGTTTTGAAGATCAAATGCGTTTAGCAGCAAAAGGTGATGATGAAGCAAACGGTATTATCGATGAAGATTTCTTAAGAGCTCTTGAATACGGTATGCCTCCAACATCCGGAATGGGAATTGGAATGGACCGTTTGATTATGTATTTAACAAACAATGCCTCTATTCAGGAAGTTTTATTGTTCCCGCAAATGCGTCCTGAGAAAAAGCAAGTAGAATTAAGTTTAGAAGAAAAGAAAATTTTTGAAGATTTGAAGCTTAATCTTCGTATACCTCTAAATGATTTAAAAGTAAGTTCTGGATTAAGCAACAAGCAATGGGACAAGGCTATAAAAAACTTAACTTCATTAGGATTAGCAAAAGTACATCTTCAAGAAGATGAAAATATTAAATATGTTTTATTAGTAGGATAAAAAAGTAAATCATTTATATTTTTTAAATTATAAAAAATGGCATTAAGTAGAGAATATACAGATTGGCATTTAACCCCAAACGGGTGGTTTGCTGGAGATACAAGAATTGATACTGGTGTATTTTTTGATGTACCTGCACCTCAAGATAAGGTATTAACAATAAGATATGAAGAACTGATGACTTCAGTATTTAGTGACTTAAAAGAAAGTGAAAATGTTACTTTTGAAATTGATGATAAAAACATTATTAATCAATTAAGAACAAAATTCCCAATTTCTTTTTATATCTGCCCACCAGATAATAAATAACACATTCAATTATAAACTTGTAGTATCTAATTGAATAATATTAACATTCAAACCCGGCAGTTTTAAACCTGTCGGGTTTGCTATTTAAAATAATCAGATTAAAACGAGTACTTTTCCATTTTCTGATTGTAGATATCCAGAACCTCTGTACTTTCTTTAGGAACATCTCCTTTCCATTTTTCCTGCACCGAAGGATTCGAAGGATATTTACCGTTTTTCATTTTAACATGATGTAGCAGACCCCCGCTTTTCATTAAAAGATCATAAAATTTTTCAGTTACTGATGTCGTTACATAAACTGGAAAATCAGTCACCGTAAAATGATTGATCACACTTCCGTCTGCATTTAAAATGTAACCCGAACAACCTCCGCTTCCACAGAAATAAGCATTGGAAAACCCAACGAAATATTCATTTTTATGATCATTATTTAAATCAAAAGCCTGGTAATAAAAATAACGATCGTCTTTTGTCATTGCCGGCAGATCTTTTTTAAGCAAAATATTCAATTGTTTCCGAATCAAGGCGACAGCTTTATCATCTCTGGGTGGTGCATCACTCAAATTAGCTGTTCCACCTATGGTTTTCGATAAAGTATCCTGAACAATGGTTTTGATGATATTTTTCGATTCGTTTTTATTTTGACAAGAGTACAATGTCAAAATTCCGATTAGAATTACAATTTTATTTTTCATAATCTAATATTTTTCAAATATTTGCTAAACCCGACAGGTTTTGAAAACCTGTTGGGTTTAACTTAGAGAATAATTTTAAACCAGCAAAGCCGCTTTATTTTCAATATCATTTTCCGCCAGCAGCGATTTTATATTATTAAATGTTACCAATGCAATCTGCGTTAAAGCTTCATTGGTAAAAAACGCCTGGTGTGCCGTTACCAATACATTTGGAAAACTCATCAGTCGCTGAATCGCATCGTCCTGAATAATATCTGCCGATAAATCCCTGAAAAACAGCTTTTCTTCCTGTTCGTAAACATCGATTCCCAAATAGCCTATTTTACCTTCTTTTAAACCTTCAATTACACTCCCCGTTTCGATTAATCCGCCGCGGCTTGTATTGATAATCATCACATTGTCTTTCATTGAAACAAGAGACCTTTTATTGATTACATGTTTCGTCTGATCGTTCAGCGGACAATGAAGCGAAATAATATCACTTGATTTAAAAATTTCTTCCAGTTCAACAAAAGACACACCGTCCTTAACCATCTCCTCATTCGTCACAATATCATAAGCCATTACTTTACAGCCAAAACCCAGCGCAATTTTAGCAAAGGCTTTTCCAATATTTCCCGTCCCGATAATACCAATTGTTTTTCCAAATAAATCAAAACCTAACAATCCGTTTAAAGAAAAATTCTGCTCGCGGACACGATTATAAGCTTTATGTGTTTTTCGGTTCAAAGTCAGGATCATCGCCATAGCATGTTCTGCCACCGCTTGCGGCGAATAGGCCGGAACACGGCATACCTTCAGGTTGTATTTTTTAGCCGCCTCCAGATCGACATTATTAAAACCAGCACAGCGTAAAGCAATTATTTTTACATTTTTCTCCGCCAGCTGTTTAATTACCGCTTCATTTACAATATCGTTTACAAAAACACAAACAATAGAAGCATTCTCAATTAAAATGACGGTTTGCGGATTTAACTGTGTTTCATAATAATCCAGCTCAAAATCAAAGTCGGTATTGTACTTATCAAAGAAGGTTTTATCGTAAGGCTGGGTCGAAAAAAAGGCAATTTTACTCATAATGGTATTCTTCAGGTTTTAAATTTGTTGGTACACTAAAAATAAGAAAATATTTTCAATACTACCCGTATTATACTTTAATCAATTCCATATCAATGCAATAAAAATCTTGTTTTACAAACAGGATTAAACCTTTTTGTTTTGGAAAAGTCTAAATGCCATAACCTTTAAAAGAAATAAATCATGAAAAAATTACTAATCGCAGTATTATTACTGGCCGGAATAACCGGTTTTGCACAGGAAGATCAGGCTGCCGGACGCGAAAGATTAACTCCGGAACAGCGTAATGAAAAACAATTACAGAAATTAACTTCTGAATTGAGTTTAGATGCCAGTCAGCAGACTCAGGTAAAACAGCTTTTAGCTGAAAGAAGTGCCAAAGCCGAAAAACTGAGAGAAGCCCGAAAAGACCAGAAAGAAAGCGGTGTAAAACCAACAGCTGCCGATAGAGAAGCACTTAGAAATGAATTAAAAACCGAAAAAGAAGCCAACGATGCTAAAATGAAAACAATTCTAAATGCCGATCAGTATACCAAATGGCAGTCGATACAGGAAAAAAACAAAGACAAAGCCAGAGAAAAAATAAGAGAATACAGAAAAGAAAATAATTAAACAAGATTGACAGAAAGAGGCTTTAAGGCCTCTTTTTTATTTATGTCTGTCATTATATTTTCATTAATACTTTCTGTTAAATAAAAGATAAACCCGAAAATTCGATTAAACTTAATAAAACCGTCAAAGTCTAATAGCCATAAACCTTTAAAAAAACGAAAAATGAAAAAATTATGTATGGCAGCTTTATTGTTCGTTGGAATGGTAAGTTTTGCACAGGAAACCAATCAGAAACCTGCAGGTAATCAAAAAGAAAAATTAACTCCGGAACAGCGAAATGAGAAGCATCTTCAAAAAATGACTTCTGATCTGAATCTGGATAAAAAACAACAGGAACTGGTAAAACAGCTTATAGCAGAAAGAAGTGCCAAAGCCGAAAAATTCAGAGAAGACAGAAAAAACAATAAAACCAAACCGACTGCCGAAGAAAAAGAGGCTTTTAAAAAACAAATGAAAGCCGACAAAGAAGCAACTGATGCTAAAATGAAAGCTATTTTAAATGCGGATCAATATGCTAAATGGACGGCTCTTAAAAAAGAGCACAAAGACCACGGCAGAAAAGGAGACCACAAAGGTCATTTCAAAAACCCTCAGGAACGTGATCAGGCCCATTTACAAAAGTTAACCACGGATTTAAACTTAAATGCAGATCAGCAAAAACAAGTGAGTGAACTTTTATCAGACAGAAGCACTAAAATGGCCATGCTGAAAAAAAGCAGAAAAGAATCGGGTATACCACCTTCTGAAGCTGACAAAAAAGCTATGAAAAAACAAATGGAGGAAGATCACAAAGCATTTGATACCAAAATGAAATCGATTCTAAATGCAGATCAGTATAAAAAATGGACCGCTATTCAAAAAGAGCGTAAAGACAAAATGAAAGAGTATAAAAAAGAAAAAAAATAATCTGGTTCTAAAAGAAAAGGAGGCTTAAAAGCCTCCTTTTTTATTAAAATGTTTTTGATACTTTATCAATTGCATTGATTGTAAAATCTAAATCTTCGTAAGTCAATGCATCTGTAATAAACCAGGTTTCATAAGCCGATGGCGCAATATAAACCCCTTCCTGCAATAATCCATGGAAGAATTTCTTAAACGTTTCGTTATCCCCTTTTGCAGCCGTTTGAAAATCGGTAACCGGATCTGCATCAAAGTGAACCGAAATCATCGAACCTACTCTATTGATTGTGAAAACAATATTGTTGGCTTTTAAAACGCTGTCAATTCCAGCTTCTAAATACGCTGTTTTTTCTTCTAAACGGGTAAAAATGGCTCTGTCATTATCTAAAGCTTTCAGCATTGCCAGTCCCGCTGCCATTGCTAACGGATTTCCAGATAAAGTTCCTGCCTGATAAACCGGGCCAAGAGGCGCTAAATGATTCATTATTTCCTCACGGGCAGCAAAAGCTCCAACCGGAAGCCCGCCGCCAATAACTTTTCCAAAAGTCACAATATCAGCATCTATTCCGTATAATTCCTGAACTCCGCCACGAGCTAAACGAAAACCTGTCATTACCTCATCAAAAATCAATAAAATTCCGTTTGCTGTACACAATTCTCTCAAACCTTCCAGGAAACCTTTTTGAGGCGGAATACAGCCCATGTTTCCCGCAACTGCCTCGATAATAATCGCTGCAATTTCTCCTTTATTGGCTTCAACCAATGTTTTGACATTTTCTAAATCATTGTATTTGGCTAATAAAGTATCTTTTGCAGTTCCCTCTGTAACTCCCGGACTGTTTGGTGAACCAAAAGTTACAGCTCCGCTTCCGGCCTGAATCAGAAATGAATCAGAATGTCCGTGGTAGCAGCCTGCAAATTTGATGATTTTATCTCTTTTTGTAAATCCTCTTGCCAGACGAATAGCACTCATACAAGCTTCTGTTCCTGAATTTACAAAACGTATTTTATCGATATTCGGGACCATAGAAACGGCCAGAGCAGCAATTTCGGTTTCAAGTTCGGTAGGCATTCCAAATGAAGTTCCCAGTTTTGCTTTTTCAATAACCGCATCCACAACCGGCTCATAAGCATGACCTAAAACCATTGGTCCCCAGGAATTGATGTAATCTATTAATTTGTTTCCGTCTTCATCATATAAATAAGCCCCTTTGGCACTTTTTACAAAAATTGGAGTTCCGCCAACGGCTTTAAATGCTCTTACTGGTGAATTTACTCCTCCCGGAATTACTTTTTCTGCTTCAGCAAAAAGCTGACTACTTCTTTTATATAACATTTTTTAATTTAGATTTTTGAGTTCAGATTTTAGATTTATCGACTTAAACCCTGGTCTCTTACAAACTCATTGAAATATTTTTGTTCTGTTTGTTCTTCTTTTGAAAGATCTTCCATTTTCAAATCCGACATTCCTGTTGGAGAATAAAATCTCCATTTCCACGCTGGCCGATGTTTTATGAAAAAATTTGTTTCTGCAAATTCATCATGCTCATAAACCCCACAAAAAAGCCTAATAGTGAGAACAACTGCGAAAATAACAACTACAATTAATACTTTCTTCTTCATTTACTAAAAACTCAGGCTGAACACTAAAAACTGAACACTGACTACTTAACCCTAAGCCTCTGCCCAATCGAAATAGCATTATCTGTCAGGTTATTCTTTTTCTTCAAATCATCCACTAATAAATTGAACTTCTTCGAAATCGAATACAAAGTATCTCCCTTTTGTACTTCATATAAGTTGGGGTCATTTGAATTCGAATTCGACGGATTGTTTTTCACAGAAGTTGCTGTATTAATAGGCGTATAATTTTTTCCGGTAACCTGACAATCGTACTGATGAAGATTATAGCGCTCGATATAGCTGATTAATTTTTCCGGATAATTTGGATCTGTGGCATAGCCGCATGCCCGTAAACCTTTTGCCCAGGCTTTGTAATCGTCTTTTTCATAAGTAAACAACGATTCATATCTTTTTTTCCCAACTAAAAACAAAGCATGATCCCTGTACGATTCTGATGCCTGCGGATATTTTCTGAAACATTCCTGAGCGGCATCATCATCGTGGCGAACACTTTCTCCCAGCCAGTCTTTGTGACATTTTATTCCGAAATGATTATTGGCTTCCACTGCTAAATCTCCTTTACCCGCACCCGATTCTAAAATTCCCTGAGCCAAAATGATACTTGCCGGAATTCCGTAGGTTTTCATATTTCCCATTGCAATTTCTTTATATTGCAATACATAGTCTGTAATTACGCTGTTGGTGACAACTGTTTTTGATGTAGATTGAATAACCTCAGTTGTATTATTGGTAGAAGGATAATTTTTAACGGTTTTTACCGGTTTCTTAGCTGCCGCAACTCTCGCTTTCTGGGCTGCTGCTTTTTGAGTCGTCGCGATAGCAGGCTTGCTTGAAGAACAACTCGCCAAAACTAGTACTGTAAAGAGCAATACAATTTTTTTAATCATTGGTTTTGAGTATTGGTAATTTTTTCTGCTTCAACTTTATATTCATTCCGTCAATTCCCTGTAATCCGCCTGTGTGAATGAGTAAAATTTTTGAATGTTCAGGGAAATAATTTTTGCTGATTAAATCTATAACGCCAAAAACCATTTTTCCTGTATAAATTGGATCTAAGGGCACTTTTGTTTCTTCAAAAAAAGCATTGATAAATTCTATTAATTCTAAATTTATCTTGCCATAACCTCCAAAATGATAGTCAGAAATTAAATTCCAGTTATCTTTTTTTGCAAAAATACGAATTTCATCGGTTAAAAAGTCACCTTTTAACGCCGGAAAACCTAAAATTTGCTGATTTGGTAATGCACTATTGATTAATCCCGAAATTGTGCCTCCGGTTCCAACTGCACAACAAATGTAATTAAAACCCGAATCTTCATCAGTCAGAATCTCTTCACAGCCTTTTACTGCTAGTTCGTTTGTACCGCCTTCGGGAACCCAATAAAAATCACCAAACTTATCTTTTAGTTTTTCTATAAAAGACGTTTCACTCTTTAAACGATAGTATTCTCTCGAAACAAAGTCAAACTGCATTCCGTTTTCCTGTGCAAATTTTAAAGTGGGGTTTTCCTCTATTCTATCAAACAATTCATCTCCGCGAATAATTCCGATAGTCTTCAAACCCTGTTCTTTTCCTGCATAAGCCACAGCTGCAATATGATTAGAAAATGCCCCGCCAAAAGTCAGTAAGGTGTCTTTGTTTTCGGCTTTCGCCTGAAGCAGGTTGTATTTTAACTTTCTGAATTTATTTCCGGACACAAAAGGATGAATTAAATCTTCGCGTTTTATGGTCAGCGAAACAGAATTCGGAAACTGGATATTTATGGATTGATTGTAAATTGGATTCATTTTAATTTGATGTAATGCAGAAACTGAAAAAAAGATCTGTTTTTCAAATAGTTTAAATTGGTTTCATTTGTATAAGCTTCTCTTTCAAAACTGATATTTCGATACGCCAAAACGCCATTTTTATATTGGATCAGACGAATTAAATATTCTAAAAAATACCACACAAAAAATGGGATCACTAAAAGTTCTAACTGCTGTCTCAAATGAATTTTTTCATGATTAACGAAAACTTCGTTAGTCTTGTCAAACTCATATTTTGCAATTACAAACGGAAATACAGCCATTCCGCGATATCCTTTCGGAATTAAATATTTGGCAACAATCAGAAACATTGGCTGTAAAATTTATAAATTTGTAGTTCTAAAATTGTTCGATTCCGATAAAATCATAATCAAATATTTATATTTTTGATTTTAATTATTCGAAAAAGAACACGAAGCAGATTTATGAAAGAGCAAAGTAATGAAAATAAATTAATCGAAGGAGAAGATTTTTACTATACGCCTGAAGGTTATAAATGCTTTACTGAAAAACATCATTTAAAACGAGGTTACTGCTGTAAAAGCGGCTGTCGCCACTGTCCGTACGGATATGATAAAAAAACAGGAAGAATCAATAAACCTTCATAAAAATTACAACAACACAATGAACGTTTTTATCAATAAAAATATACCGGAAGCCGGCATAAAACTACTTCAGGAAAAAGGCATTAATCTGACTATAAATCCAACGGAGAATATCTTATCGAGAGAAGAGTTTATAAAAATCTGCCAGAAAAATGATGTTCTTTTAAATGTTGGAACCAATAATTTAGATGAAGATTTTTTTCAGCAATGCCCTAATTTAAAAGGTATAGCTTTGTTTTCTGTGGGATTTGACTCGGTTCATATTCCATCAGCAGACAGCAGAAAAATTCCTGTTGGAAATACACCAGACGTTTTAAGCAGAGCCACTTCTGATGTTGCTTTTTTATTGATGCAGAGCGCAGCCCGAAAATCATTTTTCAATTATAAGAGGATTTTAAATGACCAATGGGGAAGTTTTGATCCGTTAGCTAATTTGGGACAGGAACTGTATGGCAAAACTTTAGGAATATTGGGTTTGGGAAGAATTGGTTTCGAAATGGCTCAAAAATGCAAAGCCGCATTTGGAATGAACATTATTTACCATAATCGTTCCCGAAAAGAAGAAACCGAAAAAGAATTGGATGCTAAATTTGTAGATTTTGAAACCTTACTTGCTGAAAGTGATGTTTTAAGTGTTCATGCAAGTTACACAGCTGAAAACAACGAACTCTTCAACAAAAGTACTTTTGCCAAAATGAAACCGAATTCGATTTTCATCAATACCGCAAGAGGAAAATTTCATAATGAAGCCGATTTGTTTGAGGCGCTAACAAATAATACAATCTGGGGTGCCGGACTGGATGTTACCAATCCTGAACCCATGAAATCTGATAATCCGTTATTGTCTCTGCCAAATTGCTGTATTTTACCGCACATTGGTTCAGCAACTTATGAAGCGAGAAACGGAATGGCGGTTTGTGCCGCGCAAAATATAATAGCGCTTTTTGAAAATAAAAAAATGCCGTTTTGTGTTAATGAGGAAGTTTACTCTTAATGAGATAATGTGACAATTTGAAAATTAGATAATGGAGAAAAAAATCTCAAATTTTTAAATTTTGAATTCCAATCTGAAATCAACAATCTAAAATATCATATATGGATATCCATTTACGAAAATTCAGGATTACGATCCACAAATCGTATCACAGGTCGGATATCCGGTATCCTTAGTTTTTTTTTTAATTAGAAAATGTGACAATTTGGGAATTAGATAATTCGACAATTTGAAAATTAGATAATTTTTTTTGAATGATCGAGTATTTCGCTCCGCTGGAGCTTTTATCTATTAACCATTGTTTTTCTATAAATATTAAACTCTTCCAGAGTTTTTAAGCCTTGGAAAGGCGAAATATTTATAGAAATCGTTTATTCGTTCACAATACATAAGCCCCGGCGGGGCGGCATAATTAAAAAACAAAAAATTAATCTGTTGTTAATCTAACCGCAATATCTTAGCATCTTAGATCCTCAGCACCTAAGAATCTTAAAAAAATGACTTTTAAAGAACAAATACAACAAGGAATTCCTTCTATATTACCTCCAAAGACGGCATACGATCCGGCCATTAATCATGCTCCGAAAAGAAAAGAAATTCTTTCGGCAGAAGAAAGAAAGCTGGCGCTTAAAAATGCTTTACGTTATTTCGATCCAAAACATCACGCCGAATTAATTCCTGAGTTTTCAGAAGAATTAGAAACTTACGGCCGTATTTATATGTATCGTCTTCGTCCTGATTATAAAATGTATGCTCGTCCAATTGACGAATATCCGGGGAAATCGCTGCAGGCAAAAGCGATTATGCACATGATTCAGAACAACTTGGATTATGCCGTAGCACAGCATCCACATGAATTGATTACGTATGGAGGAAACGGAGCTGTTTTCCAAAACTGGGCACAATATTTATTGACGATGCAATACTTGTCTGAAATGACAGATGAGCAGACATTAACGATGTATTCCGGTCACCCAATGGGATTATTTCCTTCGCATAAAGAAGCGCCGAGAGTTGTGGTAACAAACGGAATGGTAATCCCTAATTACTCCAAACCGGATGATTGGGAAAAAATGAATGCGCTTGGAGTTTCGCAATACGGGCAAATGACAGCGGGAAGTTATATGTACATTGGTCCGCAGGGAATTGTACACGGAACTACCATTACAGTTCTAAACGGTTTTAGAAAAATAAAGCAAAATCCTGAAGGAAGTTTATTCGTAACTTCCGGGCTTGGCGGAATGTCTGGCGCTCAGCCAAAAGCCGGAAATATTGCAGGCTGTATTACGGTCTGCGCCGAAGTAAATCCCAAAATCACTAAAATCCGTCACGAGCAGGGATGGATTAATGAAGTTGTTACATCTACAGACGAACTGGTTGTCAGAATAGCTTTAGCGAAAGCGAATAAAGAAACGGTTTCCATAGCCTATTTAGGAAATGTAGTTGAGGTTTGGGAACGTTTTGATCAGGAAAATATCAAAATTGATTTAGGTTCAGATCAGACTTCGCTTCATAATCCGTGGGCGGGAGGTTATTATCCGGTTGGGATTTCGTTTGAAGATGCCAATAAAATGATGGCTGAAAATCCGGAATTATTCAAAGAAAAAGTTCAGGAAACGCTGCGTCGTCATGCAGCTGCCATTAACAAACACACCGCAAAAGGAACTTATTTTTTTGATTACGGAAATGCTTTTTTATTAGAAGCTTCACGTGCCGGAGCAGATGTCATGGCTCAAAACAATATTGACTTTAAATATCCTAGTTATGTTCAGGATATCATGGGACCAATGTGTTTTGACTACGGATTTGGTCCTTTCCGCTGGGTTTGTACTTCCGGAAAGCCTGAAGATTTATTAAAAACAGATGCCATTGCCTGCCAGATTTTAGAGAAAATGGCTGAAACCGCTCCAGACGAAATTCAGCAGCAAATGCAGGATAATATCAAATGGATCAAAGGAGCACAGGAAAATAAACTGGTTGTGGGTTCGCAAGCAAGAATTCTTTATGCCGATGCCGAAGGAAGAATAAAAATTGCAGAAGCCTTTAATCAGGCTATTGCAAAAGGCGAAATTGGCGCTGTGGTTTTAGGACGTGATCATCATGATGTTTCCGGAACTGATTCCCCTTACAGAGAGACTTCAAACATTTATGACGGTTCCCGTTTTACGGCCGATATGGCGATTCATAACGTGATTGGCGACAGCTTTAGAGGAGCGACCTGGGTATCCATTCATAACGGCGGCGGCGTGGGCTGGGGAGAGGTTATAAACGGCGGATTTGGTATGGTTCTTGATGGTTCTAACGAGGCTTCAAAACGTTTAACATCAATGCTTTTTTGGGATGTTAACAACGGAATTTCGAGACGAAGCTGGGCCCGAAACGAAGGTGCTGTTTTTGCCATAAAAAGAGCAATGGATGCTGAGCCTTTACTAAAAGTTACTTTACCCAACCTGGTTGACGAAAGTTTACTTTAATTAAAATGAAAACATTTAATTCTTCAAAATATGAAAACGTTCAAATTAATTCCTGTCTTTTTGCTCCTGATACTGACTTCCTGCAGTAGTGTTACAGTTTATTCTGATTATGACAAAAATGTTGATTTTGCGCCTTATAAAACATACGCTTACTTTAAGCCGGGAATTGATAAGGTCGAAATATCGGATTTAGATAAAAGGAGAATCCTTCGTGCCATAGACGACCAGATGCAGGCTAAAGGATTTACCAAAAGTGATAATCCTGACTTACTTATTAATATTTTCACCAAATCAAGAGAACAGGTTGATGTCAACCAGTTTAGTGCCGGCTGGGGTTATGGCTGGGGCTGGGGCTGGAACCCATGGATGATGTATGGAGGAAACCAGACGACGGTTTCAACATCTACTGAAGGAACTTTATACATTGATTTTATTGATGCAAAAAAGAAAGAAATGATCTGGCAGGGTGAAGGAATCGGAACCCTAACCCGAAACATTGATAAAAAAGACCAGAGAATAGCTGAATTTGTAGGCAAAATTTTAGCTCAATATCCGCCAGTTAAAAAATAGTTTTCAGTCACTCCCGATAATTATCGGAATCCGTTTTTTTATAAAACTTAAAATGATTTTTGAAAACTTCAATAAATAATTAATACATTTGCGGTTCAATCAGCTAAGAAAATGAACAACTTTAACAACATTATTATCGCTATTATCAGCATTATTGCAATTCAGCAGTAATGGCGAGGTGTTATATAAGTTTGTAAAATATAATTTGTAAAACCTCCCGCATCGGGAGGTTTTTTATTTTAAAAACAATTTAAAAGTCGCCACGAATTACACAAATTTCCATGAATTATTTTTTCTTTAAAATAATTAAAATTAGTGGTAATTCGTGTAATTCGTGGCAAAAAAAACAAAACATCATGAGTTTATTTAACGAAGTACTTAATGCTAAAAAGCAGCTTGAAAATGTGGTTGCTGCTACTCCTCTTACCCAAAATTTGAATCTTTCAGATGAATTTAAATCGACTATTTTATTAAAAAGAGAAGATTTACAAATTGTGCGGTCGTACAAAATCAGAGGGGCTTATAATAAGATTTCTTCGTTAAACGAAAAAGAAAAAAGCAACGGAATTGTCTGCGCCAGTGCCGGTAATCATGCACAGGGAGTTGCTTATTCCTGTCACCTTCTTAAAATAAACGGCAAAATCTATATGCCCAAAACAACACCCAAACAAAAGGTAAAACAGGTGCAGTTGTTTGGAAAATCATTTGTAGAAATTGTTTTGACCGGAGATACTTTTGATGATGCTTACGCTTCGGCCACCGCAGATGCCATCAAAAACCATAAAACTTTTATCCATCCTTTTGATGATGAAAAAGTAATCGCCGGACAGGGAACGGTTGGATTAGAAATTCTCGAAAATTTTAAAGAACCTATCGATTATGTTTTTGTCCCAATTGGCGGCGGCGGACTGGCTTCTGGTTTATCAGAAGTTTTCAGACATTTGAGTCCAAATACTAAAATAATCGGTGTTGAGCCAAAAGGCGCTCCTTCGATGAAAACTTCAATTGAAGAAAACAAAAACACGCCATTAAAAACAATCGACAAATTTGTGGACGGTGCAGCTGTAAAACAAGTAGGTGATAAAACTTTTGAAATCTGCCGTTATAATCTGGAAGATATTATTCTGGTTCCTGAAGGAAAAGTCTGCACAACCATTTTAAGATTATATAATGAAGAAGCGATGGTCGTAGAACCCGCAGGTGCTTTAACTATTGCCGCTTTGGATTTTTATAAGGATAAAATTAAAGGTAAAAATGTAGTCTGCATCGTCAGCGGAAGTAACAACGACATCGAAAGAACTGCCGAAATAAAAGAGCGTTCCCTGCTATATGAAGGTTTAATGCACTATTTCATGATTCAGTTCCCGCAGCGTCCCGGAGCTTTAAAGGAATTTGTAAACCACATTTTAGGACCAGATGACGATATTACTTATTTTCAGTTTGCCAAGAAAAACAGCCGCGAAAAAGGCTCTGTAGTCGTGGGACTGGAATTAAAAAACAAAAAAGACATTATGCCTATTAAGCTGAAAATGACACAATACGGCTTTGAATTTCAATATTTAAATGACAATCAGGATTTGTTTACCCAGTTAATTGGATAAGAAAAAACAGAAGGCTGCCTAAAATTCAGACAGCCTTCTAACATCAAATATAAAATTACTAATTGAATTCCAGATTTGCCGTTATTGCTTTAGTACTTTTTTAGAATAAGATCCTGTACTGTCGTTTACCCTCACAATGTAAACTCCTTTTGGCAGTCTGGAAACTTCAATTTCAGAAAGGTTTCCTTTTACAAAATTTACATTCTGCCTGATTACACTTTGTCCGCTAATATTAAAGATTTGCACATCGGCACTACCTTCATGGGTGGTTTCAATTTTTAAATGATCGCTTGCTTCATCTATAAAAACCGCCATATCGGCTGTGCTTTCATCTTCTTCAGGATTTACAGCCAGTGCTTTTTTGGCTGTAGATTCTACCTGTACAAACTGCCATTGCTGATTTAAACCGCCAGTATAATCCCATACCTGAATATTGGCTCCATTGGCTGTCGATACATTTTCCACATCAAGAGCTTTGCCGCTGTTCACGTTGATAATACTATAATATCCACCGCCAAGATTATTCACAGTCCATTTGAATTCATTAGAAGATGAAAAAGTTTTTTGCTGTACTTTCAGTCCATTTGCTGTCCCGTTATTTTCAACTGCCAGATACATACTTGTAGATTTTACAATAATGTAATAATTACCACTTCCTGCAGAAACAAATTTCCATCGCTGGTTGCTTCCTCCCCCATTGGTTACATCATACTGTTGAATTCTGCTTCCGCTTGTAGTGGCATTGTCTGCTACATCCAGTCCTTTATTACTGTTTCTTGAAATAATATTGTAATACCCCGGAAATCCGGTTGTTCCTCCGTTTACTGTGATCGTACTTGTCGCTGTTTTTGCTCCGTCAACAGTTGTAGCTGTAATTGTAGCCGTTCCCGCCGAAACCGCAGCAACCAGTCCGTTTGAATTGACAGTAGCAACAGAAGTATTGCTTGAACTCCAGTTTACCGCTGTATTAGTGGCGTTTCCTGGTGAAACTGCCGCTGTTAACTGCTGTGTCTGTCCTGCGGTAATAGTGGCCGAACCCGGACTTACACTTACACCTGTTACAGGAACCGTACTGCCTGCCGCCCAGGTAAAGGTAACTGCTGATGATCCCGGAACGGCATAATTAAACGCCGAAGATCCTGAAACTACTTTAATCGTGTTAGATGATCCTGATGTATTGTATAATACCAATGCAACAGAACCATCAGGGTTTCTAAAGGCTGCTGACAAAATACTGCCGCTGGTACTTGAAGAACCAATTCTTACAGCGCCTGGTTTTACATATTTAGAAATCTGTCCAATAATATAATATGCTACATTTTTAGTATAACTTGTACTGTTGTTAACCGTAATTGCTCCTAAACAGGTACTGCATCCTCCCGGAGTACGGGGACCAAAACTGGAATTATTGGCGGCATTCCACTCCAGAACCGTTTTTGACCAGTTATTGGTACTTCCAATCACAACATTCTGCATGTGCCAGCCAAAATCCCCGCTAAAACTTCCGCCGGAACCTGTATATTGCTCTGTAAAATAAACGTTTTTATTGGTTTGTGTTTTTACGGTTGACATTGCTGAAATATTTCCTAAATACAAATGAAATGCCGCTCCGTCAACGTAACTGCTGTTATTTAAAACATCTATCGGATACGCTGTATTATCACAGTTATGGTCAAAGGCAATAATTTTGACGTTTCCATAACCTGCCGCTGCTAATTGAGGTCCAAGCTGCTGATTAATGAAATTCTTCTGCTCTGTTGAATTCATCAGCATACTTGGTTCATTATGCGGATTTTCAGGCTCATTCTGCGGTGTAATAGCCCAAATAGGAATTCCCTGTGCCTGCATTGCCTGAAGGTATTTTACAAAATATCGGGCGTAAGCGGCGTAGTATTGTGTCTGTAGACTTCCTCCAATCCAGGAACCATTGGTTTTCATCCAGCGGGGTGCCGACCATGGTGTCGCTAATATTTTGATGTTGGGATTAATAAGCTGGATCTTTTTAATAATCGGAATTAAATACGTTAAGTCCGGCCCGTTCAGACTAAAGTTATTCATATTCGTATCTCCGGAAGTTTCGTTATAACTATAGGAAGAACTGCTTAAATCTGAAGCAGCAATACTAATACGAATTACGCTGGCATTTAATCCCGTTGTTGGATTATACAAATCATTTAACAACTGATTCTGCTGTGTGGCTGCCATTCCGCTTATTACTTCAGCACTTCCTTCGGTAAGGGTATAACCAAAACCGTCCATAGTCTGATAGGTAGTTCCTGTATTAACTGTAACAGTGGAAGGATTGGTTCCCGAATTGGTTCCGAAACTTACCGTTCCCTGCTGCTGTAATAATCTTGTCTGATCGCCTGATGTTATAAAAGGCGTAACCGTCTGAGCATTTACTTTAATACTTAATAAAAGTGTTACAATGATGCACTGCATCATTATACGTTTTACCCGATTGGTAGGTTTTTGAGTAGTTTTGTGCATTTTTTTTTGATTTTTGTGGTTTTTAGATAGTTAATTTTTTCTCATTTTATTGTGATTATTTTTATTAAAATATCTCAAAATTATATTTTTCACAACGAAATCGATATATTTAAACCTTTACAAATACACATCATTTGTAAAAATTGCCTTAACAAAAACCTATCTAACAAAAACACAAATAACTAAATATCAAAACATTAACAAAAATAAAAACACTAAAAATCTTACTTTACAATTTCATAATATGCAAAATACTGTCATAAAGAATATTGCATAGCGTTACTGCGTCATTTTTCCTGAAAATACCGGGCTGTTAAATGACAAATATCATGGATCAAACAGGGAGTTATGTTGTAATTTTGCCATTCATTTATTTTTTACAAATCATGGAGACTCTTAAAGATATTTCAACTATAGAAGATATTAAACAAATGGTGAACAGCTTTTATGCTAATGTTAGAAAAGATGACCTTATAGGCCCTATTTTCAATGACAAACTGCAGGATCGCTGGGAACCGCACCTGCAAAAAATGTATGGTTTCTGGCAGACCATTCTGTTTGATGTCCGGGCCTATTCCGGAACGCCTTTTCCACCGCACAAACAATTACCTGTAGATAAAACGCATTTTGAACGCTGGATTGCCCTCTTTAATACTACAATCGATTCGCAGTTTGCAGGGCCAATTACCGAAGAAGCCAAAATGAGAGCTACAAACATGGCTTTTATGTTCAGCCATAAGATTGAGTATTTCAGAAATGCTGAAAATGAAATGAGAAATTCTGCGAAAAAATCTTAGAAAATTCTTTCAATAACAATCAGAACTTTATATTTGGCTAAATGAATTAACCCCAAATCTATATTTTTAGTTATGAAAAAAGCAATTTTATTTGTTATCATCTGTTTTGCATTTATAAATCAATTATCAGCACAATCACAAGCACCGTTTTCCAATTTATATAAAGGAACGGTTGATGGAAAAACTCCGGTTACTTTTTATATTAAAGCATCAGAAAACCAATGTACAGCTGATTTAAGTTATGTTGCAATATACCGTTATAAATCAAACAAATGGCTTCATCTGGACATTACACAGAACAGAAAAGCTGAAAATGAATTTATTATGGTGGAACATGGTTTCAGCGGTGTTTTAATTTTAAAGAAAACTGGAAATACTTTCTCTGGTTTGTGGATTAGTCCCGATACTAAAAAGCAGTTAAAAGTTGATTTAAAAGAAGTTTCAATGACTAAAAAAGACATTGAAAACTATGAACAAACACTGGAAAGAGTGAGTTTCGAAAATAACGACTGCTAAAAACATCAATCCTTTATTTCACTAAAAACCAACGAAAACGCAATAAAAGGCATTTTCAAATAAAAATATTGTGATAAAATGTAAAAATTAGCAGTCTAAATTCGTAATTTTACATTCTAATCTACAACGTTTTCGAAATGAATCCAAATATTGAAACCAATCCGTTATTAGAAAGACTGCCTAAACATTTACAGCAATTTATCAAACCTCAGGATTATAGTGATTACAGTCCTATCAATCAGGCGGTTTGGCGATATGTGATGCGCAAAAATGTTGATTATCTTTCAAAAGTAGCGCATCATTCTTATTTGGAAGGTTTGCGTAAAACCGGAATCGAAATAGATTCTATTCCGAGTATGTACGGCATGAACCGAATTCTAAGCGAAATTGGCTGGGCAGCCGTTGCCGTTGACGGATTTATTCCGCCAAATGCTTTTATGGAATTCCAGGCTTATAATGTTTTGGTAATTGCTTCAGATATTCGACAATTGGAACATATAGAATATACCCCTGCTCCGGATATTATTCATGAAGGTGCCGGCCACGCTCCTATTATTGCTAATCCTGAATATGCCGAATATTTAAGACGTTTTGGCGAAATTGGCTGTAAAGCGATTTCTTCTCATAAAGATTATCAAATGTATGAAGCGATTCGTCTGCTTTCTATTTTAAAAGAAGCCGAAGATACGCCTCAGGAAAAAATCGACGAAGCTGAAAAAGCAGTTGCCGATTTACAAAATGATATGGGCGAATTGTCTGAAATGGCTCAGATTCGAAACCTGCATTGGTGGACAGTGGAATACGGTTTAATTGGAACAGTCGAAAATCCAAAAATATATGGTGCTGGATTGCTTTCTTCTATTGGTGAAAGTGCGCACTGCATGACCGATAATGTAAAGAAAATCCCTTATGATATTTCGGCAGCCAATCAGAATTTTGATATTACACAGTTACAGCCACAGCTTTATGTAACACCTACTTTTTCTCATTTAAGTTTGATTCTGGAAGAGTTTGCTAATAAAATGGCTTTACGCACCGGAGGTCTTTCAGGAATTAAAAAACTGATTCAATCGAATGCTTTGGGAACTATTGAATTGAGTACTGGTTTACAAATTTCAGGCGTTTTTACTAATGTTATTGAAGAAGAAGGAAAACCGGTTTATATCCAAACTACTGGAAAAACAGCTTTGGCTTACCGTGAAAAAGAATTAGTTGGACACGGAACTCTAACACATCCACACGGATTTGGAAGTCCGATTGGAAAATTAAAAGGCTTTAATCTTGCTATTGAAGATATGAGTCCGAAGGATTTACAGGCTTACAGCATTGTTGAAGGCGAAAAGATTACACTGGAATTTGAAGGCAATATTATTGTGGAAGGTGAAATTATTACGGGTTCCCGAAATCTTCACGGAGAAATCATTTTAATTAGCTTTAAAAACTGTACGGTTACTCATGGTGAAACTGTTTTGTTTGAGCCTGATTGGGGTAATTATGATATGGCAATTGGTAAAAAAGTCATTTCTGCTTTCTCTGGTCCTGCCGATGTGAATAGTTTTGATCTAATCAATATTGTTCCGTCAACCAAAACCATCAAAGCAAAACATACTGATGAACGCAATGAATTAGAGCATTTATATGCAGCTGTTCGTGAAATCAGAAATAATAAATCTTCTAAAACAGAATTGAAAGCTGTTTTTGAAAAGCTTAAAAACAATCATTCAAACGATTGGCTTTTGTCTGTTGAAATTACAGAACTTTTAAAAGATTCTGAAGAGAAACAGCTTTTACAGGAAGTGTTAGTCCATTTAGATCAATTGAAAGTAAAACGTCCTGAAATTGCGCATTTAATTTCCGGCGGACTGGATTTGATTTTTGATAATTTGCCACAAAGGCACTAAGGCGCTAAGTTATTTTGAATTGCCTCCTGCTTTAGCTGGAGGAAAACAAAAATCCATTAAAAAAGGCTTTAGCCAAATAATGACATTTGGCTAAAGCCTTTTCTAAATTTCTTATGACGCCCCTCCAGCTAAAGCAGGAGGCAATTCAAAAAATCATTTTAATCCTTTAATCTGTGGCAAAAAACCTTTGCTACTATGTTCCTTTGCCTCTTTGAACCTCAAAAAATTACAATTTTAAATCCTGACTCAATTCCGTCTCAGATTCAATAGTTTTTCCGTTATATTGCAGTTTCCAACCCATCGAATTAGTCATAATCAAAATTTTAGACAATTCGCTTATTAGTCTGTTTTGGGCGTTTGTTTTTAGGGTTGATTTTTCGATTTTCTTGGCTAAATTAGCCTTTACCGATTTGTTGATTTTATTGTAATCATCACCTGTAAACGGATTTAGTTTGCTTTGTTCCACATCATAAAACTGAATATCCGGATTAATCGTAATTTCTTCTTTTGGAATGTTTAGAATCGTAATGGTTTTATTTTTCTCATCAACATCATATTTCATTTGATGCAGATCGTAAGCAACCGTTACGTTGGCATTGACTACAACCAATGCTTTTTTTTCAAAAGAAATCATGTCTAAGAAATATTTCTGCTGATTTTTATAGGTGATCACTTCCGAAAAATGTCCTTCGGTGACAACCAATTTTCCAACATTAAGAATCTGCTGTTGAATTAAATTGGTATTGTATTGAATATCCGAATCGTCCTCTTTTTTAAACTGGCAGTATTTAAAAGCCAATACAATAAGTAAAACGATAACACCAACACCTATAATTCTTTTGATTAAGTTTTGCATTCCTCTAAAATATTTTAGACCAATTTACTTTATTTTTTCTTTTTTTCTGCCATGAATTCACGAATTTTCGCTAATCTCTTTGTCTATTATTTTCTCAATTTCACAAATCAAAATTCGTTTAATTCAATTATAAGCATCCATATAGATTATATTAATTCGTGAATTGCTTCGCCAGTTCGCTATCGCTCGGGTCGTGGCTAAAAAAAATTAGAACGGATAACCAATAGCGATATTCAAAATGAGGTTATCTTTTCTCCAGGAACTGCTTCCAAAATTTATGTCGTCAATAACCCATCTTTGTCCGTCCGGAAGAGCTGGATTTCTTAATGGAATAGCTAAATCTGTTCTTAGGATTAGGAACGACAAATCAAAACGTAAACCTGCTCCTGCCCCCACAGCAATTTCTTTCATAAAATCTTTTGAGATTTCGGCTCCGGGTTTATTGGGATCGGCATGTAAAAGCCAGATATTACCAGCGTCCAAAAACACTGCACCTCTTACAATACTAAAAAGTTTCGCTCTGTATTCGGTATTAAATTCCAATTTCAAATCGGCTGACTGGTCTGGGGTATAATTAATATTGGTAGTGGTTTCCGGAATCACATAACTTCCCGGCCCAAGTGTTCTGGCTCTAAAAGCACGAATACTGTTTGTTCCTCCTACTACAAACTGTTTTGATGCCGGCATTGTATTCGAATTTCCGTAAGCAAATCCTGCCCCAACAATTAATCTACTGGCGAGTTCGCTTTCTTTTCCCAATTTTAAATAATGCCTGAAATCGGTTTTGATTTTTACATATTGACTAAACGGAACATCAAATATTGTTTTTACCTTATCCGGATAATCGGCACCAGTTACCAAACCTGTAATATTTCCCGCCAAATCTAATTCGCCATTAAAATAGATAGTGTTTTTTCGGCGTTTCTGCATCGTATTGGTATAGGTATAATTGTATGTCGGTCCAAAAATTAACTGTTTTTCGATTACCTTTCCTAAGGCCGGATCTTGCTGAATATCTTCTAAATATTCCGCTGTAACATGATTTGGACTGACATACGTCACATCAATTACATTCAATTGATTCTCTTTTCGAATATTCTCTTTCCACAAATAACCAAAGGAAGTATTGAAAGAATTCAGTGCATATAATTGCGTTCGTTTTTGATATTCATAACGAATCGCTGCTTTTGTTCTGGGCACATATTCGCTGTTGCCTTCAATATTAAAAGGTGTAATAAATCTCGGCCAGGTCAAACTGACTTCTCCCCCAAGTTTATAAATGTTCTTTCCTTTATTGACTCCGCCTAATTGAAAATCGGCCCCTCCAAAAACAGAGGCAGTAAACAATTCTGCTCCGTGAAGGAAATTTCTATTGTTCCAGTTTAAATTTACTTCTGTACCCGTATAACTTGCCGAATTAGTTTTACCTAAAACCTCAACACGAATAAATTTTTTAGGTAAAAGCGTTAGATAATAATAGGAATCTAAAGCATTTTCAATACTGTCTGAAGGCTTAAATTCGTTTTTAACAAAGCTGAAAGTTCCCAGATTGACGAAACGATTCAAAGTCAGATTATGATCGGTTCGGTTGTACAAATCGCCTTTTTTGAAATAAATTGTTCTGTCGTAAACTCGTGGTTTAAAAGTTTCTGCCGTATCAATAATCGTAAAATCTTTATACTGCGTTATATTCTTTTTCCTGTAAACCATACTATCGTTGGCCAGAGAATAATTCGGATACACAAAAATGTTATTCATGGTATAAGCTCTTAAGGCTTTTGCAGGCGTTTCTTCTTTAATAACCAATCTGATTTTTACTTCATGATCGCCTTTACTGCTGTCTACTTTCGCCAGAAGATAATCGGGACTGAAATAATAATATCCTTTTTCTTTCAATCTGGCATCAATACGTTCTCTTTCTGCTTTTATAACATCTAAATCATACGGTTTCCCTACTTTCAATAAACTGCGTCGGCTTGATCTGGCGATTATTTTGGACATTTTTAAAGAATCATCGGGAAAAGTCACACTTTTAATAATGTATTGTTTTTTGGGAACAACGGTATATTCTGCCGTAACTCTTTTATTCCTTACGGTAGAATCAGCACTGACACGGGTTTTAAAGTAACCTCGGTTTTCGGTAAAATTTCGCAGAACGGAAGCATTATAATCTAAATCGACTTTACTAAAAAGCACTGGCTCTTCTCCCACTTTAGTTCGTAACCAATATCGAAAACCTTTTTGCTTTTTAGGTTCGCCGGCAATATTATAAAACCATAATTTGGGACGTAATCCTAAAAACGTTTTGTTTGGTTTTGGGCGAAGAAGTCCTTCAAGTTCCGTTTCCAAGGCTTTTCTATCTTTCTTTTTCACAATAGAATCTTTCACTTTTACCGAACCGCCTGTGTACAGCAAATCGCCTTCTGGAAGATATTTTGTATTACTGCATCCAAAAACAAAAAACAAGGATATCAGTACAAAATACTTTACCAGATGATTTTTTATATGATTATGTTTTTTGTTCATTTCCTTCAATTTGATTTTCCTGCAATTGCTCCTTCTCTTTATCCTCCTTTTTTTTCTGCTTTTCTTTTTCTTTTCGGAGCTTTTCTTCCCGAATCAATTCTTTTTCTTTTTCAGTTCGATGGAAAAGTTCTCTGAATTTATTGTAACTCATCGTGATAATAAAAGCAACACCTGTTTCTACCACCTGTCCTTCTACTGCTACCTGATATTGATTTTTTCTGTAGGCACGAACAATATATCTACCATCTTTTGTCAATTGATAATCTAAAGCAACATCTCCAGCGATATTGGTACTTTCTTCGTTGGCGCGCTCTGCACCTTCAACTCCAAAACTGCTTCCAACAGTTACTTTCAATCGGTCATCCAGCAGTTTTTTAGAAACTTCCACATTCAAATCTGTTCTGTTTTGCATCGTTCCGGAAGTGTAATCTTCAGAGGATTCTAAATCAAAATTGACTTCAAAACCTGTAATTAATTCTCCTGCCAGATTATTCAATTGCTGCGAAAGTATTTTACTCACACTTTGTCTTGCCATCGTTTCGGCACTAATTCCTCCACTTTGACTCGCAAACGGATTTTCGCCCACAAAACGGTTTAGTAATAAAAGCGCAAAAACCTGTTTGTTCAATTCGGCTGGATCTTGTTCCAGTTGTTTTAATTTAGCTTGTGTTGTCGTAACTACATCTGTTGAAACATTATAATTTCCTTCCGGTAATACAATTCCAAAGGAGATTTCAGGCTTCATCAATTCTCCATTCATTTTCAACAAAGTCTGAAAAGGAAGTTTTTGTTTATAAGTATTCTGAATAGACTGTTCCATTCCTGCTAATTGATTTCCAAGTAAATCAATAGGAGCTGCATCTACTTTATAAATAGCTGTAATATTTATGTTCGCCATCGTTGGCTCGCCATTCCAGGTAATATAACTTCCTTCCTGAATATCGAATTTTCTTTTGATTCCGTTAAAATTCATTTGATAAGCTCCATCCGAGAACTCATATTTCCCAGTCAAAGTTGTTTTTCCGGACTGATCAATTCCACCGACTAATTCTGCTTCTCCTTTTAAGTTCAGATAATCACCGTTTGATTTATCAATCAGCAAAGTCAATTCAGCTTCTTTGTCAATCGTAATGGCAACATTCACGTTCATTCCTTTTAGTTCCGACTGATCCAATTTAGTCTGCATTTCAACTGTTTGTTTCAGATACAAATTATCTTCATCAACAAACTCCACTATTCCTTCACGATCTGCAATGGACGGATCCGACTGCGGCATAACCACTGTAAACTTGGTTTCCTTGTTTATTTTGATTGTACCATCGACAACCGGACTTTCTAAACTTCCTTTGATATTTAATTTAGTGTCCAAAAATAAATCACCATAAAACAAATCATTGTCGGCGGCTTTAGAATTTATGGCTCTAAAATCATTGGCTTCAACCAAAAGGTTAAAATTATACTTTGTAAAATCAGCCGATTGAACGGTTCCATTCACAAACAATTCATTGTCATTTTCATCTAAAAGAGAAAACTTATCAAACGAAATTACGCCCTCGTTGAAAGTGATTTTTTCTTGTCCGGTTTTAAAATAGGAATTCAGCTGTGTTACTCTGAAACCGGCATCATTAAAATTCAATTCTCCATTCACTTTTGGTGCAGAAGTACTTCCCGTCACTTTAAAATTTCCTGATAGAAAACCTTTTCCTTCGGTAATATTACCCATGCTGAATCCTTGAATGCTTTTGATGTACAGCTTATTAATTGCCATATCCAAATCAAAAGTACCTTCTTCGATTTTATATTCTCCCGTCAGTTTTACATCATTTCCTTCATCACTTAAAACGATATTTGCGGCAAGTGTATCTTCGGTTTTATTGTCTACTTTTATTTCTAAATCTCCGACTTTTTCTCCTTTAAAAGTAAAATCATCTATTTTTAAATCAGATGTAAAAGTGGGTTTGGTCATGACATTTTCGACCAAAGCATTTCCGTTAATTAATCCCTGCATTAACAGTTCGTCTTTTTTGACCATGTTCATAATGGTTTCGATTTTGAAATTCACAAAATCAACCTCAAGTGGTGCATTATTTTGAGTTCCCTGCGATTGGATTTTTAATTCGTTTCCAGAATTGCTCAGGAAAAATTTATTGATATAAAGTCGGTTATCCCCAAATTCAATTGCGTTTTCCGGATCAACTGTCCACTTATCGTAATTTAAAACAAAACTGTCTGCATCGATTTTAAAGATGTTTTTGGAGTCTTCATGATTCAGGTTTCCGGCGATAAAATACTGCTGTTTTTCTTTGGCGTCTTTTACTTCCAACGCGTACGTCAGTTCATTATTTTCTACTTTTCCTGACAAACTCGTAAACGGAATTTTAAGCGAACCGCTTTCAACAGAGGCTACAGAAACCAAATATTCTAAAGCATTTTCTTTGGTTTCGATATTTATTTTTCCGTCCGAAATGGTATTTCCTCCATACACAATTCGTGGAATTGTTCCTTTTACTTCTAATGAATCGGCCTGGCTGTTGTATTTTCCGTTTATACTAAAAGGTTCTAAACTCGTTAATTTTGGTAATAATTTCAAAAGCACCGGATCATTATCCACTTTCAAAGTAAAGGCCAGTCTTTGTTCATCTGATTCAGCGTTGACTTTAGGATTTTGAAGGTTAATATATTTAGACAATGATTTCTGAACTGAATTCGCCAAAGTCGTCAATTTGTATTTTCCAGTTACTTCTGCTTTTAGAAACTGGGACGAAATTTTAATCGAATTACTGTCTTTATCTACAAACGCAAAAACGCGGATAGAATCTAAAACAATGGGTTCTTTGTCCTGTAAAATCTGAATATTCGACAGAAACACTTTTCCGTTCAAGAAATCGGGATTACTGTTGGCAATATCAGCATCTACATTTCCGCGGAGTTTCATTGGGCCGGCATGAAGATTTAGTTTTTCTAAATCGGCTATATCGAGATTTAATTTCAGTTTTACGGTTGGATATTTGTCTTTTGTATCACCAGAAGCCGTTAAATTAAAATTCAGATTTGGATCTTCCATTCCTGATTTTACAGCAAAAGAACCGTTTTCGATGTTTCCTTTCAGCGTTAAATCTTTATAGGTATATCGGTTAAAAACAGCTTTTTTGACAATTCCGTCAACGACAGCATTTGCTGTTTTTGGATCTAAACCGTTTCCTTTTACTTTCGCGTTAAGCGTAATTTTTCCAATCGAATCGTTTTTTATTAATCTCCCTAAATCAAACTCATTTAAGGAAACTGTTGCATCGTATTTTTCTCTTTTTTTAATACGCTGATCAAATAAAGCATCCACTTTTGCATTTCCGAAACTGCTGTTTAAAGCTAGATTCGTTTTAAAATTCTGAACAGAACCTTTAAATTTTCCTTGTAAACTCAGCTGCGACGGAAGCTGAATATTCTTAGGAATTGTTCCTGCCGGCACAAACATATTAATGTCTTTTGCGGTGCTCGACATTTTTTTAATATTCAAATCGTAATACGCTTTTTCAGCATCTGGCAATCCAGTGATTTTCCCCGAAAGGGAAACTTTTGTAGTTCCAATTCCGCTCATTTCGAATTTAGAAATATTCAGATCTTTAACTTTTCCACTCACACGGCTGTCCACATACAAAATTGCATTTGGATTGCTCTTAAACGGATTGGTATTTTGAAGTGTAGGAACAAATAGCAAAATATCTTTGAAACCGATTTTAGATTCTTTCAGATTGGCATCAATAGCCAGATTTCCTAAATCTTTCTGTAATGCATCAAGCGATTTGTATTCTGCTTTAATTTTATCCTGAACAAGTGTTTGTGGTGTCTTCAAATACAAGTTTTCCAGAGAAGCATTTTTTGGTCCGTAGAAGAAATTGGTTTTTAAGGACTGAATCTGCAAACCACTTTTTTCATTAACCGTAAGCTTATTTATATTTCCCGAAATCGTATCGTTTCCGTAATACAATTTCTCTGCTTCGAAGTTAAATTTACTCAAATTCAAATGACTATAATCTAAACCTTTTGCAACAGGTTTTGACTGCATATCGTCAAACTTGAAGGCAACATTTTCAATATTGACTTTGTTTAATTTTGCTTTCCAGCCGGTTTGTTTTATGGCAGTTGTATCTAAATCCGGCGTTTTGATTTGTTTGTCTTTGGCTCCTAATCGCAGGTTTCCGCTAAGATCTTTTACTTCGAAAGTATCGAAATCTAAAAGCTGTTTGTTTAGATCGATTTCATTTACGGCTAAATTTAAGTTTCCTAAACGAATGCCGGAATTTAGTTTTGAATCTTTATTATCGTATAAAATATCAATCTTAGACAATGAAATTTTATTTAATGCCAGTTTGAAATCCGGCTGTTTCGAAATGGTATCAACCGTTTTAACCGAAACTTCTGCAATTTTCTCTACCACATCCTGATCTAAAACTACTTTTAATCCGTTTAGATTAATCGTTAGAATATTAAAATCCATTTGATCCAAATCGAATTTCCGGAATTTGGTATCAAAATGCGTCAGGTTTACGCGTATATCATTTTTAGCAAAATCATCTTTAAAATTGAATTTAACCTGATCGAGGTTTACTTTGACAACCGAAATTTTAAAAGGTTTCGCATTTGGATCTTCTACTTTCGGTTCTTTGGATTCGAATGCTTTGATAATGTAATCGAAATTGAAAACGCCTTCTTTATTTCTTGCAATATTGGCTTTTACATTTTCAAGGGAAACGGAATTGATTTCGAGTTCACTGCTAACGAGTTTAAAAAGATCAACATCAACTTCTAATCGTTTACCTGCCAGCAAAGTATCTTTCTTTTGGTCTTCAAAATAGAAACCTTCCAGCACTACATCTTTTGGGAATTTTATGGAAATATAATCTAAGGAAACTTTGGTTTTTATTTTATCCTGAAGATACGTAACCGCTTTATTTTTAACGAAATTCTGAACCGACGGAACCTGAATTAAAATAATAACAAGTAATAAAAGTGCCACTACAGAAACCACGCACCACATCAGGATACGAAGTATTTTTTTAATAAAATAAGCGGGTTTCTTATTCATACGTCAATAAAATCGGTTCGATTAAAATTGCTTCTGAAAAAAGCAGGGTTAGACATCTTACAAAAATGTAAAATTTAAACCTTAACAATTTACATAATTCCGAGCAATTATTCTAAAATTTTATTGTTGTTTTTGCCACAAAGGCGCGAAGTCGCGAAGTTTTGAGTTGTTTTTTTGCCACAGATTACACAAATTAACACAAATTAAAATAAAGCTGGATTATTTAAAAAAATCCTTGAAATCTTTATAATCTGTGGCAAAAAAAGTCAGCTAATTTCTAAACTGTTGGTTTTAACCAGTCACTGCTATTAAAATTTAATATGCGGTAATTTTTCTCCCAGCTGATTTATTTTCTGTTGGAGTTTTGCTAAGAATTTTTGATGTTGATCTGATTCGGGATTGAAACTTCTGTGACGAAGGCTTTTCTGGATTTCATCTACTTCCTGCATTGTTGATGTACTTTCCTGTGAAATATAATTTTCGCTGAAAAGCTTCCAGATATAGTCGATCGCGATTTGATTGGGATGCAGCATATCTTCGTTGTAAAAACGATAATCGCGGAGCTCATCCATCATGATTTCGTATGAAGGAAAGTATTCGGTGGTCAGTTTTAAGTGGTCAGTTTTGAGAACCGAATGCAAAGCTGAAAATAAATGTGATTTACTTAACTGATTTTCTACAAAACCGTCTTTAATATGTCTTACAGGGGAAATCGTAAAAATGAAATTGATTTTCGGATTTATTGTCTGAATTAAATCAATTGTGTTTTGAATGTTTTTCTGGATTATTTCTACCGATAACAATTCTTTTGAAAATTGTTTCTGTGGTACTTTATGGCAATTAGCCACTACTTCATCTTTCTCTAAAATTTTATAAATCCAGGAAGTTCCAAAAGTAATAATGAGATGCGTTGCTTCTTTTAGTTGTTTGCGTGTTTCTGAAATAGCTTTGTTCAATGTTTCCAGTAATTCTTGTCGGTCGGCATTACTTAAATCAGAATGTACTTCAAAAGAATGCCAGCGTTCATTATGAAAGAAAACGTCTTTTTCTTCAAACCATACTTCTTTACAAACTCTTTCGAATAATTTCTCGATAGAAACTGGATTAAAAATAATCCCAAACGGATTGGTTTCGTTTTGGAATTTAAAATAATCAAATTTAGAAGCCATGTTTTCTGCAAAACAGGAACCAATAGAAAGTATTTTCGAATGATAATCGATTGACGAATTACTTTTTGAAATTGGGATCTGTGTTCTGAATTGCATGAGATTGTATTTGAACACAAATTTCGTTAATTATCATCAATTAAAAAACCCAAATACAGCCGTATTTGGGTTTTATTAAAATAAAAAAAACAAAAATTAATATAGGTATTCTGTAATTTCTCCTGCCCCTGAACCATCAGATTCAGACTGGGTCTGCTTAGTTGGATAGTCGTTAGAATCATATTCATAAATACAATTGTAAACACTCGTTGTTGTGCTTTGACCATTATCATACACGACAGTCCATTTTGTAGCATTGTTAATACCTGATTTAGTAAATCCAATGAGTAAATTGTAACCTAATATATTCTTAAACGGATTGTTTTTATTATCGTATTCATAAGTCTCAACATAACTGGATCCGGTATATACTTCCGTTTTCTTCATAAGATTTCCGCCAGCATATGTTAAAACTCCTTCTGATTTTTTCTCTTCTTCTTTTGTTTCAGGATCAACAGAGTATTTTAAAAATGATATTGTTCCATCTGCATTATGTGTATAGACAATTTTACTGATATAGGTAATATCATTTCCAGTTTCTGCCAGCAGTGATGTTTTTACTTTTCCATTTTCATAAGTAAATTCATTTACGGAACTTATATTTCCATCCTCTGCAAAATCTTCAACTTTCGTTATAAAATCACCTGTATACGTATAAACTTCTTTATCCTTTTCGGAATAACTTGCGCTCACTATTTTATTTCCCTCATATATCATTACAGCTTCATCGTTATCATCTGGATAATCCGGATACTTATAAACTACTGTCTTTGGTAAAATTGCTGTTTCATTTTTTCCTGAATCATCATTTGATGAACAAGAAGCAATTATCAGAGTTAAAACTCCTAAAAGGAATACGATTTTTTTCATTTTGTCTCGGGTTACATTTGTAAGTACCGCAAACGTAACACAACCTAAAATCAAAACCTAACCGTTATCTTGAGGTCATTTAGCCCTAAAAATACCATAAATCCGCATCAAACAACTGCACTTGCTGCTAATACACTAACAAACAACAAGATAATCGGATTCTGTTTTTTCTAAGAAATTTTAGCAAAACCATTAAAATCAGGTAGAAATACTTAGTCCTTTTCCTGCTTTGTTAAAAAAGGTTTTCTGTTCTTGAATTATTAGGAAAGAAATACTAACATCAAATCATATTCACATTAAAAGTCATATTTATTACAACATAAGCCATAATTGATGCCCGGCTGAAAAAGAAAATCTTTTATTTGCTAATTTACCCTCAGAATCCGGTTTTAAAATAATTTATGAGAGAAACAAGCTTTCTAATTACCTGTCTTATATTCACTTTATCTGCGTATGCTCAAATAAAAGAGCTGGCCCAAACAGAAACTGACCTTTTTAAAGACATTCATATGTGTACTTTTGACCGGGCTGGCACTCGCAGCAGTCAGGTTTCAAAAACAAGTGCCGCTATCATAAACTGGCCACGGTGGAAAACGGGTCAGACTATCAAAATTAAATTTTTAAATGGGGAAACTTCTCTTCAGGAAAGAGTGAAAGAATGTGCCCGGGAATGGACTTTATATGCTAATCTCAAATTTGAGTATGTCCCTGTTAGCGAATATGCCGATATCCGGATTAGTTTCAGATGGAATAATGATGGCAGCAGCTGGTCTGTATTAGGAAAAAGTTCAACTACTTATACAGTAAACTATCAAAACGAACCTTCTATAAATTTTGGATGGACTTCTCTGGGAAATGCATCCACTACAAAGAGAGAAGTACTACACGAATTTGGCCACGCCCTGGGTCTGGTGCACGAACAATCGAGTCCTGTTTCCAATATAGCCTGGGATCTTCCAAAGGTTTATAAATACTACAGTGAACTTATGGGATGGTCAAAAGAAGAGGTGGATGAATATGTACTTTTTAAATATAGTGTAAACCAGACGAATTACAGTCAATATGATCCTTTATCAATCATGCATTATTTTGTGGATCCTGCACTTACCACAAACGGAATTGGTGCAGCCGAAGCCAAAGAATTATCCATAACCGACATGGAATCTATAAGCAGATGGTATCCGTATCCTTCAAAATCAATCATATATTCAAACGAACGAATTGATTTGATTCCTTTTACCCGTCCGGTTATATCGCCAAACGGATTTTATAGGCTTGAATTCAGTAAGGGAATATTATCTGTTATCGATGTAAAGAATAAAAACACTATCTGGAAAACCGGTACAGCATCACAACGATCGACAAGTGCTTTGCTCGAATACGGAAATTTAGTGATTAAAAGTAAAATCAGCAGACTTTCTGCTTCTTCTTCTACCCTTTGGAGAAGCAGTAATTTTAATTATCTGGATGAATGTACTTTAGAGTTACAAGATGACGGAAATTTAGTTTTGTTTCATGGAGAAACCGCAAAATGGTCTTCCATCTCAGGAGAATTGTAACTGGATGAGCCCAATCTGCCGTTTTATATAAGTCTAATAGAAATATTCCGAAGAAGAAGTTTCTCCGTATTCCCTGTCAACACTTTTTTCAGGATATCCGGCACTATTGTAAACATAGGTATGGGCAGCGGCGGGCAATCCATTTACAACATCTGAAATTTCATTACGAAAAACTCCGTTCCCTTCATTATCTGCAAAAGCAATTTTATCCATTCCCAGTATGTTTCCGGTAAAACTGTTTTTTGTATCATAAACATATTTATGATCCGGTAAGCTGGTACTGTTTATTTCGCTTACTTCACCGTCTGTAAATGTTATCACAGAAGTGCCTGCTGCCTGATCCTGATTACTTCCGTTTCCACGATAAGACTTTACCAAAATTGTTCCGTTTGTTTTATAAGTGTACACCTCTTTATATCCTGTTTTTAGCATAACTCCGTTTAGTATTTCAGACTCTGTTTTTAAAAACACTGCCAGTTTTCCATCGCTGGTATACGTAAAGGTATTTACCTGCTCAATTGTCCCGTCCGGCCTTTTAAAATCAATTTGTGTAATTTGATTTCCTGAATAGGTGTAAAAAAGATTTAATTCTCCGGAATCATCAATGACACTTACAATCTTATTTCCGTCATAAGTATAGTGAATTGTGTTTTTTCCTTCAGAATGGGTGATGACCTGTTTTTTAAGAAGTAATTGTGCAGAAGAATCAGTATCAGAGTAATCTTCAACAGAACAGGAAACCAGCAAAAGCAAGGTTCCTAAAAAACAGGCTGTTTTTTTCATTTTCGTAGGTCAATTTGTTAGTGGGTGACCTAAATTTAAATAAAAAACAGCCTGATTGGCTAGAAAATGTAACTTATTTTGATATTAAAAAAACGTAAAGAGGATGTTGAACTATTTTTTTAAAAGCATAAAACATTAAAAATCAAACAGTAAAAAAAAGATTGAATTAAAGAGAAAAATAAAACCCAATACTGCTTGTACTATTTAATTTACAATCCTTTTCTTAATAATAATATTGAACCGTTTGTTTTAAACTTCCATTTTTGTCAAAGTACTTTCTCTCTTTTGGAAAATCAGCTTCATTATAAAAAGATGTTCAGCAACGGTTAAAAAAAATTACATTTTTAATAACAAAAATCGACTCTACAAACTCAAACAATTCATTACTTTTGCATCTTGCATTTTTTTAATATTCCCTTATGAAATTATTATATTCTTATATAGTCAAGCACAAACTTTTACTGTTTTTTGCTTTGATTATGGCTACTATAAACATTTGTTTCAGCTTATCAGATTCTATTATTACCGGTAAACTCATGCAGGACTGTGGTGTTGGCATTGCCAAATATGCCGGAAATGAAATGGGTTTTATCAAATCACTGTGTTTCTGGCTTGGTTTATCGCTTGGGGCCGCCATGATTTCCAGAATCACAAAAAACTTTCAGGATTACTTTACCAATGTAGTCATCCAGAGAACTGGTGCCCAGATGTATACGGACGGGATTAAAAAATCCTTAGACCTTCCGTATGCTGAATTTGAAGACCAGCGAAGTGGTGAAACTTTAAGTAAGCTCACCAAAGTCCGAATTGACTCCGAAAAGCTTATTACCCTTTCTATTTCTTTAATTTTTCAGACCATCATTGGATTTTTATTTGTCTTTTTTTATGTGGCCCGAATCGATTTCCGTATTTCGGTTATCTTTCTCGTTACAGCCCCAATTATTGCTTTGGTAAGTTTATATCTGGGTAAAAAGATCAAAATTGTTTCGCGAAAAATTGTAAACCAGACGAATGCCCTGGCAGGCTCTACAACCGAAAGTTTACGAAATATCGAATTGGTTAAAAGTCTTGGGTTAACCTATCAGGAAGAGAAACGTTTAAATCTGAATACGTTTAAAATCCTCCAATTGGAACTGGAGAAAATCCGTTTCATCAGAAGTTTAAGTTTTATTCAGGGAACAACGGTTCACTTTTTAAGAACCTGTGTGGTCTTTGCTTTGTATTATTTCCTGTTTGGAGGAAAAATTATCGTGGGAGATTTATTGACAATGGTATTTTTCACGTTCTTTATTTTTGGCCCTTTACAGGAATTAGGAAACTTTATTATCGCTCTGAATGAGACAAAAGTTTCCATGGAAAATTTTAAAAACTTATTAAGCGCTCCAAAAGAATTTCGCCCGACAAATCCAAAACACATTGGTACAATCGAATCATTATTATTCTCAAATGTAAGTTTCCAGCATAAAACAGCTAAATTCAAAGCGGTTGAAAATATCAATTTCGAAATTAAACAAGGGCAGACAGTAGCTTTTGTAGGCCCATCCGGATCCGGTAAAACCACTCTGGTAAAATTACTCGTTGGATTGTACACTCCTGCAGAAGGTGAAATTTTGTACAATGATATCGATTCTACAGATATTGATTTATTAGATCTCAGAAAACAATTGGGGTTTGTAACTCAGGATGCCCAGTTATTCTCGGGAACCATTCGTGAAAATTTATTATTCGTAAAACCCAACGCAACCGACGAAGAGCTGTACGATGCATTGCAGCGCGCGAGCTGTGAAAAACTTCTTAAACGTGCCGAAGACGGTTTAAATACTACAATCGGAGAAGGCGGAATTAAAGTTTCAGGTGGTGAAAAACAGCGTTTGTCTATTGCAAGGGCTATTCTGAGAAATCCAAATTTACTGATTTTCGATGAAGCTACTTCGGCTTTGGATTCAATCACAGAGGAAGAAATCAACGATACTATCCGAAACATTTCTGGTAAAGACCGAATCACGGTTCTGATTGCACACCGATTATCAACCGTCATGCATGCGGATAGAATCTTTGTTTTAGAACAGGGTAAAATCATTGAGCAGGGTAAACACGAAGATTTAATTGTCGAAAAAGGACTCTATTATGCTATGTGGCGCCAGCAGATTGGGGAAAGAAAGTAGTTTTTCTAAAGGTTCTGAGGTGCTAAGTTGCTAAGGTTCTAAGTTTTTTTGAATAGCGTCCAGCTTTAGCTGGATGTATAATAATTTAAAATTAAAGGGCTTTAGCCAAACATCATGGTTTGGCTAAAGCCCTTTTTTAATTCTTATCTTTTTCATCCAACTAAAGCTGGACGCTATTGAATTAAACACAAAACCCGACAGATTTTAAAAATCTATCGGGTTTACTTTTATAAAAACTTAGAACCTTACTATCTTAGACTCTTAGTGCCTTTAATTATTTAATGAAATCTACAGCTTTTGCTAAAGCCTCTCCAATTCCGTCAACATTTTTACCTCCGGCAGTAGCGAAGAAAGGCTGACCTCCTCCACCACCCTGGATGTATTTTCCTAATTCACGAACTACTTGTCCTGCGTTTAAGTTTTTGGCTGCTGCAATTTCTTTCGAAATGTAACATGTTAACATTGGTTTTCCTTCGTGAGCTGTAGCAAAAACTACAAATAAGTTGTTATAAGAACCTCCTAATTCGTAAGCTAAATCTTTTGCTCCCTCCGGATTTAGATCTACTTGTTTAGCTAAGAACTGAACTCCGTTGATTTCCTGTAATTCTTTAGCTAAATCCGCTTTCATATTTTTAGCCTTATCTTTTAATAAAGCTTCTAATTGTTTTTTCAACTGAGCATTTTCGTCTTGTAAAGCTAAAATAGATTTCACAGGATCCTGAGCATTTTTAAGTG
Organism: Flavobacterium sp. FG19; assembly: GCF_057809475.1. Taxonomy (NCBI): domain Bacteria; kingdom Pseudomonadati; phylum Bacteroidota; class Flavobacteriia; order Flavobacteriales; family Flavobacteriaceae; genus Flavobacterium; species Flavobacterium sp. FG19. The sequence goes on along the minus strand of NZ_JBMDKA010000014.1, from coordinate 40,726 downwards.
CTTCTTTAATTTCGCTTAAAGAAACAGCCTGTGATTCAAAATATTCTTTTGCAGCTTCACTTGTAATCGCTTCAATTCTTCTGATTCCAGCCGCAACCGCCCCTTCTGAAACAATTTTAAAATGCCAGATATCTGATGTATTCGCAACGTGTGTTCCTCCGCATAATTCGACAGAATCACCGAATTTAATCATACGAACTAAATCACCATATTTCTCACCAAATAAAGCAATTGCGCCTTCTTCTAAAGCCTGCTCTTTTGGAATGGCTCTTTTTTCGATTAAAGGTAAACTTTCACGAATTCTTGCATTTACAAAGTTTTCAACTTCTACCAATTCTTCATCAGTAACTTTAGAGAAATGAGAAAAGTCAAAACGCAATGAAGCATTTCTTACCATCGAACCTTTCTGCTCAATATGCGTTCCTAAAATCTTGCGCAAACCTTGGTGCAATAAATGCGTAGCCGAGTGATTTGACGAAGTTTTAGCTCTCTGATTAGCATCAACAACCGCATTAAAAGTTCCGGTAAGGTTTTCTGGCAGCGATTTTGCTAAATGTATCGTTTGGTTATTTTCTTTTTTCGTATCGATAATGTAAACGATATCCCCATTTTGAGCTTCTAAATAGCCTTTATCTCCCGTTTGTCCTCCGCTTTCTCCGTAAAATGGAGTTGCGTTGAAGACCAATTGGAAAATCTCACCGTCTTTTGCACTTTCAACTCTGCGGTATTTCGTGATTTTTACCTGATGTGATAATCTGTCATATCCAATAAATTCCTGAATATCATCTTCTACAAGTACATTCCAGTCTCCTGCCGTTACTTTTGATGCTGCACGAGATCTTTCTTTTTGTAATTGTAACTGTTCCTGGAATCCTTCTTCGTCCAGTTTCAATCCTCTTTCAGAAAGAATTAAAGCGGTTAAATCGATTGGGAATCCATAAGTATCATACAATTCAAATGCTTTTTTACCATCAACAGTATCTCCTGTATTGTTTAAAATTACAGCATCTAAAAGGATCAATCCCTGATCTAATGTTTTTAGGAATGAGTTTTCTTCTTCACGAATTACATTCGAACAAAGTGCTTTCTGTGTTCTTATTTCCGGGAAAGAATCTCCCATCTGCTCACTTAAAGTCTCCACTAATCTAAAAATAAATGGCTCTTTTGTTCCTAAGAAAGTAAATCCGTAACGAATGGCACGACGTAAAATTCTACGAATCACATATCCTGCACCCGTGTTAGAAGGCAGCTGTCCATCAGCAATAGCAAATGCTACCGCACGAACGTGATCTGCTACTACACGAATAGCGATATTCATTTTATTTTGTTCTTCACTAATTCCTGTTACATCATTAGTGGTATATTTTGCTCCGGTAATGGTTTCGATTTCTCTGATTAAAGGCATGAAAACATCCGTATCATAGTTGGATGTCTTTCCTTGTAAAGCCATACACAAACGCTCAAATCCCATTCCGGTATCTACGTGTTGTGCCGGAAGTTTTTCTAAGGATCCATCCGCTTTACGGTTGAATTCCATGAATACGTTATTCCAGATTTCAACTACCTGCGGGTGATCATTGTTTACTAAGCTTTTTCCGGAAACCTGAGCTTTTTCTACTTCAGAACGTAAATCAACATGAATTTCAGAACAAGGTCCGCATGGTCCCTGATCTCCCATTTCCCAGAAATTATCTTTTTTGTTTCCAAGGATAATTCGGTCTTCGTCGATTAAAGTTTTCCAGATATCCCAGGCTTCCTGGTCAAACGGAACATTATCTTCTTTACTTCCCTCAAAAACAGAAACATAAAGATTTTCTTTTGGAATTTTGTACACTTCTGTCAATAATTCCCAGGCCCAGTTGATCGCTTCTTTTTTGAAATAATCTCCAAAAGACCAGTTTCCTAACATTTCAAACATAGTATGGTGGTAGGTATCGATCCCTACCTCTTCAAGATCATTATGTTTTCCTGAAACACGAAGACATTTTTGCGTATCGGCTATTCTTGGACTTTTTGGAGTTCCGTTTCCTAAGAAAAATTCTTTAAACTGGGCCATTCCCGAGTTGTTGAACATTAAGGTTGGGTCGTCTTTAAGTACAATAGGAGCTGAAGGAACAATAGTATGCCCTTTACTCTCAAAAAAATCTAAAAATTGTTTACGTACGTCTTGTGATTTCATATTTAAATTAGAAAAATGTGTCTGTTTAATGTGCCAATTTGAAAATTAGACTATTAGATAATTTATTCATTTGATGGTGCGTTAAGTTTTTTATAATGAATTCAAAAAACTTATATTATAAACAATAAATTGCCTATTTTGCGCATTATCTAATGATAAAATAGCCCCAATATCTAATCATTAATTCTTGTAAAAAAGCGCCGGACAAATGAAACATTTAGTAATTTTGTTCGTCTAACTCATTTTACAGGGTGCAAAAATAGCGTATTTTAAAATATGGCGAAAGTAAAATATTATTACGACTCAGAAAATCTGGCTTATACGAAAATAAAAACCAGAAAAAGAATAAAAATTGGTTATGCTTTACTGTTTTTACTGGCTTCAGCGTTGTTTGGTTTTTTAGTTTTTGTTCTTTTAATTAATACCCCCTATTTTGAAACTCCTAAAGATCGTTTACAGGCCCGCGAAATTGAGAATTTAAAGCTTCAGTATGCCATTTTGAATAAAAAACTGGACGAAATCGACGCTGTTGCGGATGCCCTTGAAGAACGTGATAATAATATTTACCGAATTTATTTTAACAAAGCCGAAATTCCGGATTCTGTCCGAAAAGCTGGTTTCAGAAATCCCGAAAGATATAAAGTCCTGGAAGGATATAACAATTCGCAGCTGGTTTTAAACACCACCAAACGAGTCGACAAATTATACAAAGAACTGGCCATACAGTCTAAATCATTAGATGACATTCTGAAACTGGCCAGCACCAAAGAAAACCTTTTACTGGCTATTCCGGCCATTCAGCCCGTGCGTAATGAAAATTTAAAAAGAGTTGCATCCGGCTTTGGGTATCGCATTGACCCTTTTACAAAAGTACGGAAAATGCATAACGGAATGGACTTTACAGCCAATACGGGAGCTCCGGTTTATGCCACAGGCGACGGTGTGGTGGCAAGAGCTGACAATACAGCCTCGGGCTTTGGAAACCATGTCGTAATCAGGCATGGTTTTGGATATGAAAGCCTCTATGCCCATTTAAGCAAATACAACTGCCGACCGGGACAAAAAGTAAAAAGAGGCGATGTAATAGGTTATGTAGGAAGCACTGGAAGATCTGAAGGGCCGCATTGTCATTATGAAGTACATAAAGACGGTAAGGTTGTAAATCCGCTGAACTTCTATTACGGCAATATTTCAGCGGCCGAATATGTGGTTATTTCACAAATGGCCAACCAGGAAAACCAGTCATTAGATTAATACTGCAAAATGTATTATTTTTGAAATAAATTAGAACGAAAAAACATGCACATTGAGCTTTCCAAAGACAAAAGATATTACAGCATTGGCGAGGTAGCCAAAGCTTTTAATGTCAATGCATCCTTAATACGATTCTGGGACAGTGAGTTTGATATCCTGAAACCAAAAAAAAATGCCAAAGGCAACAGAATGTTTACGCCTGAGGACATCACCAATCTGCAGCTCATTTATCATTTGGTAAAAGAAAGAGGTTTTACGCTTGAAGGAGCCAAAACCCACCTAAAAGAAGGACAGAAGAAAACGTTAGATAAATTCGAAATAATACGTAAATTAGAGTCCATAAAAACACAATTGAACGACATAAAAAACGAATTGTAATTAAAAATAGAAATAAAAACTTAAATCAAAAACAAATATGAAAAAAGGATTAATCATTCTTGGAGTTGTAGCTGTAATAGTTATCGGATTATACAGCTGGGCAAGCGGCATTTACAATACGGCTGTTACACTTGATCAAAACGTGAAAGAAAGCTGGGGAAATGTTAATACCGCATATCAGAGAAGAAACGATCTTATACCTAATTTAGTAAATACGGTAAAGGGATATGCTAAACACGAACAAACTACTTTAACCGCTGTTATCGAAGCTCGTGCTAAAGCAACAGGAATTACTATTGACCCGTCAAATGTGACACCAGAACAATTAGCAGCATTCAATTCTGCACAATCGGGTGTTTCATCGTCTTTATCAAAATTACTGGTAAGTGTCGAACAATATCCAAATCTAAAAGCTGATGCAAGCTTTATGAAGTTACAGGATGAATTGACCAGTACAGAAAATCAAATCTTAACAGCCAGAACCCGTTTTAACGAAGCGGTTAAACCTTACAACAATAACATTAATACTTTCCCAAGAAATATACTGGCAGGTATGTTTGGTCTTAAAGAAAAACCATATTTCGAAGCCTCTACAGGAGCAGAAAAAGCAGTTGAAGTAAAATTCTAAGAAAGTTTTACACAAAAATTTAAAATCTATCCCGTCCCGAAGTTTCGGGATCGGGACTAAACTCTAAAATTTTTCCCATGTCAAAAGTAGAAGATTTTTTAACCAAAGAAGAAGAGCACGAAATTGTTGAAGCTATTCGTATGGCCGAAAATAATACTTCTGGCGAAATTAGAGTACATATAGAAAAAACAGCTTCTAAGGCTCATTATGACAGAGCTTTAGAAGTTTTTCATGAATTACGGATGGATGAAACCAAATTACAAAATGGAGTACTGCTCTATTTTGCAGTAGAAGACAAAAACTTCGTAATCTGCGGCGATAAAGGAATTAATGATCAGGTGGCAGACGATTTTTGGGACTGCACCAAAGACATTATGATGAATCATTTTAAAGCCGGAAATTTTAAACAGGGAATTGTAGATGGTATTCTGAATGCCGGTGAACAGCTCAAAAAATACTTTCCGTCATCAGAAGACGATGTTAACGAATTATCTAACGAAATCTCAAAAGGATAAATAATGAAAAATTCCAAAAATCAAATCCCAAATTCCAAAGGAATCTTTCAATTATTCTTTTCTCTAATCGCTTTGTTTACCGTCACTTGTGCTTCTGCACAATTTGATATTCCTAAAAAACCGGATTTTCAGACTTCTGTTTACGATTATGGCAATGTTTTAAGTGCTTCCGAAAAAACACAGTTAGAAGAAAAATTAATTCGTTATTCCGATTCTACTTCCACTCAGATTGTCGTTATTAGTATTGAAAGCCTTAAAGGCGAAGATATTGGTATCCTTACACCAAAATGGGCCCATGAATGGGGAATCGGTCAGGCAAAAGAAGACAATGGTGTTTTAATTCTGCTGGCTAAAAACGAAAGAAAAATATGGATTTCTCCGGGTTACGGATTAGAAGATCGTTTAACCGCCGGAATCGGGGGAGAAATCATCCGAAATATTATTATTCCCGAATTTAAGGCCGGAAGTTATTACCAGGGACTTGACAAAGGCGCCGATGCTCTTTTTGATGTTTTTAAAGGCAAATACAAAGGCGAGCGCAAACAGCCTAAAAGGAATTTCCCGACGCTGCCCATCGTTATTATTGCTCTCATTGTGTTATTTTTACTTTCCAGAGGCAAAAAAGGCGGCGGTAATTCCGGAGGCAGCCATGGCGGCGGACCAAGCCTTCTGGATGCCATCATATTAAGCAATCTTGGAAGAAGCAGCGGCGGATTTGGAGGTTTTGGAGGCGGATCATCCGGCGGCGGCGGCTTCGGTGGTGGATTTGGCGGAGGCGGATTCTCAGGAGGAGGTTCTGGCGGAAGCTGGTAAATTTATTTTGTTTGAACTTTTCCTCTTTTCAAGTTTCAAGTTTTAGGTTTCAACATTAAAAAATCATACATTTACATTTTACAATTTAAGATAGATGTTATCACATAAAGCAAAATACGCCCTTAAGGCCTTACTTTATTTAGCAGAGCAAGACGAAAATCACATTTCCAGAACTGTGGAAATTGCTGATGGAGCCAATATTCCTAAAAAGTTTTTGGAACAGATTTTACTGGACCTGAAACGCGGTCGTTTTGTAAGCAGTAAGCAGGGAAAATTTGGCGGATACTATCTGATTAAATCCAAAAATGACATCACTCTGGCAGAAATTCACCGATTATTTGACGGTGCAATTGCCCTTTTGCCATGTGCTTCTTTAAATTTTTACGAGCCTTGCTCTGATTGTAAAACCGAGTCAGAATGCAACCTGCGCCACGGTTTAATGCTTATTAGAGACAAAACTTTAAAGGCTATGGAAGGCATTACAATCGCTTCATTAGTAAAGAAATAAAAAAATATTTTCTAATTCCTAGTAAATCGATAGAATTTATGTATATATTTGCAAAAAATAATTAACAAACCATTTACAAAATTCTAACTCATGAAAGTACAATTTAGTCCCTCAGGTGTAGCCAATTTTTTAAACGAAAATCAAAACAGACGTTTCACAACCGTGAACAGCGTTTCATTGATGATGTGTATATGTTGATTTAAAAAAATTTATTTTTAAATTCTACTAATCACATATACTTAATATAAAAATGAAAACATCTATACAAAATATATTTACAGTTCTATTCTTTTTAACCTTTTCTGTCTCATTTGCACAAAACATTGAAGGTGTCGTTACTACAAGTGAAAACATTCCTTTAGAAGCCGTAAACGTGGTAATTAAAGGAACTACATACAGTGCTGTTACCGATAACAGCGGAAAATTTACCATCGATTCAAACGGAAGACTGCCTCTTACCCTTTTAGTTCAGTACGTAGGATATACAACTGCCGAAATCGAACTTACTGCTATACCTGCAAATCCGGTTCAGGTAGCTTTAAAAGAGGAAAACGAACTTATAGAAGTTGTTGTATCTTCAAGACGAAGAATTGAAAAAGTTCAGGATGTGCCTATTGCCATTTCTGTAATTACAGGAAAACAAGCCGAACAAACCGGCGCGTTTAACGTGAACCGTATTAAAGAATTAGTACCATCTGTTCAGCTTTATTCTTCAAACCCAAGAAATACCGGAATCAACATCAGAAGTCTGGGCTCGCCTTTTGGATTGACTAATGACGGAATTGACCCGGGAGTAGGTTTCTATGTCGACGGAGTTTACTACGCCCGTCCGGCTGCCACTACCCTGGACTTTATTGATGTAGAACAGATTGAGGTTTTACGCGGGCCGCAAGGTTCATTGTTTGGAAAAAACACTACTTCAGGAGCTTTCAATATTACCACACGCAAACCAAGTTTTACGTCGAGTGCTGATTTTGAAGTGAGTTATGGAAATTATTCATTCCTGCAGGCCAAAGCATCTGTGACAGGTGCTTTAGGGAATAAAGTTGCCGGGAGAATATCTTTTTCAGGTACTTCACGTGACGGTTTAGTTGATAATATTGCAACGGGAAGACCTACCAATACTTTAAACAATCAGGGAATCAGAGGGCAGTTGCTTTGGACTCCAACCGTAAATACAAATGTTATTTTTGCTGCAGACATTACCACGCAGCGCCCGGACGGGTATGCTCAGGTAGTTGCCGGAGTTGCTCCAACGCAAAGAGCAGCTTACAGACAATTTGACGCTATTATTGCCGATTTAAATTATCAGTTACCAAGCTTAAATGCTTTTGACCGTAAAATTGATCAGGATACACCCTGGCGTTCTAATCAGGACATGGGAGGTTTGTCTTTAAATGTTGACACTAAAATTGGCGGAGGAACATTAACTTCTACAACAGCATGGCGTTTCTGGAACTGGGATCCGTCAAATGACAGGGATTTTACAGGCTTACAGGTATTAGCTAAGTCACAAAACCCAACCAGACAAACCCAGATTACGCAGGAGGTTCGTTATGCCGGACAAATTACATCTAAAATAAGCGGTGTAGCCGGAGTATTCTTTATTGACCAGACATCACAGACAGACGGAACAGAAGAATCCGGAAGTGCGCAATGGAGATTCTCTCAAAGTACAACAAGTGACTTATGGAAAACTCCGGGACTTTTTGAAGGTTACGGAATTAAAACAGATGCCAGAATCAGGGCTTCGAGTGCCGCAGTATTTGGACAAATTGACTGGGCTATTACCGACCGTTTACATGTTTTACCAGGTTTACGATATAATTTTGACAAAAAAGATGCCCATTATGCCCGTACAACTTATGGAGGATTACAAACTACAGATCCGCAATTACTGGCTTTAAAGAAACTGGTTTATTCTAACCAGGCATTTGATTCAAGTACTGACAACACTGACTTTTCCGGAAATATTACGGTGACTTTTAAAGCTTCAGACAAAATCAATGCTTACGGAACTTTTGCAAAAAGCTATAAACCCGTTGGAGTAAACGTTGCTGGTCTTCCAACAAACTCCGCTGGAGAACCGCTATTAGAACTTGCTGTGATTAAACCGGAAAAAGTGTATCATTATGAAGTAGGAGTAAAAACTTCTCCTTTCAAAAACTCTATCTTTAATATTGCTTTATTTAAAACGGATATTAAAGATTTCCAAACCAACGTTCAGGCTGCTGAATTGGGTGTAAACCGCGGTTATCTTGCCAATGCTGACAAAGTACGTGTACAGGGTGTTGAAGTAGACGGAAGTTTTGTGGTAAGCCAGAACCTGACCATAAATGGGGCTGTAACTTATACTGATGGTACTTATGTGAAATTTACCAATGCCCCGCTACCTTTAGAAGAAACAGGAGCATCGGTATCTTTCAAAGATGTATCGGGAACTGATTTACCGGGAGCTTCAAGATGGGCAGGTTCTCTTGGAGGAGAACTTTCTGATCGTGCCAGATTCTTCGGGAATGCAGGAAAAATTTTCCTTGCTGTTGATTCTTACGCGCGCTCAGAATTTTCATCAAGTCCTTCCGCTTCTAAGTATTTAGTGGTTCAGGGGTACGCTATTTTTAATGCCCGATTAGGTTTCCGTGCTTCACAAGGTTTGTCTGTTCATTTCTGGGGACGTAACCTTTTAAACAAAGATTACTATGAGCAGCTGCTGCCGGCCGGAGGAAATGCAGGACAATATGCCGGTGTACTGGGAGATCAGAGAACTTATGGTATTACATTAAAATATTCTTTGTAAACAAGTTAGTTAGTTTAAATAAAAAAGCGAGATGTGTTTGAAATACATCTCGCTTTTTTTATGCAAAAGGTTTAAAAAAAACTAAAACTGTTATTCTAAAAACGTATAGTAGTATTCCGCCTCATTTTTATCCATGACATTTACTGTTTTTCAAATAAATATTTCTTCATCTCACTGGATTTACAATAAGACTAAATTAAACGCCAATAATGCAGAACTATTACAATTTTAAAATATCAGCCAGTCAGATTTCTTATGAACCGTATTGGTACGAAAGATCAAATATTATTCTCAACACTTTTTTGAGCATAGTCATTCTGATAGTTGGAATCACTTTATCTCATTCCAATGATTTCAAAAAAGGGATAGTACTTTCTGTTTTTATCAGTGTACTGTTGTTTCTTAACAGCCTTTACAAACTTAAGGTCAGAAACAAAACCATTTTTATTTTCGATAAAACAGATAATTTCTTTTATATCTACACACCTGTGGGCAATAAGAAAATTATAGAACTTCATACTATTCTAAACATCACAACAAAATCAGGATCCGGCAGGTTTAGTTATATCCTGAACTACAAAAACAAAACTTCGGTAAAAAAGGTTCCTTTAACAGCCAGCATCAAAAATGAAAATCAAAACAATCCTGAAGTTCGTTTTTTAGAAATGGAAATAATCCCTGAGCTAGAATCTTTCCTGAATTTACAAAACGAAAACTACCTGGTTTTTGATTCAGAAGATTGTTCTTCTATTTAAATTTCTTCTTTAAAAAAACAGAAGAATCACAAAATCAGCTGAAAAACGCAATAAAAAAATAAATTTCAGGATAGGGCGTCTATTTCAGTTTGCCTATATTCGCAGCCTGAAAGTATCCCGGTTAAATGAAATTTTACAAATTTGCATTTGTTTTGTGCTTTACACCTTTATTTCTGTCAGCCCAAAACCAAAAGAAAACAGATCAGCAGACACTGACCTGGATTCGTTATTACAACATTTTTCCTTTAACCGAAAAATGGGCCCTTCATTCTGAATTCGACAACCGTAGTTTTGTGAATCCTGTTCATCAAAACTTGTTTGTAATAAGAGTTCAGGGACGATACAGGGTTTCTAAAATTGCAGATCTGGGCGGCGGCTTTGCTTATTTTAATGTCAACACACAAGACCCTAATACTGATCCTGATTATTCAGTTCCCGAATACAGGGCACAGCAGGATGTTACCTTTATCAATGACATTGCCAAAATTACCTTTCATAACCGGTTTCAGCTGGAAGAGCGTTTTATTCAAAAGGCCACTAAAACAGAATTACTGGATGATTTTTCTTTTGCTTATCGTTTTCGATACCGTTTACAGTCAACCTTTGATCTCTGGAAAAAAGAAAAACAAAGTCTAAAAGTCACCATTTCAGACGAAATTCTCTTTAATTACGGAAAAGACAACAAGAGAAATACTTTTGACCAGAATCGCTTTTATGCGGCCCTGCGTTATCATATTAATCCCAATATCGGACTGGAATTAGGTTATTTAAAGAGTTATCAGAGACGTGCCAGCGGAGTTGATTTTTACGATCGTGATATTATCAGGTTTACTTTTTATCACAGAATCGATCGCAAGATCTGATTATACAAAAAATCCTAAATCAAATTTGATTTAGGATTTTTTTTCTATTTAATGGTTTTCGTTCTCTTCGCCTTTAACCTTTGTCCCTTTGAACCTCAGGAAAAACCTATTCTCTTGGTCTTCTCTTTCCTCCTTTTTCAGCTCCGGCAAAATTTCCAATTTTATAAGCCAGAGAGAACATTACATAACGTCTTAAAACGGTATTTTCTTCATCACGAATCGATGTTGCAGAAATCGTTCTTGTTGCGCTTTGATTTTGGTTTAACAAATCATAAACCTTAACCTTTGCATATAATGTTTTATTCAAAAATCCATACGATAAACTGGTATTCCAAAGGAAGAAATCTTTTTTAAATCCGTCTGAAATGTTGGAATTATATGTATATCCAAAATCGTTTCCAAAAACTAAATTCTCCGGCCAGTAGGATGTTGTCTGTAAATTAATTCTGTGTACAACATTTGAAGTCTGACCCAGTAAATAATTTTCATATTTAGACTGATTGTATGACAAATTATACGATGGTGCAATTGTTAATACCTCTCCGTAATCATAAGACATATATACTTTTGGAGTGATTCCGAAAGATTTAGAATTATATAAAATTTCATTGGTATATCCTTTATCAAAAGAATAATTTCCGCTTAAACCTAAGCCATATCGCAGTGTATGTGCATCTTTTTTGATTTGTTGATTCCAGTTTGCTCCCAGGGAAAGATTATAAACACCGGAAATATTTGTATAGGTAGTTTCCTTTTGCCCGCTTTCATTAAAACTGGAAATAGAAACAATATCATTATTATAATAATCTCCTTTTACATTAAAGCTGTAACCTGAACGAGATCTAAAATCGTAATTTCTAAACTGGAAATTAACACTGTTTTTTTCCACCGGTTTCAAATCAGGATTTCCAATAATGGTATTCAAAGGGTTGTTTAAATTTACAATCGGCATTAACTGACTGGCTGAAGGTAATGCATTTGAATAATCATACTTGAATGATAAGTTTTTAGAACGGTTAAATTTATATCGCAATAAAGCAGTTGCAAAAGGCAGGGCATATTTTTTACTTAAATCTGTTGCTGTATTTTGATAAAGCGAATAATTCTCAAAATTTACAATTGAAGTCCGGCTGTCCAGATTTACAGTAAACTTGTTTTTTTGCAGCGTAACTCCAACTTTTGGCGTAAATGAATTTTGAACAGAACTGGTATAATTACTAAATCTTGAATCATAATCTGTATAGGCCTGAGTATCTTCGCTGAAATTGTATGTTTTTTGATCATTACTATTGCTTTTCCAGTCTAAATCGGTACCAATTCTAATTCGCAATGAATCGGTTATTGGCTCTGTATATTCTATGTCTGCAGAGTAACTATCACTTACAGCTCTCTTTTTTACATTCTGATTTCTTAAATCATTTGGTGTAGTCCCTGCATAATAAATGGTTTCAGAGATATTGAGCCCGTCAGAATCGCTGTCTGTATTATTATTTGTAAAAACAAAACTGAAATTACGGGCTTTTTTATCAAAAGCCTTATTAAAGTTTATGGTGTTGGCAAAATTTGTGTTTGTACCTTCAGAGATTGAGCTTCCCTCACTTTTATTCAGTGCATTTCCATCTTCATCTTCTGTAGAGCTAAAAGATGATGAAACACCATTTGTTCGTGACTGGCTTACTTTTGGAGCAACTACAATTCGGGTTTTAGGATCTAACTTATACTCCAGTTCAAAATTGGCATTATTACCTGTGTTTTCATTTCTGGATTTAGATTCGCTTTGTGTTATATTATTTCCGGTTGGCTGAAAAACAACTTCATTTGACTTACTATCGTTTTTATTGACGGTGTTCGAAAAATTATAACTTCCCATAGCCAGCAATTTTTCAGTCCAGTCGTCAGAATAGTTAACCCCGACTAAATTAGATTGTGTAATTCCTTTTCCTCCTCCGCCAGAACTGGTACTTCCGCCTCTTCCACTGCTGTTACGGCCGCCGCCCATATTATCAAAAACATCATCCATCGAAAATCCGGTTGAATTGATATTATTGGAAGATGCCAGCAGACTTATCTTTTGTTTATTATTGAAATAGTTAAGGTTTATATTGGCTTCATAACGATCATCGGTACCATAACCGCCCATGATCTTACCAAAATAACCTTTGTTTTTCTTTTCATCAATTGTAATATTGATACTCGAAAAATCGGAAGTGGATTCTTGTTTTGAAAGTTCTTCTTTTTTGGTTTTAAAATCCGAAACCTGGACTTTTTTAATAATATCAGCTGGTAAATTTTTAATAGCAATAGCACCGTCTTTATCAAAAAAGGTTTTTCCGTTTACGAGAACCTGATTGACTTCTCGCCCGTTTACTGTAATTTTCCCGTCATTATCAATATCAAATCCCGGCAGTTGTTTCAGGAGCGTTTCTACATTCGAATCAGGACGTACTTTATAGGAAGCCGCATTAAATTCTAAAGTATCTTTTTTGATGGTAATGGGCGCTGCTTCCGTTTTAATCACAACATCATTTAGGGCATTTACATTTTCAATCATGTACAATTTACCAAAATCTTTACTCTCGGTAAGTCCTTTGTACTCTTCAAAGTAAGTTTGATATCCCATATAACTCACCTTTAAAAAAACAGGTTTTTCATATTTTTTGATATCCATTCTAAAAGCACCGTTTTTGTCTGTAGTAGCGTATTCAATAACGGTAGAATCTTTAATGGTTGTAAAATAAACGGTTGCCATTTCTAAGGGCAGCTGGGTATTGACATCGAGTACTGTCCCTTTAAGGGTGATGTCATTCTGCGCCTGGGCAGCAGAGACAAAAAGAAAAAGAAATGATAAAAAGGAATAAATTCTGATCATAAAATTAGGTTAGTTAGACGGGTTAGACTTCAAAAAACCGAAAAGGTTTAATTGTAGTTTTCACATTTAACCAAATAACGTGCCATTTAGAAATCCCCGCTCTTTAAAAAAAACTTTCGCCTACCTCAACAAAAACACATAAATCACTAAAAAACAATACTTTACATTCGATAAAAAAGGGTAAAAATGCCCTGATAAAAACCGTATTTCACCTAAGTACCGCTTCATTAAAATTCAAAAACTTTGCCATAACAAATATAAGGAGTATTCAGAAAATCCTAAAAAAGAGTATGACAGAAAAGTCGAAAACTGATAAGAGTAGACAACTAAAAACCAATGATCATGAGAAATATTTTTAAAGGTTCCTTAAAAGGATATGTGTGTGAGGACTGTATTGAAGCGGTATCTGAAGTTGAAATTTTAATTTATCATCCCTATAGAAAAACAGATACTGCCTCTGAAACGGCTGTGAATGCAAAAGAAACGTTTCGTTTTGTTTCCAAAGAAGAGGCTAAACAACGGGCAGAATTACTGGCTTATAAAACCAAAACAGATGCTGAAGGCAATTTTGCAGTTGAAATTGACGAAAGACATTTTAACTCCAGTTTTGATATTGATTTTGTCTGCGGATCTGTTCCGCCCAAACATCCAAAACCTAGAAGAGAGGAAATCGTACAGCTGCATATAATGACGCTGTCTATGAGTGCCGAACTTGAAAAACAAGCCAAAGACCAAAATTACAGATGGGAATATTTCATTGCCCATAAATGGTGGTGTTATATTCGCGGGCACTTTTTTGATGCCTGGGTGATCTGCGGTCATTTGATGAACTGCCGAACCAACACTCCAATCCCGAATGCAAAAGTTACGGCCATGGATGCTGATTTTTTAACCGATGACAATTTGGGATCAGCCACAACGGATGCCAATGGGCACTTTAGAATTGATTATACTTCTGCCGACTTCAAAAAAACGTTTTTATCTCCCTGGATTAATATCGAAACGGATCCTAGTTTTCTTTCTTTCCACAGCGGTCCGGATGTTTATTTTAAAGCGGAACTGGGCGGAACCAAAATCGTCGATGAAACAAAAGCCGATGCGCGTAAAAATGTAGGTTTCTGCTTGTGTGTTAATTTATGCGCCGAAGTAAATGTAGTAGATCCCGGTGATCCTAATTTTCCAAGTGCCTGGACCGGAATTGGGAATGCTTTCAGTTCTTCTTACGGAACTGGTATTCATGATTTTGATGCCGATGGTTATGCGGGAACTGGTAAAAATGTGCTGTTTTCAGTAATCCGGTTAACGGGTCAGGCGGCTTTAAAATCGGCTGCGGGAAATCCGGTCGAATACCGTTTTAGAATCAGTGATACAACGGCTCCTAACAATACTGTAAGTTTACCGGAGTCTAATTTTACCAAAATCATCGGGGTTACACCTGATTTATTTGTTCCCAGTGTGGTTTCAAAACTGACCCGTAAAGTTTTTTCTTTTATTCTGAATGATATATTTGTATACAGCCACCAAAGTGATTTTGATGCCGAAGGCTGGTTTGATGTTAACCATGCGATTGAAAGAACGCTGATTGAAGTGGGATTAACCCCGGCAGATTTAGCCCTTTACAACATTATTGAAGAAGATACACTGATTTCCTTAAACACCACTAAACTAACAACCGCTGCCAGTATTGCTTCGGGAAGTATTAATCCCGGGCAGAATATTCCGGGCGGAAGTAAAATCCCGGTTGAAAAATTCGCCATCCGTTTTGAAATCAGAGAAGTAATTGACAAAGCGACAAATAATTTTGCGATTATTGGTGGAAACGGAAAAACACTGAATTCTGTTGTCATGAACAATAATCCTATTTACAGACAATTGTCAATAAAAGAACTGGAAGACAGCAGTTTGTGCAGCCCTATAAGCGGCACGATACATGCCAAATACACCCTTTATCATCCGTATCTGGCGGCCTGCAGCCTGCATTTAAACAACAACAGTCATACGGTAGAAAGGGATATTGCAGACGGGGTAATCAATACACTTCCGGTTGTTGACGAAAGAACAAACAACAGTTCTCAGCTTAACAATCCGCCGGCCGATATGACCCGCTGCACCTATACGCTGAAACTGTATTCTTCTACCCGAAAACACAACGGGGATTATGGAGATTCTGACGGGGCTTCACCTCTGGAACAAATATTCTTTTACGAAGCTTAGCTATATATCTTATAAAAAGGCCGCATTTTCGAAATTTGAAAACGCGGCCTTTTGGTATGTTTAAAAAAATTATTTTTCTCTGATGTAAATATCAATCGGAACTCCTGCAAAATCCCAGTGATCACGAATTTTATTTTCCAGGTATCGCTTATATGGTTCTTTTACATATTGCGGCAGATTGGCGAAGAAAACAAACTGAGGTGTTTGTGTTGGCAGCTGCATACAGTATTTAATTTTTACGTATTTCCCTTTCATTGCCGGCGGCGGATAAGCTTCGATTACTTTCAGCATGTATTCGTTGAACTTAGAAGTCGAAATTCTTTGTTTTCTGTTTTCAAAAACCTGAACCGTAGCTTCCAGTGCTTTTAATAAACGCTGTTTGGTTAAGGCCGAAACGAATAAGATTGGCACATCGGTAAACGGCATTAATTCTTTGCGGATTTTTTCTTCGTAATCACGGCTCGACATGGTATCTTTTTCAACCAGATCCCATTTGTTAACCAAAATGACTACTCCTTTTCGGTTTTTCTCTGCCAGCCAGAAAATACTCTGGTCCTGCCCTTCAAATCCGCGGGTAGCATCGATTACCAGTATACAAACATCGGCATGTTCAATCGCTCTTACAGAACGCATTACCGAGTAAAATTCTAAATCTTCTTTAACTTTTGCTTTACGACGAATTCCGGCCGTATCTACTAAATTAAACTCAAAACCAAAACGGTCAAATTTGGTATCAATGGCATCACGGGTTGTTCCGGCAATATCGGTTACAATATAGCGGTCCTGCCCAATTAAGGCATTAATAAAACTTGATTTTCCGGCGTTTGGACGTCCTACTACCGCAAAACGAGGCAGTTCTTCTGCAACCTCAACCGGCTCGGGTTTAACCGGAAAAGCTTCAATTAAAGCATCTAACAGATCTCCCGTTCCGCTTCCTGAAATACTGGCGAAAGTATAATAATCTCCCAGACCCAGGTTATAGAACTCCACAGCGTCTTTTTCACGCATGGCGTTGTCGACTTTGTTTACAGCCAGTAAAACCGGTTTAGTCACTTTACGAAGTAATTTAGCCACCGTTTCATCCATTGGTGTAATACCTTCTTCAACGTCTACCACAAAAATAATAACATCGGCTTCGTCTATTGCCAATTCTACCTGTTTACGGATTTCACCTTCAAAAATATCGTCAGATCCGCGAACGTATCCTCCGGTATCAATGACAGAAAACTCTTTTCCGTTCCACTCGCTTTTACCATAGTTTCTATCACGGGTAACCCCAGATACTGAATCTACAATAGCTTCTCTTCTTTGTATCAGCCTATTGAAAAGGGTTGATTTCCCCACATTAGGTCTTCCTACTATCGCAACAATGTTATTCATTTTTTTGAATTTTAGATTTCAGATTTACAATTTTAGATTTTGTTTTTGACTAAATCACAATAAATTATAAATCCAAAACACCTTATTTAAATTTTTTGCAAAGGTAGTCTTTTTTAGTTTGCAGTTAACAGTTTTAAGTATTCAGTAAAAAAACTGATACAACTGTGACTATAAACTGAAAACGGACTACTTTTTCAGGAGCTGTTTCCTTATTGATTTTAGTTTCCGTACTGTGACTGAAAACGGAGACTGAAAACATTTTACTGATTATAACCAAATCGTTTAAGCATATTGGCGTTGCTTCTCCAGTTTTTGTTCACTTTAACATAGAGTTCCAGGTGAATTTGTTTTCCGAAAAATTTCTCCAGATCAGCACGGGCATCTGTTCCTACTTTCTTTAGAGCAGCACCTTTGTGTCCTATGATGATTCCTTTTTGTGTATCACGCTCTACCATAATCACAGAACGGATTCGGATAATTTTGTCGTCTTCCAGAAATTCTTCGGTTACGATTTCTACTGCATAGGGAATTTCTTTGCTGTAGTTCAGCAGAATTTTTTCACGAATGGTTTCGTTTACAAAAAAACGTTCCGGTTTATCGGTCAGTTGGTCTTTTGGGTAATAAGGGGGTGATTCCGGTAATAATTGAAGAATTCTGTCGAAAACCTCCGGAACATTAAAGTTCTGAAGAGCCGAGATTGGGAAAATTTCGGCATTAGGTACTTTTTCTTTCCAGAATGCCACCTGCTCTTCTAATTGTTCCTGATTCGAATTGTCGATTTTATTCAGCAGCAGTAAAACCGGGATTTTAGCGTAAAAGATTTTCTTGAAGAAATCCTCGTCTTTTAAATTCTGCTCTCCTATTTCGACCATGTAAACTAAAATATCAGCATCTTCAAAAGCCGATTTTACGAAATTCATCATCGACTCCTGCATTTCATAAGCCGGTTTTATAATTCCGGGAGTATCTGAAAGTACGAGTTGAAAATCATCGCCGTTTACAATTCCAAGAATTCTGTGGCGTGTTGTTTGTGCTTTTGATGTGATGATGGATAATCTTTCTCCAACAAAAGCGTTCATTAGTGTCGATTTTCCAACATTTGGATTCCCGATGATGTTTACAAAACCTGCTTTATGTGACATTTGCGTAATATTTATTTTGCAAAGGTAGTCATATCAAGTTAATACAGAAAATAAAACATTTTTTAAAATTTTCATTGGAATTCTCAAAAATCGCTGTATCTTTGCACCCGAAACATCGCGGGATAGAGCAGTAGGCAGCTCGTCGGGCTCATAACCCGAAGGTCACAGGTTCGAGTCCTGTTCCCGCTACACAGACAAAAAGCTTCAGAGAAATCTGGAGCTTTTTTTATTTTAAATTCTAACAGCTTAACAGGCTCATATCCGCTGCGGCGGACACAGGTTCGAGTCCTGTTCCCGCTACTAATTGGGACAAAGAAGAAAATTTCTTCTTTGTCCCTTTTTTATTTAGCCCTATAAGCCTGTTAATACTGTAGATGAGATGCACCACTTCGTTTACTCTAGCGGTTCGAAACCCGCTTTCTGAGATCGTAAAATTCTCAGGAAAAATCGAACCCAATAAATCTCGCGATTCAATCCAGTTGCCGTTTTCATAATATTCGTTAAGCTTCATCAGGTTCTCTACTCCCGCTTTTAAAAGCTCTTGAATATCTTTATTCTCATCATCGATACCAGATAATTTCAGTTCAAGCCTTCTTACCATCTCTCCATAATCTGACTTCATATCTCGGTAGTCCGAGGCATCTATCTGTTTTGTTGCGAGAAGATCTCTTGCATTTGAGATTCTGGTTTCATAATCTTTGATCTGGCTTATGATTTTAGTTTTTTCTTCCAAGACATCCTTGATCTTTTCTTTATAACAGTCACCTATGACATTGGCATAGATATTTTTAATTTCAGGAATTGGCACATATTTTTTAAGATTTTGTATAAATATTTCATTGGCGGTTTCCGAATTAATCCTGTATCTGCAACCTGCACTGCAATGATAATACGGATAATATTTATGTCGTCCTTTTGATATGCTACCAGTGAGTATTTTTCCGCAGTCGGGACAGATGAAAAAACCTCTCAGCGGAAAAGGCTTGGCTGAAAGAGTTTTTGGAAGATATTTGCGGGATCTCCCGTCCAGCACATCCTGAACTTTATAAAATAGTATTTCCGAAATTAATGCTTCGTGCTGTCCTCTCACTAAAGTACGTTCCTCATCCTTATATTTAGGAACTTCTATCTTTCCACAGTAAAGAGGATTGCGGATCGCTCTCCAAAATTGATTCTTGGCTGCTTTAAGCCCCTTTTCTTTTGCCATGTGAAGCACCTGTTCCGTATTGAAAATTCCTTTGGAAAGTTCTTCAAAAGCCCATTTTAAAATAGAGGCTTCTGGCTGGTCGAATGCAATATATTTTGTACCGTCTTCTTTTACTCGGTTAACATATCCAATGGGAGCAATTCCCATATATCTTCCCTCTTTTCTAGCTCTTCTCATTCCGTGAAAGGTATTCAGGGCTCTACGGTCATTCTCCACCTCGGGAGCAGCCAGATAAAAAGCCAGCATCATTTTGTTCTCGGGTATTGAAAGATCTAAAGGCTGTTCTATAGCCTGAGGCTCAACTCCCAGTTTTCTGAGCATACTGATCATCTGGTAGGCATCTCCTGCATTTCTGCTGAACCTGTCCCATTTTGTAAACAGGAGAAGATCACTTTTATTCTTATGCTTCTTTAAATCCGCAAGCAGTTTCTTCCACTGCGGGCGGTTGAATGTCTTTGCCGAATGGTCTTCATAAATAACATGTCTTATTTCAACTGCATTTATATCGCAGTACTTGCGAAGCATTTCTTCCTGATTTCTCTGTGAGTAGCCCCTGTCTGCCTGTTCATCGGTACTCACTCTCACGTATAGGTCTGCTATTTTTCTCATCTTTTTTCTTTAAATAGTTTGAAACTGCCATGTTTGCCAGTTTTCTTAAAAATTCTAAAATCATTACCGCCTGTTCCAGCGTTACTTCCACTCCTTCATCTTTCAGCATTTTTCTGGTCTTTTCTGCTGTCATTTTTCCTTTTTCTTCTCTTCCATCTTTCTCCATTTGAAATTCCTCTTCATTAAAAAAAGACCGAGCCTCGGTCTTTTTTGTTCCACAATCATTCATCGCTATAAAGTTATAACACTTTTTTCATTTTATCCTGATCAAAATATGGTGGGGATAATACAAATATAAAACCTAATTCACTGAGGATCATAAGTAAAATTTACCTATCATAACTCAATCCATTTTCAGATTCTCTCCCAAAGTTAAATCGCTTTTCTGTCAATGTCATGGACATAATATGTACATAAAATAGTTCTATCATTATGGAAAAACTTATTTAGTTTAGTGTTCATTTATCTTCGCTCTTTTCATTGAGCATTCTGTATATTTCATCCAGAACCTCTATTTCTGCACTTGGAATCAACTGAAGAGCAAGCTCCAGAACCGAACCTATGTAAATATCCCTGTTGTCAAGTTCATCGGAATAAACCACATTCAGGCACATTTTAATAAGATTCACTCCCAGACATGTCATATCTGTATAACCATAAAATCTTATCTCACGTATTGATTCCCCATCTTTGTCCTGAATGGGTTTCAAAAGTTTAAAATGATAGGATGCAAAATCTTTAAATTCTTCCAATGTTTTTATCTTATCAGTTTCCATAATTTTAAGTCTTAATATTAGTTATTTCATTTCTTCTTTATTTTCTGAAAACAGATCATTAATCTCATTTAAAAATTCAAATTCGTCAACTGGAAATAACTGAAGAGCTATTCCCAGTATAAGTCCCACATCAATGTATTGGTTTTCAATCGTAGGAGGAACTTCTGCGCTGTCGTGATCTAAAGCGATAATACAGAGCTTCATCAGGTTTCTTATAACACAAGCAAGCTCTTGATAGTCATAAACTCTTATCTCTGCATTGTACATTCCCCTTTTATCGTCTGCTGGTTTCAGGGTATTAAGCATTCTTCCGCTTAATACCCTGATATTATCCAGTTTTTTGATTTCATCAGTTTCCATAACTTCATTTTTTAAGCTGATAAAGTCACATCTTGATGAATTTCCGCAAGTCTCTCTAATTCTTTTTGAATCATAGCTTCTGCCTCCCTCATAAAATCACGGCATCTGTCTTCCATCAACTGATAGTACAGATAATCAGAACTGTTTCTTCTGCTGAATCGAAGTGTGTTCGGATTCTTTTTCAGAAGTCTGAACATATTTTTTTCATCCCTGCTGTTTCGAGGGAAGTATTCAGAAGTTATGCCTGTAAAATATTCACACACTTCAAATAAGTAGCCCATAGAAAAATGGTTAGGCGTGTACCCGAGAAATACCCTTATAAGTGAAAGGCAAGTCTGCTCTACGATCTGATGAAGAGAACTCATTCTGACTTCATAGGAAAAATACTGGTCATTATTGTAAATAAGATCCCAGATCGATGCAGAAACACTGCTTCGGTCTCCAGCGTATAATGTGGTACTTTTGACATGGCGCATCCCAGAATCAATGTCAATTTTAGGATGCTTTTCGGCATCAATAAATAGAGCCTGCGAACTTCTAATAATATTGCATAAGAAAAACTTCTGATCGCCGTATAATTTCACAATATTTCGCAGGCTGTGCATGAGGATAGTAACGGTTATCATACCTTTCGATCTGCCCTTAATCTTATCGGTAATATCATTGGCGATATTATCCTCGAACTCTTCTGCTATGACCAGAAGATAAAGATGAGCATGCTTTTCTTTTTTAACAGGCTTTTGAAAAGGCTCATTAAAAGTATAACTGCTCTTCTTCTCTGCAAAACAGTAAATGCCTATCGGATCGATGTTCTGCGAAATAACTCGATAAATTAAATCGGATGCGGTGTTTTGAATTGCTTTCATAATTTTACTCATTTTAGTTAATACTTGTCTGAAAAATTGTATTTTTGTTTAACACACAGGCAAGTAAGCAATTACTTGTACCGTACCGTATCAAATTTTACCGTACCGTACATGATATTTTTTGTATCATACATGAATCTCGCTTTTTTATTCTTAATTATTATCTTTGAGCTATGAGTACATTAACAAAACCAAACCACATGGGGCGCAAAATCAGCCGTATCCGTGAACTGAAAGACATGAAGCAGGAAGCACTGGCACAGGCTATGGGTACAAACCAGCAGACTGTTTCGATATTAGAAAATAGTGAAGAAATAGATGATGAAAAATTAAAAGAAGTGGCAAAAGCCCTAGGAATAAGTGTGGAAGCAATTAAAAATTTTTCTGATGAAGGTGTAATTAATTATTTCAACAGCTTTAACAATTTTAACGATAACTCGTCATTAAATAGCCAATGCACTTTTAACCCATTGGATAAATTAATGGAATCTGTTGATGAAAATAAAAGACTTTACGAAAGATTATTGAAAGCCGAGCAGGACAAAGTTGAATATTTAGAAAAATTACTAAAAGCTAAATAAGCTTTTATAAAAGAAATATTAATTCAAATAAAAAAAAGAGACTCTAAATATAGTCTCTTTTTTTATTACCTAATCGTCAAGTTCAAAAGTTTTTATTAAATCTTTTATATCTCTAAGAAACATACAATAATCAATTACAAACTCATTTATAGCCACAGTATAAAATTGTGGCTCATTAACAGTGCTATTACGTTTTAAAGAATAAGCATATGCGATAGGATAGTCTGCACCATGGTAAGAATGGACTTGCGAATTAAGAAAAGAATGTTTATAAGCATTAGTTACCTCATTCAAAATGGTTAATAAATGATTGTACATTTTGACAAAGTCGATATAAAAATCTGAACTACTTAATAGCGATCCGATACAATCAATTTTTATTTTAACTGGATATTCGTTATTCAAATTATGATAGTCCAAAACATATAACAATGAAATAAGCTCATCTGCAGATTTACGTAACCAATAAAAAATTTGTTCAATTGCGAACTTCTCTTTGTGAAAAAAAATAGATATAAGATTAGCCGTTTCCACATCCGCATCTTTTATATTGATGATTTTAAAATACTTTTCCAGCTCTGAAATTAAATCATTAATACTATCAAATCGCTCTACAACATCTAACCACTTAAGATTTAAATTCCCATATGGTGTATCATGTGGAAGTTTTAGAAAATGTTTCTCATTGAGATTTTCGTTTCGTAGTTTTAATATTTCTATTTTATTCATATTTTTCGATTGCAATAGATTTTTATAATGTTATTTTATGCGTCCATTAAATCTTCTTCGTTCTTTGTCATATGACATAATTCCCAATTCCTCTTCTCCATTATATTCCATTATGACTTCATATTCTTTTCCATCTTCTAATAATTCAATTTCAGCAGTAAACTTGTTGTGATAACAATTTTGAATAAGTGTAGAAGTTAAAAAACGAATTGTCCAATCATCATAGCTTAAAAACTCAATATTGTTACTTCTACCATCATAATTTTCTAAATACAAATTATGACCATTTATCCCAAAATTGAATAGAGAATGTGAAAAAGCATTTCTTAATTGGCGACTATAAGCTTTTTCCATTATAGTATATAATTTCAAATTATGCTTTTCAAAACTATCAAGGATATTTTTTTTAATGAATTTTGACCTAGTATCTCTTCCAAAATCTATATTCCAGTTATAATCCTTTGAGTCACATAAATCTGCAAGCTTCTGAAAATTATACAAGTTATGTTTTGACTCCCAAATTTGACAATAAATCATAAATTCTATGGTCAAAGTAAATTTTGAATCGGCTGAATTTTCTGTTTGAAAATTATATTGCTCGTTAAGATATTTAAGTAAAAAATCTACTCTGTGTCTATCATACAATTCATCTGAAGAACGATCAAAATGCCAAGGAGAAAAGCCATTTGTAAAACCTTCTTTATCGTAATAAGAACGAGATAAGAACAAAATGTAGTCATTTTGATTTTTTTCATGGTTCTTCGCGTAATCGAATGCTTCATTTATAGCCTCTTCAACTTCATATCTTAGTCGTATAAAATCGTCTCGTCTTATCATGTTTTTTAAATTTAATCTGTGATTCTTTATTCTTCTAAAATATCATATAAGTAGGCTAATAACCAAACTGTTATTCCTGTCTTTACTTTTAAGCTTCTAACTTGATTTTCAGTTAATCCAATATCTGGCTGATGGATATTGCATAAAATAGAGTAACAATCACAAACATATTGAATTTCATTTTTTGTAAAATCTTCAAGCGTCTTATATTCAAATTTTGAAGTAAAATATTCTATTTTTTGTGCTCTTTTAATTTTTATCGATTCGATATTTTGTCTTCCCAAATGATATTTTTTAAAATTACTTTCAAACATCTCGACATCTTTTATTTTTTCAAGTGGAGCTAATATTTCATCAATTAAATATTCTAAAATAGTTCTCAAAGAAATTAAGCATTGTCTTAATTTATCAGGATTATTTTCTGATTCAAGAACTTGAGTTGCTCCAAGCCAAAGGTTTTCAAGGTTATGATTTTCTAAATATGGTATTAGATTATCATTCAAAATTTTTTCTTTTTCTTTAATATCGGCATCTGTCAAATCAGATGCTAATGATTCCTTGAATTCCGCAGCAGATCTTAAATTTAATATTTCTAAATCGCTAATAAAACCAAATTGTAATTCCGGATTATTTTTAATTCTTTCCGGAATAGTAGAAATTTGTTTTAATGTTTCTAAAAATTCTTCATTAAATAAATTGCCAAAATTTGGAATTTCAATTTTTGGTAAAACAAAATTTGGAATTGGCATAATTTGAAAATCAATTTTAGGAAAGTCAAAACTAGGGATATTAGATTTAAATTTATTGTGCGCTTCGATCATTTGCCTTACACTTTCTGGAATTGGGTTAGCAAGTTTAGCAAACTGATTTAAAGTCTTATTAATTCCTGCAATTTTTTGCATTTTATCAAAGTTAGTTTCCATTTTCTTGTTTTGTTAAATGCATTACGCATATATTAATTTACCTAGCTTAATCAAAATATTCTCAAAAAAAATCTATTAAAAGTATATAAAATTTTTAGGGCAAATACTCAGTGATGATTTATCTTTTAAATGCTTTTTTTAACATCTTGTCAACAGCTAACTTTGTTTGTTCGGCAACATACTTTTGTGTTTTTACAAGTAATTTTTTTTTAAATTCTTCACAACAGCAATTAATTTGAAATCCTTTGGTTGTCTTTATAAATTCAGGACTGACATTATGCTCTGTACATACTTCACTTTCAATTTTACGTTTAATGGCACTATAATCTAGAAAATCACTCATATTTTTTTATTTTTATTTAATTATTGAACAAAGCTACTCATGTAGTGCGCAATCTTTTTGCGTAGTTAAAAATTCATTCAAATTACGATTGTTATCATTTAAAAGTTACCTGCAGGAATTCATTTCTTTTACCATTAGTAATGACATCATAACCTAATCAATACTTCAATAAATAACTATCTAACTGCTTTAACTTCAGAATTCCAATAACTACTTCTAAAAGAAAAAAAGCAAAGCAAGGTATTGGACACAGCCAGAGAAGTGCGCATAACATTTTTCTTCGTTCCTCAAAAAATGCCCTTCGGGACTTATAGCACTTCAACTGTCTGGATGTCCAATTTAAGACTGCTTTCTTTTTTCCTTTTTCTTTTTTAAATATTTCGTTGTAACACTCTACGGCCATCATGACCATATTTTGCGCATGATACATTCAAATATTTTCTTTAAATTAGAAGCCTGCTTTTAAAAATCTCAAAAGATTGCCACGTTCCTGCAATCAGCAAGATGAACGGTTGTTAAACAACCGCCTATCTTGCCACCTATTGCCTCGGAACTCGGTGGTGGAGAAACTTAAAAGAAAAGAGTTTGATAACAATGAAAATGAAAGATGATGAAAAGAGAAAATTCAAACAGAACACGAATCGTGGGACTGCGATTCACTCCTTTGGAGTATGCCGAACTCGAAAAAAGATTCAGAGCAAGCACCTGCCGAAAATTAAGTGACCACATCAGAAGCCACTTATTCAACAAACCCATTGTCGCCACATACAGAAACCAGTCTTTAGACGAACTGATGGAAGAGACAGCTATACTTACTTCCGAATTAAGGGCAATAGGCAATAATATCAATCAGATTGCCAGAAAGATAAACACGCTCAAAACAGTTCCCGAATTCAAAGGACATCTTTATCTGTTCGAAATCCAAAGAGAAAGGCTTTTTGATAAAATGGAGGAGGTTTCAGGTCACACCCAGAAAATCGCAGAAAAATGGTTGCAGTAATAAAAACAAGCTCGTCCATAAGAGGCATTCTGAATTACAACGAAAATAAAGTTGAGATCGGAAAAGCTGAATGCATCAGTGCCGTGAATTATCCGCTGGAATTGGAAAAACTGAGTTTCACTTCAAAATTAAACCGCTTCCTAAAACTCGCAGAACTCAATACCAATGCGAAGCGAAACACAGTTCATATCTCGCTCAACTTTGATCCCTCGGAGAATCATTCGAAAGAAAAACTGGCTGAAATTGCAGACACCTATATGGAAAAACTGGGATTCGGCAGACAGCCTTATCTGGTGTATCAGCATTATGATGCAGGGCATCCGCACTGCCATATAGTGACAAACAACATTCAGAGAGACGGAAAAAGAATCGATCTGCATTTACTGGGAATCAGAAAATCAGAACCTGCCCGAAAAGAAATTGAAGAAATGTTCGGACTTGTAAAAGCAGAAGGAAGAAAACTGAAAGAAAACTTCTCATTAAATCCGATAGATGTCGGCAGAGTCCAATACGGAAAAGCAGAGTCAAGAAAAGCTATCAATTCAGTTTTAAACAAGGTTTTATTTGACTATAAATATTCAAGCCTGCACGAACTCAATGCCGTTTTAAACCTTTATAATGTTCATGCTGACAGAGGAAGTGCGGAATCGAGAGTTTTTAAAAACAATGGACTGCTTTACAAGATACTTGACCAGAATTCAAAACCCATAGGCGTACCGATAAAAGCAAGTGAATTTTACAGCAAACCCACCTTAAAATTTTTGGAAGGAAAGTTTAAATCTAATGAGGCACAGAAAGAGTCTTGTAAAAAATATGTAAAAAATGCCATCAAATTGGCTTTCTTTCGCAAAGACATAATTTCTCCCGAAAAATTATGCAAGATATTAGAAAAAGAACGCATTCAAATGATACTAAGAAAGAGCGGAGAAGGACAACTTTACGGAATAACTTATGTTGACCATAAAACCAGATCCGTTTTCAACGGAAGCAGTTTAGGAAAAGAATTCAGTGCAAAAGGAATTCAGGAAAGCTGCGCTATGAACATTCTTGCATTTGAAAGAAAACATCAAAATTCTATTTCAAGAAATTCTAAAAACTTACAAGATCTTGAATCAAGAGAATATTTAAAAGAAAATCTTGCAGAGATCCTACTTCGTGGGGAGAAAATATATGACTATGTTTCGAAACAATTTAAACAGAAGAAGAAAAAGAGGTTTTACCGAGGAATTTAAAAAGTTAAGTGAAAAGTATCTAATAATTTTTACTGTGTTTTTAAAAACAGCTGTCAATTAATTAACAACAATTACCTCAACGTTAAAATCATGACCTCCTTTTATTCTATCTCCATTCAGATCTTTAAAATTTGTAATATCTCTAGTTTTTTTATACGGATCATAAACGAAGCAGTATAGTTTTCTCAACCATTGACATTCATGATAAGATTCAAAATCTACTTTTAACTGTTCGATAAAATGTGTTTCATTTGAATCTTTAAGTTTTATCATTTTTACCTCGATCAAAATCTTTTCTTCTCTTATGATTAAATCAATTTTCGTGGATTTTTTGCCAACTTTAGGTATAGGATCTTCTTCTCTCAAATTTGGAAAAACAGATTTTAATATTACATATAATATATCTTGTACATCATATTCATCCTCAATTTTAAATTCAGCATGATTTAACCTTCTACCTGATATTATTTTTTGAATGGCATTACTAAAATTATTCAAGACATCTCTTACTAATTCATCAGCATTTTTATTTGTAAATCTAATTTGCAAAAGTATCTGCTCTAAATCTTCTAAAAGAACTTGTAATTGTACATCTATATTATTACAAGAGGAAATAAATTTCAAAGCAAGATTTAGCTTGTCGTTTGTTATTGTGTCAACATTTAAAATTGTTTTAATAATAATTGCTATAGGATCATTCTCCTCCTTGATTTCTTCATATAATTTTATTTGATAAGATGGCTCTATGATACTAAGAAAGTATTTTTGCTTCCAGTCACTTTGTTTAAATTTTTCCTCAAAATGTTTTTGCAATTCATTCTTAGCAGACAAATAAAGACCCGAAAATTTATATATATTAGAAGTAGCGCTAATTCCCTTAATCGGAATCTTCGAAACAATTTTCATCACTTCTGAGCTATCAATTTCATCCTTTTTATAACCGATTAATGCAATTTCTTCTTCAGGACTTAAATCAAATGTACAATTGAATAATTCTTCAAACGAACGAATATATAAGTAAGAAGCCAGTTCAATATTTTTAATTTGAATTAATTTCTCTCTGTTATTTAGCAAAATTTCTCTTAAATAAACCATAACTTTTCACTCACTGCTTTTAATCTTTCATAATCCCATCCTTCAACCTTTTTAAGTTCTTCGGTCATTTTTGCCATTAAAGAAGGATACATAATTGTGACTGTCCTCTTAGAAGGCATATAGCTTCTATGTGATAAATGAGAAAACCAAAATACCTGCTTAGCAATATAAAATAGGCTGGTATACGTCGATCGCTTATCTAATTCAATTTTTAAAGGCAAATCGCTTTTAGCTACAAAATGTAATAAAGCAGAATATTTACTAAGCTGGATGTAAGTTCCCTGAAGTATATCATTTTTACCATCATTATTATATAATCGAAAGTTATGTCCATAAGCCAAATGGACAAGTGCAAATTCAAAATTATAATTTGCTAATTTTTCTTTAAGACTATTTATTGCTTTTATTTCATATTCCTCACTTGCGGATTTAAACAAATGAAAAATCAAACGAAATGTTCCTGATTTATTCATCTCTTCAACTAACGGTTTTAGCATTCTAAAAAGATGGTTCTCTAAATTTTCGGCATAATCGCTGAATGTAGATAAGGGAGAACAATCTCCAGTCATATACCTGCCGTCATTATGAAATACCTGGGCTATTCCTAGTACAAATTCTCCTTTTTCCGATAAAGTGGAACCAATTCCAATAACTAATTCATCTTTTACTTTATCCTCCTTCTCAATTGTCCACGCAGTTCCTCCTAATTTTGCATACGAGTTTAAAGAAATATTAGTCAATGTGAATTCATTCAAATTTTGTCTTATTGTCTCAATTTGAATATCCTGAGTAGGAATCCCGTTTCCTATAAATTTTGCTTTACATACGTAATAAGGCGAATAACTAGGACTTAATTTTTCTTGCATTTGATTTACAATTACATAAATTAAATCACATCCAAGCATTAAACTATCATATAATACGTCTTTGTAACTTTGTAAATCAGTATTGTCAACAATTTTAAAACAAAAACTTAAAGAATTAAAATGAAATACTTCTTTAAGTTTAGCTTCTATTTTTTTTATGAAAACTTCTGTTTCCCCTTGATATTCTGATGGACAAATAACACCTATTTTTATATTTTTATTTTGATATAATTCTAGTGAATAAGGCTGATATGTTTTAACCATTTGATCATAATTTCTAAGATTCAAGGTGTTTTTACGATTACTATAGAAATATCTTTGAGGTTTAGTAATCATCTCTGATTTGATCAAATCATTTTCTAATGGCAAATATTTTTTTGAAATTGTATCAATATTTAAGTCAAATGGAAGATTAATTTCGTCTCTATTTTTAAGAAGCCAGTTATAAAAAGCATCTATTATTGAAAATGTTTTAGTGTTGCTATTTTCAATAGATATAATTTTATCATATTTAATTGAAAGTCCTTTGGTTTCTAAAAAACGTTTTAAAGATTGCTTATTTGCAAAAATCCTTTCTTCATCTCCTTTTAATCCTTTAACATCAATACCTCGTTTTTCAAATTCAATTCGATTCCAAGTAAATGAATTCTTTAATGATGTGGATAAAGTAAAACCAAGCAAAAGCGTGTCCTCTTTATAAAAAAAACACGGGTTAAAATGCACTATCCTGTTAACCATTAACCCCTCGAACTCTCCCTTAAGGACATCCTTAGGAGAAATAATTTCCCATGAATTTGAATGCTTATTTTTAAATAGTTTATATCCTTTGGATTCAACCAAGCCAATAATTGTCCGTTCTAAAATTTTAGACAGCACTTTTGGCTTCTCAATGAAGTCAATATCTACAAGATAAGTGCCATTTGGAAATACTGCTTCTTGATTATTTTTCCAAATTAAAATTTTATCATTATCTCTATAAAATGAAAGGTCTGGAAATTGAACCTTTAATTTGTCAAATGCTTCCCTTGAAGAATAATCCTTATAGCTGAGAGAATGAATATAAGATATCCCTGCATTCGTAGAGATTGATATTTGATAAAAGTTTAAAAATAGACCACTCATTAAATTATTTACTTATTGTTTATATATGGGAAATTTAATGCCTTTGAGCTAATATACTATTAATAAGCTAAAAAGCATAGTCAATTTATCAATACATTTTTGTTTTGGCAGATCTCATGTAATAAAATAGTAAAAGCAAGAAAAGAAATTTCTCAGAAAATTTAATGAGTATTTATACTTGTTTTCTATAAATTATTATCTAATTACGACTTATTAAAATCCCATCAATAAAGATGGGATTGTACTTTAATCTTTAGGCTTATGCTTGTGTGGTTTTAAATCTGGATGTTTTTCTTTATTAGGAGGATTAACTCTCCTTCTTTTATCATCCTTCCCTTCATCGGTTTTGGGTTTTGGCCCGCGTTTAATTGAATAAATACTTTGCATAAATTTATATTTTTAAAGTTTTCGAATCAAAGAGATTCATCAACAAATAAATAAATTACTCAGATATGATCATTATGGAAAACCGTAATTACGAAAATTTACCTTTAAACTAATTGTTAAAGAAATTGATGTTTTGTAAGAGTAAACATTTATTCAAGATGGAAATCCCTCTGCGCAGAATAACTGCGTAGCAAAATTCTACCTTTGAATAAGTTTCAAAATTTTACTAATAATTAATATTTCAGAGATAAGTTTAATAATTAAAAAAGTCAAGTCATGAATGAAGATAACATAAAATTACAGCTATTCAGTTTTGTGGAGAAAATAATAACAGTAGAGAATGAGAGCAATAAAACTCATTTTGATACGTGGAAAGGTTCTTCATCACATCTAGGTTTCATCGATTTATCTGATAATTATATTGAAACCCCTGTAGTTGTAACTCAGAAATTTTCAGATTTATCAGATTTAAAAATCTATATTATGATTAAAAATTTAAAATATGGGTTTCAAGAAAGTGATTATAAGGATTTTTATAAATTAGTTTATGAAATTTCGGAATGGAATAATGTACATTCGAAAGTTTCTATTGAATACTTAAAGGAGAAAATATTGAAATGGATCGTTGATATTTATATATCTAAAATATCAACAATTGATATATTTACTTACATAGAAAATATTCTTTTAAAGGACGTAAAAAATTATACCTATTACTTTCCGCTTCTAAACATTGATATTGAGGAAAATTTTCATATTGGCGAATCTCGAATAATGTTTTTTTCAAAAGAATATTTCGATGAACTCTATAAAAAAAAATCTAAAGATAAGGAATACTCAGAAAAGAATTTTGATGACGTATATAGGAAGTATCAAGGACAAGTTTTTGTTGAATCAAAAGTTTTTGCTGAAAATAAAAAAGCAGAAAGTATAGCCTATGAAAATGCCTGCTTAGTTGTAGATATATTAAAATGCTTTAGTCCTACTGTGCATTTCCCAACAGAATTATGTTACTTAGATCTGGAAAGCAGAATACCATTTTCATATGATTTCTTAAGATTTGAAAATAACGACGATAATAATTTTTCAATAAATACTAAGATAAATCGTAGTCAATTACCATTTCATTCTGAACTTGTAATTGCGTTCAAACCTTTCTTCGAGGAATTTGCAAAATTGCTAGATCCAAAATTTGATTCAAACCTTGAAAGACTGGTAAAAAAATCAATTATATTTTTCTCTAAATGCATATCTGAAACTGACTTGCATTTAAGAGTTTCTCAATTTATTATGATTATTGAAAGTATTTTTTTGCTAGATGATGAAAAGTACAAAATGGAACATAAATGCAAAAAACGTTTTTTAGAGTATTCTTTTGAACATCGATATTCAGAAAAATTAAATTTTAAAGAAATTTTAGACGACATGTATCAGATAAGACATAAAATGACTCACAAATCAATTAGAATCTTTGTTGATTATTCAAAACTTGCAATTTTTCAAGGTGAAATTATTAATTTGTTTTATCATTTATTAAACGATGAAAATAATTTTGAAAGCAAAGAATTGTTAATTTCTTTTTTAGATAATTCACCGATATAAAAAATCGAAAACACAGTAAATAATATCTACAAGTACAGATAAAGTAAATAAAAAAATGAGACATAACATTGACGATTTCATCATAGTTTCCAATAACACTCAATTAAATAATTTAATACAAAGATTTACCGAAGGACAATTGTTTGCAAATCAATTTAAGTTTTCGGAAAGAAGTCTATTTATTGATCTACTTACTTCATTAAATATTGATTATAACGAATTTATTGAAACGTATTACTATTTCGATAGAATACGAAATTTACATATCGCTGAAAGTGAATTTGAATATGTTTGGATTAGCACTTTTGGTCTAATTGCAAAAAATAAATCTACAAAAAATAATGCTGTAAATGCTTGTATTAATCAATACACCGTCCTATCATTATTATTGGAAAAATCAATTGAAATCATGAAAAATGAAAATATTTATGATGTTGATCGATATGCTTTTGGATACCTAAGTGAATTAGCACCAGCTTTATTTCATAATATGTTATTCTATATTGAAGTATTTTGTAAAGCTTATCTATCTTTAAATAATGTAAGCTCACCACGCACACATAAATTATCACTGATTTATCAAAAAACTGTGGAAACTATGATCTTAAGAAATCATAGTAATTCGCTATTCCAAATTAGAATTTTAGAACCTCTATACAAATACATCGAGCATATAAATCATATTCCTGGCAACTTTAAAGAGCAATTTGTAAAATATGATGATAATTCGCAGGATGATACAATTATTATTTTCCAACCTGAATTCTTTCTTGTGAATCAAGGAATATTTGAATTATCGATTGATTTTATCACGGACTATTACTATCATGGTGAAAAGACACATTACCTTGAAACAAATCTATATCAGCGAATGCTAAATAAAGCCGATACAGAAGAAAAAAAACAGAAAATACAAACATTGTATTCTCATTTATCTTCATTATAATTTAATTATTGTTCTGTTCTAATTATCATTTTAAAAGCTTAAGATCTTCCTGAATAAAATCTGATTACTTTTCAACACAATAATTTCAAAATTTGAATAATCCTACTTAGCACATAGCACAACCTTAAATTTATAAATAAAGATGAATAAAGATGAAATTTACGAAACTAGAGAACTAAATAAAGTGAGCTTAGAAACTTTCTTTTTAAGCTTAAAACTAGATTCCTACAGCTATTCTGTCGAGGATTTGGTATTACAGCTTAATAAAGAACTTGAAGAGAGTTTTAAAGTTAAATTACGTGGTGAACATATACAAAATAATCAAATACATAATTGGTTCTTTTCCCATGATTTATTGGAGCAAAAATTGCTTGCAATTGCGGAAATGAAAGTGGTCTATCGTTTCAAAAATCTCGAAATTGACATAAAAAGGCTCTTAGAAGCTTCATACAATGCCAGTACAAAAGATTTATTCAAATGGGATAGCATAAGAGATTATTTAAAAACAAAAAATATTATTTTAAGTTCAATAAGTGGCTATAACGAAGTCAATGAATTAAGAGAAGTAAACAATTTAATTAAACATTCTGACTCATTAAAAAAACTAAAAATTAAAATTATTGAATTTAAAGATTTGGAAAGATTAAAGCACGCTGAGTTACTCTCATTTTACAATCGCGTAGCACATTTTTGTGATGAGTTTATCATTTCACTTGCCGAGAATATCTTTAACGACTTATACTTCTTTGATGATACCAAGCTAGATAAGATTGCTGAGGAATTAGCTTTGAGAATGACAAAAAATGAGTCATTAACTTTAATTGAGAAGCTTAAGCTAAAATATTAATCCTTTATATTAAATCGTAGATTTTTAGCAAATTATAATGATATATCAAATGATAGTAAAGAGATATTTTTAAAAACAGAAAATATGAATATCGATGATTTAGTTGTGACTTAAGTTTTTTTAATTTACACTACAGTTTCAAATTGAAAGGAGCAATTTATTTTTTTGATTCTTCTTTAATCGACAATATCAACGCGACAATTATAATATTACACTTAGAAACAAAAAATCTACTCTTGTAAAATACTAATAAATTTAAAATAAAGCTTTGCTAAGTTTCAATTAACTTTTATCTTTATGTGGCATAAATATGATATTGCAAGTATGCTTTTTTAAGATATTCGTTTTTTTGTATTAGAAGTCAAACAACTTTTTAAAAAAATACATAAATGTGAAAGGCTGTTTCTAATTTAATCTGAATTTAAAATTAAACATACTCAATTTTCAAAACAAAATCCGTATTCTTGACAACCACTGTTGAGTATAGTATTTTTTTATCTACTTTTGTTTAATAATATACAATTTTACCTAAATCGCACTATGATTTCTAATCTAAGAGTAAAAACCGAGAAATTTAGAGCTGTTAATGATGCTGATATAATTATTGACGGTATAACTTTAGTGGCAGGAGAAAATGGATGCGGCAAAAGCACACTTTCTAAACTTTTATATTTTCTTTTTAAAACTGCCTCTAATTATGATTCCCTTGTTAAGCAAAAACTGAATTCAAATTTAAGAGATGTTCTCCGCTTTTTAGAAATTTTTCAACAGGAAGTAGTTTATTCCCAAAAAGACAGAAAAATTAGAGAAGACTATCGAAAAGAAATTGAAGAATTAAGAAGAAACTTATATTACAGCGATTTTTTAAATGAAGAAGTTGATAAATGGATATCTTTAATTGATAAAGTGGAGTATCTATATTCTAATTATTCTAAAATTGAAGATGAGATTTCTTCAAAAAATGAAGGATCTATTGGATCGCCTAGATTAAATAGATTAAAGAGAATAATTAAAGAAGTATTAAGAGAAGATAATCAAAGTCTTGATCATAGAGAAGCCTTCGCTAATGTTAAACAACTTGTGAGGGATAAGTTTAAAGAGGCTAAAGGAAAAATTGATTCTAGACCAACTTCTATTTTTACAGAGGAACTACAAAAAGTTTTTGCCGATAGTAAATTACCTAGAAAATTTGAAGTTTATGAGTTTGAAGACATTATTGTGTCTTTAGAAAAATCTAATATGTCTATACCATTTACAATCGATAAAGCAATCTATATTGATACACCAATGATGCTTTCCATTCAGGATTCACATAATGAATACTGGGATGATTTAAATGAACTATTGTTAGACAACAACGATAGTAATAATAATAGTATTAGCGACATAATTAGTAAACAAATTATAAAAGGTGATGTTGAATATGATGAAGGCATATTTATGGCTGACGATTTCAAATTTAAAAGAATCGACGGTGCAATATTTAATTTATTAGACGTCGCTACAGGTATTAAAGCTTTTTCAATTTTGCAATTGTTATTAAAAAACGGTCATTTGAATGAAAAGACACTCCTAATAATAGACGAGCCAGAATCAAATCTTCATCCACAGTGGATTATCGAATATGCGAGAATAATTGTTCTACTAAATAAACATTTTGGTGTAAAATTTTTCCTTGCAAGCCATAATCCTGATATGGTAAGTGCAATCAGATATATATCGGAAAAAGAGGGTAAATTAGAAGATGTAAATTTTTATCTAGCAAATAGACAAGAAAATTCATTTGTATATAATTATACTTTCTTAGAAAAAAACATCGATCCTATTTTTGAATCATTCAATATTGCCATCGATAGAATCAATCAATATGGCATTTAATGAAGTACAACAAAACTGAAACTGAAAATCATATAGTATCTAAAACACATACATGTTGTGTAAAAGATTTTAATCAGATAATTTTAAATGAAGATGACAATTTAACATCACTACCAACAATCTTCAATAATATTACGGTTTTAGATCTAGATTGCGTTGAAATAATTAATGCAAAAAGTGAAAATAGAAATCAAAATAGAACTATGGATTGTACATTTGCCATTTCTGATGCTAAAACCAAGCAAATGTTATTAGTTGAATTAAGATTTAATTATAAAAACTTAGCTAATCTTAACAGGACAGTACTTCTTGAAAAAGTAGCGGGGTCTTATTTAGCTCTCGGCACTAGTGTAGATATAAATACAGATTATATTTTTATATTTCAACCCCATCTCGTACAACAAGCAATTAATAGATTACAAAGAATGAACCCAAAAATTCCTAACGGTTATATCGCAATGGACTTAAATCAATTAATTGCAAATTATTTCTAAAATTATTAATTCTTTTTTTATAAAAAATAATATTTACAATCTATAGCTCTGAATTATTGGATTCAAAATTTTTAAATCATCAGTAAAATGGTTCGAGAATTGTACTGTTAGGGCTCCAGAAATTATGCAAAGCCTGAGAAGTAT
Source organism: Flavobacterium sp. FG19 (assembly GCF_057809475.1). Taxonomy (NCBI): domain Bacteria; kingdom Pseudomonadati; phylum Bacteroidota; class Flavobacteriia; order Flavobacteriales; family Flavobacteriaceae; genus Flavobacterium; species Flavobacterium sp. FG19. The sequence goes on along the minus strand of NZ_JBMDKA010000014.1, from coordinate 3,587 downwards.
ATATTTCTCAGGCTTTTTTGTGGTTCGATAAAGACATCATACTTTTTTAAATATAGAAAAAATCCAGCATTTACAGGCAATATCGGTTCGAGTCCCGTTCTGGTAAATGATAGCATTCCATAATAAGAACCGAAATATTTCTTCAAATATTTTTTTCAACAAATTATTAATCGTAATATTGCAATATAAAAATAAAATGAAATGGGAGCAACAAAAACAGATCACTTTACAGACCAGCAAAACAAGATTGCTATAATTGCAAAAGCATTGGGACATCCTGCAAGAATTGCTATAATAGAATATCTGCTAAAGGTCAATGCCTGTATCTGCAGTGACATTGTAGATGAACTGCCATTAGCCCAGCCTACCATTTCCCAACATTTGAAAGAGCTGAAAAACGCAGGGCTGATCAAGGGCAGTATTGAAGGAACTTCGATATGCTACTGCATTAATGAAGAGACTTTCAGCCTACTAAAAGAATATTTTGCAAATATAATTTCGACAGTGGCAAATCAAAAATGCTGCTAAAAAAATTTGCCATCAAATATCGCAATATTACTATATAACAATAATAAAAAAACTATGAAACTATCAAAAATTAAAGAGCTGCTTCCAACATTGCAGAATGTGGAATTTCAATTGGAAAACGGCACATTTGTGCCTGAATATTTTCATGTTACGGAAATAGGCATTGTAACCAAACACTTCATTGACTGCGGGGGAACAATCAGAAATGAAAAAGCGGTTAACTTTCAGTTATGGAATGCTGATGACTTTGAGCACCGACTAAAGCCAGCAAAACTGCTAAATATTATCAGCCTTTCCGAAGAAAAACTGGGGATTGAAGACTCAGAAATTGAAGTGGAATACCAGAATGACACCATCGGCAAATATGATCTGGACTTTAATGGAGAAGTTTTTATCCTGAAAAATAAGAAAACCGCGTGTCTGGCGAATGAGGCCTGCGGCATACCGCAGGAAAAATTTAAAACCTTACCTACTGAATCCAACAACTCGTGCTGCACTCCTGAATCAGGATGCTGTTAAACTTTTGCTGTCATGGAATTCAATACTATTACCGATAAAAATTTTTCTCAGGCGAAGGAAATCTACAGCCAAGGTCTGGCAACAAATTCAGCAACTTTTCAGAACGTCTCACCGCAGTGGGAAGAGTGGGACAGCTCCCACCTGCCCTTCTGCAGAATAAGCATCTTCCAAGATGGGATTATGAAAGGATGGACGGCATTGACCCCAGTATCTGGCAGGTGTGCCTATGCAGGTGTGGCAGAAGTAAGCATTTATATTGCAGAGGATCAGAGAGGCAAAGGCATTGGAAGCATCCTGCTGAAAGAACTTATCAGCCAGAGCGAAAAACATGGAATCTGGACTTTACAGTCCAGCATATTTTCTGAAAATCTAGGAAGCATTAAACTGCATGAAAAATGCGGATTCAGACTTGTGGGATTTCGTGAGAAAATAGGAAAGAAAAATGGCGTGTGGAAAGACAACGTCATAATGGAGCGACGCAGCAGCATTATAGGAATAGATTAATCTTAACATAAAAAACATGCATCTAAAATTAATAAAAACGATTGAACATCTAAACTTTAATGGCATAAGCGAAGAACGAAAATCGATTTTGAGTCCTCTCATTGAATATATAAAGGATAAGGTTAAAAGCGGAGATAAGGCGAATATCAACTTCATCTGCACACATAATTCCAGAAGAAGCCATTTGTCTCAGATCTGGGCTCAGACTGCTGCTTCACATTTCAGCATACCAGCTGTATACTGCTATTCAGGGGGCACGGAAGAAACTGCGCTTTTCCCAAAAGTGGCAGAGACTTTAGCTGGACAGGGGTTTGAAATTTTAAAAATCAATGAAGGCAGCAATTCCATATATGCAGTAAAATACAGCCCCAATGCATTACCAATAATTGGGTTTTCTAAAAAATATGACAGCCCTTTCAATCCTGCATCGGATTTTGCTGCCGTGATGACCTGCTCGCAGGCAGATGGCGGATGCCCCTTTATTGCAGGAGCAGAAAAAAGGATTCCAATTACTTACGAAGATCCTAAACTATCGGATTCAACTCCTATTCAGACAAAGATCTATGCAGAAAGAAGTCTTGAAATCGCAGCTGAAATGTTTTATGTCTTTTCACAAATCAACAGCTGCAACCAATGAAGCCAAAATTAAAGTTTCTTGACCGATATCTTACATTGTGGATATTTCTTGCCATGGGCTTGGGTATACTGCTGGGGCATTTTTTTCCAGTCTTTCCAGATGCCATAAATTCACTCTCATCAGGGTCGACAAATATTCTTTTAGCTTCTGGGCTTATTCTAATGATGTACCCACCATTGGCAAAAGTAGATTACACCCTCCTTCCCCAAGCTTTAAAAGACAAAAAGGCGATAGGAATTTCGCTTCTTCTAAACTGGATTATTGGCACAGTTTTAATGTTTTCGCTTGCTGTCTTGTTTTTAAGGGATGAGCCAGATTATATGGCTGGCTTAATTTTAATTGGTCTGGCGCGATGCATTGCTATGGTTATTGTCTGGAATGATTTAGCAGGCGGCAATAGAGAATACGCAGCTTTATTGGTTGCTTTAAACAGCATTTTCCAGATGCTGACATATAGTTTTTTTGTATGGCTGTTTATTAATATACTTCCGCAAAGGTTAGGGCTGGCAGACTTCAATATTCAAGTTTCAATATGGGAGGTTTCAAAAAGTGTTCTTATTTATCTGGGAATTCCTTTCCTTGCAGGATTTATGAGCCGTTACTCACTTGTAAAATTAAAAGGAAGGGACTGGTACAATAGAAAGTTTATTGCTAAAATTTCACCGATTACCTTATATGCTTTACTGTTTACGGTCGTTTTAATGTTCAGCTTGAAAGGTGATAAAATTGTGGAACTTCCAATGGATGTTATAAAGATTGCCTTACCGCTTGTGATTTACTTTACGGCAATGTTTTTCATTAGCTTCTTTTTAAATAAATCTCTTAAAATTCCATACGAAAAGAATATATCAATAGCTTTTACCGCAACAGGGAATAATTTCGAACTGGGAATTGCGGTAGCCATAGCGGTATTCGGACTGCAGTCTCCGCAGGCATTTGTAGGTGTGATAGGTCCTTTAATAGAAGTACCTGCATTAATATTATTAGTGAAAGCTAGTTTCTGGTTAAGAACAAAATTTTATAAAAAATCAAGCTTGGCTTAAATTTAATTTTTTCAAGTCATTTTGAAAATGGTTCGAGAATTGTCCCGTTGGGGCTACTAAGTAAAACACCACTTGAAAAAGCTGGTGTTTTTTTTATTTTAAATTCTAACAGCTTAACGGGCTCATATCCACCGCGGCGGACACAGGTTCGAGTCCTGTTCCTGCTGAATAAAGTTGTTGAGCTTTATGAACGATTAGTTCAAGCAGAAAAAGATAAGATTGAATATTTGGAGAAATTACTAAAAGCCAACTAAGCTTTTATAAAATAGATATTAATTCATAAAAAAAAGAGGCTGTCTCTAATGAACTGCCCCCAAAAAGTTAGACACTATTTGAGGGCATTTTTATGGAAAGAA